>NZ_JBSFDF010000012.1:14142-177329 GCF_053593795.1 Streptomyces sp. NPDC002104 | reverse complement strand
GAATGGACCCTCACCCTCCCCGGGCCCTGGACGGCGGAACTCCTGCGGCGCCGGCAGGCCGGCATCCCCGACACCGCCCGCTCGCTCGGCCGGGCCCCCTGGGTCCGTACGCATTGCTCCTGCTGCTCCCGCTACGCGTCCGAGGTGGAGCCGAGCATGGCCGAGGCCTTCTGGAGCGGGGTCAGCCCCTCGGTGGGCGCAGGGGCCGTTTCGAGCGGGCGGCAGGTGAAGCCCAGGGCGGTCAGCGCCCTGATCACCTCGCCGGCGGTGAAGTCACGGCGGTCCTGGCGGGTGACGACGGCGCCGACCTGCTTCACGGGGTAGGAACGACGTCCTATGACCACCGAGTCACCGGTGATCGGTTCGGGCTTGACGCCCTTCATCGATTCCAGGACCCCGGCCTTGGTCAGCTCGAAGGGAAAGCGGGCGATGACGAAGCGCATGCTGCCTCACAGGATGAAGAGAACCGGGCCGAGCACGTTCCGAACGGGAGCCTAAGCGGCCGTGGTGGCCGGGGACTGCCGCTGCGGTCCCCGGGCGGTCGCGGCGGTCCTGCTGCGGCGGTCCTGCGCGGGCCTGCTGCGGCGGCCGCGGGAGGCGCCGCCCGCTGCGCCCCGCGGACGGTCGCTGACGGGAGCGGTGATGACGACCGGGACGCCCGACGGTGCCTGGGCGCCGGTGATCCGGCTCAGTTCGGCCTCGCCGGAGCGCACCTGCGCGGTCTGCGGGGTGATGCCCGCGGCCTGCATGAGACGGACCATGTCGCGGCGCTGGTTGGGCAGGACCAGGGTGACGACGCTGCCGGACTCGCCGGCACGGGCGGTGCGGCCGCCGCGGTGCAGGTAGTCCTTGGGGTCGGTCGGCGGGTCCACGTTGACGACGAGGTCCAGGTTGTCGACGTGGATGCCACGGGCCGCGACGTTCGTCGCCACGAGCACGCTGACGTGCCCGGACTTGAACTGCGTGAGGGTCCGGGTCCGCTGGGGCTGCGACTTGCCGCCGTGCAGGGCCGCGGCGCGCACCCCGTTGCTCAGCAGGTGCTCGGTCAGCCGGTCCACACCGTGCTTGGTGTCCAGGAACATGATCACGCGGCCCTCGCGGGCGGCGATCTCGGTCGTGGCGGCCTGCTTGTCGAAGTTCTGCACGTGCAGGACGTGGTGCTCCATCGTGGTCACCGCACCCTGCGAGGGGTCGACGGAGTGCACGACCGGGTCGGTCAGGTAGCGGCGGACCAGCAGGTCGACGTTGCGGTCCAGCGTGGCGGAGAACAGCATCCGCTGGCCCTCGGGGCGGACCTGGTCGAGGAGCGCGGTGACCTGGGGCATGAACCCCATGTCCGCCATCTGGTCGGCCTCGTCCAGGACGGTGATCCCGACCTGGTTCAGCCGGCAGTCACCCCGCTGGATGAGGTCCTTCAGCCGGCCCGGGGTGGCGACGACCACTTCGGCCCCGGCGCGCAGCGCACCGGCCTGGCGGTGGATCGGCATGCCGCCGACCACGGTCGCGATCCTCAGCTTCACGGCGCGGGCGTAGGGCGTGAGGGCCGCGGTGACCTGCTGGGCGAGCTCACGCGTCGGTACGAGGACCAGCGCGAGCGGCTGACCCGGCTCGGCGCTCTGGCCGGCCGTACGGGCCAGCAGCGCGAGGCCGAAGGCCAGGGTCTTGCCGGAACCGGTCCGGCCGCGGCCCAGGACGTCACGGCCCACGAGGCCGTTCGGCAGGGTGGCCGCCTGGATCGGGAACGGCGTGGTCATGCCCTCACGGGTCAGCGTGGCGAGCAGCTGCGCCGGCATCGCCATGTCGGCGAACGCCTCGACGGCGGGCAGCGCGGGGACCACGGTGACCGGCAGGGCGAACTCGCCCTGCGGTGCGGCGGGACGGCGTCCGTAGCCGCCGCCACCCGAGCGCTTGGGGCCACCGGAGCGGCTGGGGGCGGAGGAGCCGTACCGGCTGCCGGAGGAACGGCTGCCGGAGCCCGAGGAGCCGCCGTAGGAGCCGTAGGAGCTGTTGGATCCACCCGTACGGGAGGACGAAGAGCGGTCATTCATGCGGGTCGTGCGGTTCATGCAGAACCTTCCTCGATACGGCGCACATCGAGGAGTTCTCGGCGGCGAAAGTCTGGCCGCACGAGGATTCACAAGAATGAGCCGGAGCATAAAAAATATGACGAAGTCGAATCGAACTTCGATCGACGTCACATTAAGGATTATCACCCTAGGTACCGGCGAAATGTGCGCCGCCTGCGGGTGGGGAGCCGTGGAGTTCATCCAACGGCCGAACGGTGGGGCGCTGGGACGGGGTTTCCCCGTCGCGCCGCGCACGCGGGCCGAAGCGGCCCGCAGATCACAAAACACAACGAGCTGGGGCCCGCACCCCAAGGTGCGGGCCCCAGCTACGCGGTTACGCGTGAACGTCAGGCGGTGACGATGTTCTCGGCGGTCGGGCCCTTCTGGCCCTGCGCGATGTCAAAGCTGACCTTCTGGCCTTCCTGAAGCTCACGGAAGCCCTGCGAGGCGATGTTCGAGTAGTGGGCGAACACGTCAGGACCGCCGCCCTCCTGCTCGATGAAGCCGAAGCCCTTTTCCGCGTTGAACCACTTCACGGTGCCATTAGCCATGTTTTTAACTCCTTCGGGGCACAGCCCGGAGGTCCGCACTGTGCGAACCTCAAGTCGCCGATGATTGCCCAGCCCGGAAAACGCCGGAAATACAAGAACACTCGCCCTGCTCCTACAAGAGGAGTGGGCAGAGGTGCTCGAAATTTTTGGGAACCACAACTGCAACTAAAACCACAGTAGCACGCCGGGGTCGGACCGGCGTGGAAATAAATCCGCCCGCGTGCGCCGGTGCAGAAATTCTCACGTGGCCGGTGTGCATTTTCCGGCCCGCACGACCCGGATTTTCAGCCGTGGTCGGAGGGCGGCCCGGGATCCCGTACAGTGGTGTTCACAACGACGCGGGGTGGAGCAGCTCGGTAGCTCGCTGGGCTCATAACCCAGAGGTCGCAGGTTCAAATCCTGTCCCCGCTACCAAAGGTCCGGCCCCCTAGACGCCCAGGCGTCTAGGGGGCCGGAGTCGTTTCCGGGGTCAGGCGGCGACGCCGCCGTCGATCACCAGGTCGGCGCCGACCACCGAGCCGGCGTCCGGCGAGGCCAGGTAGAGCACGGCCGCCGCGACCTCGGCGGTGGAGGACACCCGGCCCAGCGGCGACTCGCCCTTCATCCTCGCCGCACGCTCGGCGTCCCCCTCCCCCGGCAGCAGCGACATCGTCGTGGCGGTCGCGCCGGGGCTGACCGCGTTGATGCGGACGCCTTCGGCGATGTGGTCCAGGGCCGCGGCCCGGGTCAGGGCGGAGACGGCAGCCTTGGTGGTGAGGTAGCCGGCGGCTCCCGGGATGCGGGTGTGCGGGCCGAGGTTCGAGGAGATGTTCACGATCGCCCCGCCCGCGGGCTGGTCGCGCATGGCGGCGACCTCGGCCTGGAGGCTGAGCAGGACACCGGTGACGTTGATGTCGAGCATGCTGCGCCAGTCCTCCTCGGTGAGGTCCACGACGGGGCCGCCGCCCCGGAAGACGCCCGCGTTGTTCACGGCGACGTCGAGGCTGCCGAAGTGCTCGACGGTGCGCCGGACCAGGGCCCGTACGTCGCCGGCGCGGGTCACGTCCGCGGTCACCGCGAGCGCCTCGCCCCCCTTCTTCTCGATCAGCTCGACCGTCTCGTCGAGCGGGGCGGCGGTGCGGCCGGCCACGACCACTGCGGCCCCTTCGGCGGCGAAGGCGAGGGCGACGGCCCGGCCGATGCCGGACCCGGCTCCGGTGACGAGGACGCTCTTGCCGGTGAAACGTGCGGACATGATGGTGGATCCCCTGCTCTGTCTAGTGCGGTTGCTTGAGGCCGGTGCGGCCGGTCGCGTGATGCGGGTGCTGCTGGTTACTTGATGCGGGTGTTGAGGAAGGCCGCCGCGCCGAAGGCGAGCGCGGTGGCGGCCAGCGAGACCGTGTCGGAGCCCAGGGAGAGCACCGCCGCGAAGACGACCGTCGGGCCCAGCTCCATCGCGGTGTTCATGACCCCGCCGGCGAGTCCCGCCTGGTGCGGCTCCACCCCGTCGGTGGCGAGGACCGCGGCCCCCGCGAAGGCGGCCGCCGTGCCGATGGGCAGGAGCAGCAGGCCGGGGAGCAGGCCGAAGGCGTACGGGATCTGCGCGTCCAGGCCGGTCAAGGTCAGGAGTCCGAGTCCGGCCGCGGCGACCACGAGCCCGGCGGTGGTGACGCGGGGCGCCCCGTACCGGCCGACGAGGGGGCCGGCCACCCGGCCGGCCACGAGCAGGGCCACCGCGAAGGGGAGGAACGCGGCGGAGGTCCGCAGCGGCGACCAGCCGAGTTCCTGCTGGAGGTGGAGCGAGAGGAGGACGAAGGCCACGGTCGTTCCGGCGGCGGTGAGGCCGATGGCGGCCAGCGCCAGGGCCCGGCGGCGGTCGCGGAGGAACGTGAGCGGGAGGAGGGGGTCGCGGACCCGGCGCTCGACGAGCGGGAAGGCCACCAGGAGCACGGCCGCGGTGAGCAGGGTGACCAGGACGCTCGTCGATCCCCAGGAACGGGCGTCGGTGAGGACGAAGCCGTAGCTGACGAGGCTGATTCCGGCGGTGGCCAGCAGGGCGCCCGGCAGGTCCAGGGAGCGGCCCTCCCCCGCCGGGGTGGCGGGCAGCAGGCGGGGTGCGAGGAGCAGGGCGGCGACGGCCACCGCGACCGGAACGGCGAAGGAGAACCGCCAGCCGGCCAGGGCCGAGATCACTCCGGAGAGCAGGTTGCCCGCGGTGGCGCCGAGCACCGACAGGCCGCCCCAGGTCGCCATCGCCTTGCCGAACGCGGCGGGTTGGGGGAAGACCGCCCGCAGTACGGCCATGGCGGCCGGTGCGGTGAGCGCGGCGCCCACCCCCTGGGCGAAGCGGGCGGAGAGCAGGGTCCCGGACCCCTGGGCGAACGGTGCGGCGAGGGAGGCCACGGCGAAGACGAGCAGTCCCGCGGTGAACACCCGGCGCCCGCCGAACCGGTCGGTGAGGCGGCCTCCGAAGAGCAGGAGACCGGCGAAGCTCAGCCCGTAGGCGGCGCTGAGGAGCAGCAGCTCGTCGCGGGCCAGGGCGAGTTCGCGGCCGATCGCCGGCAGCGGCACGACCAGCGAGGTGAGCGCGAAGATCAGGGTCATCTGCACGGTGCCGAGCAGCGCGAAAGCCGGGCCCGGCGCCGGTCGGGCTTCCCTGGATCCGGACGCGGTGAGCGTCTGCGTGGTGTGTTCGGTCTGCGTGGTATGCGCGGTCTGCGTGACGGTCATTACTCCCCCTCGAAACTCAGATAATGAACTGGATCGTACATTCCAAAATGAAGCCTGAAAAGAACCTCCCCGAAGGGAGGCGCCACACGGTCGTGCGTCCGGCCAGGCGTGCGGCCGGTCAGTCGAGCAGGCTCAGGGCCTGCTCCGCCGCGGCCCGGACCCGGCCCGGGTCCTGCGAGGCCTTGCCCACGACGCGCATGCCCTGCATGAGCACCAGCAGCATGCTGGCCAGCGTGCGCGGATCGCGGTCCGCCGGCAGTTCGCCCTGGGCCTGGGCCCGGGTCAGTGCCGAATGCAGCAGGGTCTCGATGTGGTCCCAGCTCGCTTCGACCTTGCGGGCCGCTGCCGGGTCGTGCGCGCCGAGCTCCGCAGCCGTGTTGGTCACGAAGCAGCCGTTCCACCGCAGGTCGCCGGTGCTCGACTCGGCGGCGAAGCGGCGTACCACCGTCCGCACCGCCGGCAGCGCGGGTCCCGGCTGGGACAGCTCGCGCAGCAGGCCGGGGTCGTGGTGCTCGCTGTAGCGGTCCAGCGCCTTCAGGTAGAGCTCGCGCTTGTTCCCGAAGGTGGCGTACATGCTGGCCCGCCCGATGCCGAGCTGCTCGACGAGGTCCGCCATCGACGTCGCCTCGTAACCGCGCCGCCAGAACAGCTCGAGAGCCGACTGCAGCGCGGCGTCCGGATCGAATTCCTTGGTCCTGGCCACATCCCGTACTGTACGGGATACTGGAACGGTCAGTCAAGTAATCCATGTGATCCGTGCGGCTCGTTCAGATGAACCGGCTCTCCCCTCCCCCGTGGGCGCTCAGCTCGACCACCTCGACGCAGCGCCGGAGCTTGGCCTGGGCACGCGGCGAGTCCGCCGCGGGTACGACGATCTCGCACAGCGCCAGCCCGCTCGCGTCGGCGGCCCTGAAGGACAGCCTCCTGACGGACAGGTTGTTGAGGAGCGCGGAGATGCGGGTGAGCGCGTGCCCACCGTCCCGGACGGTGACGATGAGCGTGTGGCAGGCGGTGTCGCCGGTACGCACGGCGTCGTCGACGGCGGGGAGAACATCGCTGCGGGTCATGAGGTGTGGGCTCCTGTCCTGGGGCGGAGGTGCGTGGTCCCGGAAAACAAGAAGACCCCTCGCGGATGCGAGAGGTCTGCGTGCGGGCGGTGGGCTGCTGGAATCGTCTCGGTTCAGCTCCGGGCCGGCACGCCGGCGCTAATCTTCTGCTGGCGCATGCGGAAGAGTCTGGCACGCCGCCGCCGACATGTGACACCGCATCTCACGATACGGATGGCCCGCGCCACGCGGCCCAGGGGAGTGTCACCCGCGCATGCGCAGCCAGACCGTGGTGTCCCGGGGCAGTACGGGCGCGCCGTCGGTGCCGGTGGTGAGCGGGCCGCTGCCGAGCAGGACCCGGGCGCCCCGGGGAAGCGGGACCGGGCCCGCGAAGGCGGTCAGGCAGCGGAAGCCGCCGGGGCGCTCGAAGCACAGGGTGTCGGGTCCCGCGTCGACCCACTCCAGCGTCTCGGGCAGCGGCGCCAGTTCGGCGCCGCGCAGGGCGAGGGCCTCGCGGTAGAGGGTGAGGACGGAGTACGGGTCCTCCTGTTGCGCCGCCGCGCTGAGGGCGGCCCACCGCTCGGGCTGGGGCAGCCAGGGGGCGGCCGGTTCGGCCGCGGAGCCTTCGGCTGCCGGAGCCGAGAAGCCGAGGGAGGGTCCGCCGGGCTCCCACGGCAGGGGGACGCGGCAGCCGTCGCGGCCGCGGTCCGTACCGCCGGAGCGGACGAAGGTGGGGTCCTGGAGGACCTCGTCGGGCAGGTCCTGCACCTCGGGGAGGCCGAGTTCGTCGCCCTGGTAGATGTAGACCCCGCCGGGCAGGGCCAGGGAGACCAGGGCCGCGGCGCGGCCACGCCTGCGGCCGAGTACGGCGTCGCTGGGGTCGAGGAGCCGCTTGTCCCCCATGTCGAAGGAGGTGTCGGCGCGTCCGTAGCGGGTGACGTGGCGGATGGTGTCGTGGTTGGAGAGCACCCAGGTGGGCGGGGCGCCGACCGGTTCGTGCGAGGCGAGCGTGGAGTCGACGACCTTGCGCAGGGAGCCGGAGTCCCAGGGGGCGCACAGGTAGTCGAAGTTGAAGGCGGAGTGCAGTTCGTCGTGGCGCAGGTAGCGGGCGAACTGTTCGGCCTCCGGGAGCCAGACCTCTCCGATGAAGACCCGGTCGCCCGGGTAGGTGTCGAGGATCTTGCGCCAGGCGCGGTAGACGCCGTGGACGGCGTCCACGTCCTGGTAGGGCAGGTCGGTCGGGTCGGGGTTCTCGCCGACGTCGGGGAGGCCGGGCTTCTTGGCGAGGCCGTGCGCCACGTCGATGCGGAAGCCGTCGACCCCGCGGTCGAGCCAGAACCGCAGCACGTCCTCGAACTCGGCGGCGACGTCGGGGTGTTCCCAGTTCAGGTCGGGCTGTTCGGGGGCGAACATGTGCAGGTACCAGGGGCCTTGGGTGCCGTCCGCCTCGGTGATCCGGGTCCAGGCGGGGCCGCCGAAGTAGGAGTGCCAGTCGTTGGGGGGCAGTTCGCCGTGTTCCCCGCGGCCGGGAAGGAACCAGAAGCGCTCGCGCTCGGGGGATCCGGGGCCGGCGGCCAGGGCCTGGACGAACCAGGGGTGCCGGTCGGAGCAGTGGTTGGGGACGAGATCGACGATGACCCGCAGCTCGTGGCCGTGGGCCTCTTCGATGAGCCGCTCGGCCTCGGCGAGCGTGCCGAAGAGGGGGTCGATGTCGCGGTAGTCGGCCACGTCGTAGCCGGCGTCGGCCATGGGAGAGACGTACCAGGGGTTGAACCAGAGGGCGTCCACGCCGAGTTGCCGCAGGTAGGGCAGCCGGGCGCGGACTCCGGCGATGTCGCCCGTGCCGTCGCCGTTGCCGTCGGCGAAGCTGCGTATGTAGATCTGGTAGATCGCCGCGTGCCGCCACCAGGGGGAGGCTGCGGGGTGCGGGGTGCGCTGGGTCACGGGGGCTCCTGGTGGGGTGGGAGGGGTACGGGGCCCGGTCGGGCGGCGGGGTGGCTGGGTGACCGGGCCCCGGGTTCCGGGGAGGTGGTGCGGTGGTGCGGTTCCGCGGCCGGGCTACCAGCCCGAGTTGCCGGCTCCGCGGTTGACGGTGAACCCGCCGGCGAGGCTCAGCCCGCCCGAGGCGGCGTCGGTGACCGTGACCCCGCTGAAGGCGCCCGCGCCGGCCGCGTTGATCTCGATGCCGTAGCCGCCGGCCTTGGCGATCCGGGTGTTCTTCACGGTCAGGTTCCCGACGTTCTTCTGCCAGGAGACGAGCAGGCCGCTGTAGGTGCTGTCCAGGATGTCGTTGTCCTGGAGGAGTACCGGGGTGGTGATCTCCGAGGTGTCCGCGTACACCCACAGGGCGCCGAGCTTGCTCGCCCAGTTGGGCTCGTAGCCGCCGGCCCGGTCGATCGTGTTGCGCTGGACGGTCGCCGGTCCGCTGAAGGGGATGCCGAAGCGGGTGCTGACCGCGATGCCGGCGGCGCCGGTGACGGTGTCGGAGACCAGGTTGTCCTCGATCCGGTTGCCGCTTCCGCCGTAGATCGCGGCGCCGTTGGCGAGCAGCGGGAGCTGGACGGTGTTGAAGCGGAGCACGCAGTCGGTGACGGCCGTGGCCTCGGACCACATCGCGAGGGCGTCGTCGCCGGTGTTGCGGATGCTGCTCTGGGAGACCTCGCTGCCCGAGGTGCCCTTGTGCAGGTTGACCCCGTCCGCGTACGTGTCCCGGATGCGCAGGCCGGTGGCGAGCAGGCCGCGGGTCGGTGCGTCGATCCAGAGGCCGACCTTGCTGTGCTGGATCCAGAGGTTCTGCAGGGTGGAGCCGGCGCCGAAGTCCCCTTCTACGGCGGCGTCGCTGTTGGCGTCGTCGCGGTGGTCGGCCTCCCCGGTGATCGCCAGGTCCTGCACGGTGCTGGTGCCGCCGCGTCCGAAGAGTCCGCCCTTGCCGTTCTTGCCGCGCAGGGTGGTGTGCCATGCGCCGGCGCCGCGCAGGACGGCTCCGGTGAGGTTGACGGATCCCGAGAGGTCGTACGTACCGGCCGGGAGCCACAGACCCTTGCCCTGGGCGGTGGCGGTGGACAGCGCGCTGTTCAGGGCGCCGGTGTCGTCGCTGCCGTCGTTCGCGGTGACGCCGAGGGTGGTGGCGGAGACGAATCCGGTGGCGGGCATGGTGGCGGCCACCGGAGCGGACTCGGTCTCGACCAGGTCGATGGCGTAGGAGGCGGCGGTGTCCCCGGCGTCCTTCTGGAACTTCAGCACGGTGCCGGCCGGGAAATCGCCGGTGAGGGTGCGGGTCTCGTCGAAGAAGCGGTGGGCGTCGCCCTGGGAGGGGTCGTTGCCGTAGGGGTAGGCGCCGTAGACCCAGCTGTACTTCGAGGTGAGGGCGAGGTCCTTGGTGTGGGCGCCGTTGGCGTAGAGGCTGAGGGTGGCGTTGGTGCCGGTGCCGGCCGCGTTGTCCGGGATGGAGTAGCGGACGGTCAGCGCGTTGGCGGCCTTGGCCAGGGTGAACTGGACGTACTCCCCCGTCTGGTCGAGTACGACGGCCCGTCGGCCCGAGGCCTCGGAGGCCAGGGTCTTGTAGGTGCGGTCGGGGCCCGTGACGGAGGCGTTGGTGGTGCCCGCCTCGGCCTCGTAGGCGGTGTACGGGAGGCTCGCGCCGCGGGTGGCGTTCGGCGTGGAGCCGGTGACCTCGATGCCGTCGAGCTGGAGGTCGCCGCTGTCGCCCGTCTCGGTGCGCAGGGTCAGGGTGTTGAGGTGGGCCCGCAGGGGCGCGTCGGTGGTGAAGGCGGCCCAGGCGCCGGAGGTGGCGGGGAGGGTGAGCCGGCGTACGGGGGCTCCGTTGGCCGTGAGGGTGATGGTCGCGGGGGTGGCGCCCGGGGTGCGGTAGCGCACGGACACCTGCCGGGTGGCCGCGGTGGGCGCGGAGACGGAGAAGACGGCGCGGGCGCCGGTGGCGGTGAAGCCCGTGAGGTACCCGGATCCGCTGAAGCCGGCGGCGGCGGACGCGGTCACGGGGCCGCCCGAGGCGAAGGCGGCCTCGGCCTGGTGGCTGAGTGAGGCGGGCGGCGGGTCGGTGGGCGTGGTCGTCGGGGCGGTCGGGGTGATGCCGTCGAGGTTCACGTTGCCGGAGTCGGCCGTGGTGAAGGTCAGCGCGACGGTGTTGGCGCCGGCGGCCAGGGGCAGCGGCTCCTCCCGGACGGCCCAGGTGTCCCAGTTCGCGGTGGCCGGCAGGGTCACCTGACGGACCTTGACCCCGTTCGCGTACAGGCTCAGGGTCTGGGGCGAGCCCGTGCCGTTCGCGTACCGGATCGCGACCGACCCCGTACCGGCCGCGGCGGACTGCACCGCGAAGGAGACCGAGGCGGCCCCCTTGTTGCCGTCCGTGAAGCCACCGGCGTAGCCGGTCCCGGTGTAACCGGAATGCTCCGACTCGGCGCGGGCACCACCCGACAGGGCGGCCGACTCCGCCTCCAGGCCGGCCGAGGGAGTGGTGGGGCCGGCTTCGGCCGGGGCGATCTGGTCGAGGTTCACGTTGCCGGAGTCGGCGGTGGTGAAGGTCAGCGCGACGGTGTTGGCGCCCTTGGCCAGCGGGACCGCTTCCTGGCGGACGGCCCAGGTGTCCCAGTTCGCGGTGGCCGGCAGGGTCACCTGACGGACCTTGACCCCGTTGGCGTAGAGGCTCAGGGTCTGGGGCGAGCCCGTGCCGTTCGCGTACCGGATCGCGACCGACCCCGTACCGGCCGCGGCGGACTGCACCGCGAAGGAGACCGACGCGGCCCCCTTGTTGCCGTCCGTGAAGCCACCGGCGTAGCCGGTCCCGGTGTAACCGGAATGCTCCGACTCGGCGCGGGCACCACCCGACAGGGCGGCCGACTCCGCCTCCAGGGTGACGGCGGCCGCGTACGAGCCGGGGGCGAGGGCGAAGGTGAGGCCGGTGGTTGCCAGGGCGGTGAGGAGGAGTGGGGAGATGAGGCGGGCGGCTCTGGTGCGGGTTCCTCGGGAAGAAGACACGGCGGCGTGTCCTTTCTGAAGGCGCGCCCCGCGCGGGGGCGGGAGGGCGCGGTGGGGGCCGCCGCGGCGGTCCGTCGCTGCGGCGGTGTCGAGGAGGCGTGTGCCGGGGTGGGGCGGGAGGTCCGGGGTGGGGATGGTCCCCGGGGTGGGTGGCGGCGTCGGGGGGCGGCCGGGAGGGGTGACCGGGAAGGGTGACCGGGAGGGGCGACCGGGAGGGGTCAGCCCTTGAGGCTTCCCGCCGTGAGGCCGGAGATGATGTGCCGCTGGAAGAGGAGGAAGAGGACCAGCAGCGGGACGCTCGCCATGACCATGCCGGCGAGGAGCTGGTTGGCCGGCATGAACTCCGCGAGGCGGTTGAGTGCGACGGTGACCGGCTGCTTGGTCTCGTCCGGCAGGACGAGCATCGGCCAGAGGAAGTCCTTCCAGACGCCGACGACGGCGAAGATGGACACCACGGCGAGCACCGGGCGGGACAGCGGGAGGATCACCGAGACGAGGATCCGCAGCGTGCCCGCGCCGTCGATCCGGGCGGCGTCGAGCAGTTCCGCGGGGATCTGGTCGAAGAACCGCTTGAGGATGAAGACGTTGAAGGCGTTCGCCGCGGCCGGCAGCCAGATGGCGAACGGGGTGTTGATCAGGTTCACGTGGACCAGGGGAACGTCCACGACGGTCAGGTACACGGGTACGAGCAGTGCGGAGACCGGCAGCATCAAGGTGGCCAGCATCATCGCGAGCACCGCGTTGCCCAGCACCGGGCGGAGCTTGGACAGCGCGTACGCGGCGCTGACGTCGATGACCAGCTGGAAGAGCAGGGCTCCGAAGGCGAGGAGGACGGTGTTGAGGAAGTAGCCGGCGAGTCCCGTGTTCGTCCAGGCCTCGGTGTAGCTCTCGGGGTGCCAGCTGGACGGGAGCAGGGTCGGATGGGGCTCCGCCAGCTCGGCGGAGGTCTTGAGGGCGCCCGTGGTCATCCAGTAGAGCGGGAAGACGAAGGCCAGGGTGAAGCCGGTCAGGGTCGCGCCGAGGACGAAGCGGTGCAGGAACCGGCCGACGGGCCGGGTCAGTTCGGCGGGCGCGATGAGCGTGCGGGAGCGGGGTTCGGTGGCGGCCACGGGGCCCTCCTTTCAGTCCTTGGTCCGGGTCAGCCGCAGGTAGAGGCCGGCGAAGAGGCCCAGGACGACGAAGAGCAGGGTGCTCATGGCACTGGCCAGGCCGAAGTCGTTGTAGACGAAGGCGTAGCGGTAGAGCAGCAGCAGGATGGTGACGGTGGCGTCGTCGGGGCCGCCGCCGGTGAGGACGAAGGGTTCGACGAACACCTGCATCGTGCCGATGACCTGGAGCAGCAGGGTGATCAGGAGGATGAACCTGACCTGCGGGATCGTGACGTGCCAGAGGCGTTGGCGGATGGAGGCCCCGTCGAGTTCGGCCGCCTCGTAGAGCTCGCCGGGGATGCCGCCGAGGGCCGCCAGGTAGATGAGCGTCGTGGTGCCCATGTTGGCCCAGGTGGAGACGAGGACCAGGGAGATCATCGCGAGGTGTTCCGACTCCAGCCACTGCTGGGCGGGCAGGTGCAGGACGCCGAGCACGTTGTTGAAGAGGCCGGGGCCGGGATCGTAGAACCAGCGCCACAGCAGCATGGTGACGATGGGCGGGAGCATCACCGGGAGGTAGACGGTGAGCCGCAGGTACGACTGGCCGCGGCGCAGTTCGTTCAGGACGACGGCCGTGACGAACGGGGCGGCGAAGCCAAAGACGAGGGCCAGGAGCGTGAAGTAGCCGGTGTTGCGCCAGGCGGTGGCGAAGAGCGGATCGGCGAAGAGGCGGCGGAAGTTGTCCAGGCCGACCCACTCGGCCGGCTGGGCGAAGGTCACCTGCTGGAAACCCAGCAGGACGCCGCGGACGATCGGGTACCAGGCGAAGAGGGCGAAGCAGATCAGCGCGGCGGAGAGGAAGAGATAGGCGACGAGGTTCTCCCGCAGCCGGCGGGCCCGGCCCCTTGCCCGGTTCCCCTCCGTGGCTCCGGTCCGCCGGAGGTCCCCGAGCCGGCGTGCGCGCCGCGGGTTGCCGGCGCGGGGGGCCGGAGCCGCGGGGGTGGGGAGTACGGACATGTCACTTCACCGTGGCGAGGATGGTGTCGGTGCGGGCGGCGGCGTCCTTGAGCAGCTTGTCGATGTCCGCGTCCTGCTTGGTCAGGACGGACTGCATGACCCCGTCCAGGACGGTGTAGATCTGCTGCGCGTTCGGCGGCTCGACCTTGACCTCCACCTGGGGGCTGCGGTCGACGAACGGCTTGTAGTTCTCCTGCGGCACGTTGGCGTGCGCGGTGTGGATGGCCTGGATCTTCTGCTGGGCGGCGCCCGCGAAGAGGTTGGGCTGGGGCAGGCCGATCGGGACGCCGAGGCCGGAGAACTTGGTGACGTTCTCCTCCTCCCGGTCGGGGTTGAGGTACTTCCACTGGACCCACTGCAGGCCGGCCTTGATCTTCTCGGGCGTGGCCCTGGGGTTGAACATGAACCCGTCGCCGCCTCCGAGCGTGGCCGTGCCGGGGAGGGCCGCCAGGCCGAACTCCTCGTACTTGCGCTCGAACTGCTTGACGATGGTGGGGATGTTGTCGGGTCCGGCCATGTACATCCCGAGCTTGCCGGAGCCCATCATCTTCTGGACGTCGCCGATCTCCAGGAGCTGGCGGGTGCCCATGCTCTTGTCGGTCCAGCGCATGTCGTGCAGGGTGCCGAGCGCCTTGCGGCCCGCGTCGCTGTCGAACGCGGCCTTCCAGGTGCCGTTCTCCTCGGTGGCCACGTCTCCGCCCATGGAGTACAGCCAGGACGTCAGGTGCCATCCGCCCTGGTTGTTCTTGCTGTAGTCGGCGTAGCCCACCGTGTCGTCGCCGAGTCCGCTGATCTTCTTGGCGGCGGCCCGGACCTCTTCCCAGGTGGTCGGGGGCTTGTCCGGGTCGAGTCCGGCCTTGCGGAAGAGCTCGCGGTTGTAGACGAGACCCATGGAGTAGTTGCCGGTGGGCAGCCCGTAGGTCTTGCCCGCCTTGTCCTTGAACACCTTCTGGAGCTCGGGGCGTATGTCGGACAGGTAGGGGACGTCGGCGAGGTAGGGGGTGATGTCGGCGCCCTGCTTGCGCTGGATGAGACCGGCCGGGTCGGTGAAGTAGACGTAGTAGACGTCTTCGAGCTGGCCGCCGGCGAGTTTGGCCGCGAAGGTCTTGGGGTCCATCTGGCCTTCGCGGGCATGGATCTTGATCTTCGGGTGCGCCGCCTCGAACTGCTTGACCAGTTCCTCGAAGTCCTTGCGGTCGGCGGCCTGCGTGGTGGCCGGCATGCCGTTGACCGTGATCGTCACCACCCCGCCCGCCTTGTCGCCGGCCGGGTCCGGTGTTCCGCCGCAGGCGGTGAGACCGAGGCTCGCCACGAGGGCGGTGGAGAGGAACAGGGCGCGACGTCTGGTGATGCCATCCATGGGAACAGGCCTTCCGAGCGGGTCGGGCTTCGATGGCGTGACAGTAGAAGCCGTGAACGCAAGAAGTCAATAATGTTACGCAAGAGATTACGCATGGACATTCAGCTAGGTGACGGATCGTGACGGGCCGGCCGTCACGCCGATGACGGCCCCGGACACGGAAAGAGGGCCCGGCGACCGCCGGACCCTCGTTTCTCGCGTCGCGAACCCGCTCCCCCGTCAGCGCCTCGACGAGGGCCGCGTCGTGGACGAGCGGACGATGAGCTCGGTGTCGAAGAGGATCTCCGCCGACAGGCCCACGCCCGTGCGGATCTGCTCGGCCAGGAACTGCACCGCGGCCGAGGCCATGGCGGCGACGGGCTGCCGGGCCGTCGTCAGCGGAGGATCGGTGGCCACCATGAAGAGCGAGTCGTCGAAGCCCACGACGGACAGCTCGGCCGGTACGTCCAGCCCCCGCCGGCGCGCCCCGCGAATGGCGCCGAGGGCGAGGGCGTCGCTGGCGCAGACGACCGCCGTGACCCCGCACGGAAGGAGCTGGGTGATCGCCGTGGCACCGCCCTCCATCGAGAAGAGCGCGTGGGCCACGCGCGGCCGCCACTCCTGGGCCGGGACCCCGCGCCGGGCGTTGAAGGCCGCGTAACCAGCGAGTTTGCGGACCGAGGGGACATGACCCGAGGGGCCCACGATCATCCCGATCCGCTCGTGGCCGAGCGCCGACAGGTGCTCCAGCGCCTGCTCGGCGGCGCCGGCGTCGTCCACCGAGACCTGCGCGACGCCCGGGTTCTCGTCGGCCGGATTCACCAGGACGACGGGGATCCCGCGGCGGCGCAGCTCGCGCCCCTGGGCCTCGCCTATGTCGGTGTAACTGGCGCCGACGAAGACGATCCCGCCGACGTTCTGCCCGAGCAGCATGTCCACGTAGTGCGACTCCGAGACGCCGTCGGCCGTGCGCGTGCACAGCACGGGAACCAGCCCCTGGCCGTTGAGGAGTCCGGCGAGCGCTTCCGCCGCCGCGGAGAAGACGGGGTTCTGGAGGTCGGGGACCACCAGCCCGATCAGCTGGGCCCGTTCCTTGCGGAACTCGGCCGGGCGCTCGAAACCGCACACGTCCACGGCCGTCAGGACCGCCTCGCGGGTGGCGGGCGCCACGTCCCTGTTGCCGTTCAGGACGCGACTCACCGTAGTCGTGCTGACGCCGGCCATCTCGGCCACTTGGGCTAGCCTCTGGGTGCTCACGCGGTCAAGCTACCAGTCGGCTGCGCAAAAAACAGTCCCGCCGACGCAAATCCCTTGCAAGCGATGTCCTTCCTCTGCGCCCTGCCCGCCCAATGGCGCACCCCGGTCGCGACCCGGCGTGGAGGGTGATGGCCTGGGCGGGTGACCGTACGGCCGACCGGGGCCCGTACGGCCAGGGCGAGGAGACACATCGTGGCCAAGGCCTATCTGGTGGGTGCCGGCATCGCTTCCCTGTCGGCGGCTGCGCTGCTGATCAGGGAGGGCGGGTTCGCGGGCTCGGACATCACGATCCTGGAGGCCCAGGGCCGCACGGGCGGCAGCCTGGACGCCGCGGGAGACCCCGAGAACGGCTACACCATGCGCGGCGGCCGGATGTTCGAGCTGCACTTCGAGTGCACGTACGACCTGCTCCGCTCGATCCCCTCGCTGGACAACCGGGGGATCTCGGTCACCGAGGACACCTTCGCCTTCCACGAGGACTTCGCCTGGAACGACAAGGCCCGCCTCGTCGACTCCGCCGGCCTGCGGGTCGACACCCGTTCCATGGGGTTCTCCGAGCGCGACCGCCTGGACCTGGTCGCGTGCGTGGCCTCACCCGAGTCCCGGCTCGACGGCAAGCGCATCTCCGACTGCTTCACCCCCGCGTTCTTCACCACCAACTTCTGGTACATGTGGTGCACGACCTTCGCCTTCGAGCCCTGGCACTCGGCGATCGAGTTCCGGCGCTACCTCAACCGGTTCGTGCACCTCTTCAAGACCTTCGACACCATGTCGGGGATCTACCGCACCCGCTTCAACCAGTACGACTCGATCGTGCGCCCGCTCCAGAGCTGGCTGCGGAGCAACGGCGTCGCGTTCACGATGAACACCACCGTGACCGACGTGGAGCTCGCCGACGGCGAAGGCACCACCGCCACCGCCCTCGTCTGCACCCGGGAGGGCGCGCAGGTGCGGATCCCGGTCGCCGCCGAGGACCTCGTGTTCGTCACCAACGGGTCGATGACCGCGAACTCGACCCTTGGGTCCACCGACACCCCCGCCGTACTGGACACCTCCGCGCCGGACGCCTCGTGGCGCCTGTGGCAGACCCTGGCGGCCAAGCGCCCCCATCTGGGAGACCCTTCGGTCTTCGACTCCTCCGTCTCGGACTCCACCTGGGGCTCCTTCACCGTCACCACCCAGGACCCCACCTTCTTCAAGGCCATGGAGGAGTTCTCCGGCAGCGAGGCCGGCAAGGGCGGTCTGATCACCTTCAAGGACTCCGGCTGGCTGCTGACCATCGTCCTCAACCACCAGCCGCACTTCCACGAGCAGCCCGAGGGCACCTACGTCTGGTGGGGGTACGCCCTCTTCCCGGACAAGGCCGGCGACCACGTGGGCAAGACGATGGCCGAGTGCACGGGCCGCGAGATCCTCACCGAGGTGCTCGGGCACCTGCGCCTCGCGCAGAGCGAGCAGATCCTGGAGTCCTCGGTCGTCGTTCCGGCCCTGATGCCGTACATCACCAGCCAGTTCCTGGTCCGCAAGGCCGGCGACCGGCCGGAGGTGGTCCCGGAGGGCTCGACCAACCTGGCCTTCATCGGCCAGTACGCCGAGGTCCCCGACGACGTGGTGTTCACCGTCGAGTACTCGGTGCGCACCGCGTGGAC
Organism: Streptomyces sp. NPDC002104; assembly: GCF_053593795.1. Taxonomy (NCBI): domain Bacteria; kingdom Bacillati; phylum Actinomycetota; class Actinomycetes; order Kitasatosporales; family Streptomycetaceae; genus Streptomyces; species Streptomyces sp. NPDC002104. Next base: position 159,612 of record NZ_JBSFDF010000012.1, on the reverse strand, counting down.
CGCCGTGGCCCGGCTGCTGCACCTGGACCGGCAGCCGCCGCCGGTCCACAAGGGCGGCCACGACCCCAAGGTGCTCCTCGAAGCCCTGCACACGATGCACCGCCACTGAGCCGCGGTCGGGTACCGTACGCCCCTCGACGACAGAGAGGTGCGGACATCGTGACCCGAATCCCGGACGTGGGCGATGTGGTGGGCGATTTCTCGCTCCCGGGCGGCCAGCTCGGCGAGGACGCCTTCACCCGCGGGCAGTACGCACTCGGCGAGCAGCGCGGGAACCCGGTCGTTCTCGCCTTCTACCCCGGCGACAACACCCCGGTCTGCACGACGCAGTTGTGCTCCTACTCCGACGGGCTGGAGGCGCTCTCGGCGTGCGGCGCCCAGGTCTGGGGCATCAGCCCGCAGGACGTGGACAGCCACGAGTCCTTCGCCCGGGACCGGGGCCTGCGGATTCCGCTGCTCGCCGACACCGACCGCGCGGTCGCGCGTGCCTTCGGCATCGCGGCTCCGGTGATCGGCCTGCGGCGCTCCGTCTTCATCGTCGCGCCGGACGGCACCCTGCACTGGAAGCACGTCGGGACCCTGGGCATGAGGTTCCCCTCCGCCGACACCATCGCGGAACAGCTCGCCGGTGTGACCACCGGCTGACGCGCCGGACGCCCGGCAGCGCCCCGGGGAAGGGTGAGGGGCGCGGGAGGTTCATGAGGCCGCCTCGGCCGCGGGCATGAGGCGGCCGACCGAGTTGACCATCTGACGGCGGCTGAGCAGGCGGCCGCCGACGGCCATCACCCGGTTGAGGGCGCCGGAGATCACGCTGGGGCCCGGGTTCCTGCGGTCGAGCGCCGCCAGCGCCGTGCGGACGACCTCCTCGCACGTCTGGACCCGGGTGCCGCCGCCCACCTCGGTGGTCCCGATCACGTCGAAGAACTCGGTCTTCGTCGCGCCGGGCGAGAGCGCCATCACCCGCAGGCCCGTGCCCTGGGATTCGTGCCAGAGCGCCTCGGTGAAGCTCAGCACGAAGGCCTTGGTCGCTCCGTAGACGGCCATCCGCGGAATCGGCTGGTAGGCAGCCATGCTCGCGACATTGACGAGGACGCCCTTGCCGTGGGCGCGCAGCGGGCCGATGAAGGCGCGGCTGATGTCGACCACCGCGCCCACGTTGACGGCGAGTTCCTGGCGCAGCCGTTCGGGATCCTCCTGGTGGAGCGGGCCGAAGGTGCCGAAGCCTGCGTTGTTGACCAGGCTCGTGACCGTGATGCCGCGCCCCTCCAGCTCTTCGAGGAGCGCGTCGCCGATCCGTTCCGCGCCGAGGTCCATCGGGACGGCCGTGGCCTCGATGCCGTACTGCGCCGAGAGTTCGGCGGCCAGCCGCTCCAGGCGGTCGGCGCGGCGGGCGACCAGGACGAGGCCGGATCCGCGGGCGGCCAGCCGGCGGGCGAACTCCTCGCCGAGACCGGAGCTGGCGCCCGTGATCAGCGTGGTCTGGCCCCGGTAGTCGACCGCGTTCATGTCCCGTCTCCCCTGCGCGTGGTGGCGTACCTCCCGTATCGGGCCACCGTACGCGCCGGGTCCCCGGCCGTCCGGCGCGGGCCGGACGAACGGGGACCGCGGAACTGCCCGTGATCAGTTGTTGGAGCCCACCGTGTTGTTGAGGCCCGCGTTGAACACGTCGTCGGCGGCGAACTGCAGCCAGTCGCCGAAGACGATGGTGTACGACTTCTCGGACGGGGCGTTGACGGTCACGTCGGCGGAGGCGGCGGAGGCGCCGGCGAGGACGATGACACCGGCGGCGACCAGGGAGAGCGCGGAGCGGACGGAACGCATGGATGCACCTTTTCTACGGGTTCGAGTGGGAGCAGTGAGCACCATCGAACCTAAAGAGGCGCCGCGCTTCTGTCCCGACGCAGGGCCGTGACCGGCCGAGAGCCAGCCGATCGGACGAACGGGAGCCGGTGCGGCCGGTCCGGCCGGTCCGGCCCGTCTAGCGGGCGCGGGGGGCGCGGGCCGCGCCCGAGGCGAGGGCCTCGCCGACGAGGCGGATGGCGCGGGCCAGCCGGGAGAGCTGCTGGAGCTCGGCGGCGTACATCCTGATCGAGGTCTCGATGACCCCTTCGGTCACCCCGAGGGAGGGGAGCTGGGCCCGGCCGGTTTCCAGGGCCACCTGTACGACCCGCATCTCGTGCTGGACCTGCAGCTGGGCGTGGCGCGCGAGGAGTACGGGGCTCCGGGTCAGGGTCGCGTAGCCGGCGTAGCGGGCCGGCAGGAGATCGCGCAGCCAGCGGGTGGCCGTGCGTTCCCAGTCGTGGTTCCCGGGCCTCTTGACCTCGCGGGGCCAGTCCTGACTGCGGGGGGTGAGAGCCGTCTGAGACATTCTTGCCGCTTCCACGAGGTGTCGAACGCCGATGGAGAACGTATGGCGCGGCCTCGGCCCAGGGGTTGGCCGAGGCCGCAGAGGCGCTGCGGGATCCGAAAGCCGGACGGGACACCAGGCGTCACGTGAGGAGGAGAAACGTCACGTCGGGTGTCTGTTCAAGGAGGGTGTGGGGACACCTTCCTCGGCATCGCGACGGATGACCGCGCCGCCCATCAGTAAACATATATACCGTTGAGTAGGCAAGGGTATGAAAATATTCATGTGTGAGGGTGGTGTGAATATGGCACCTCATGCCACTTCATGAGCCTTCGCGGATCCCTGGCGGACCCCCGGCGGAGCCCTGGCGGATCCTTCGCGGACCTAGAGGAAGAAGCCGTGCTGGTCCGCGGCCTGCTCGTAGCTTTCGAGCCGGGCCTGCGTCCGCTCGGGGTCCGCGTCCGCCATCGCCTGGAGCAGCGCCGCGGACAGGACGCCCGGCGCCGCGTAGGAATCGAAGACCAGCCGGGATCCCGTGCCGGCCGTCAGCGCCACATCCGCCTCGTCCACCAGCGGCCCCAGCGTCCGGTCCGTGATCAGCGCGATCCGCAGCCCCGCTCCGCGGGCCACCCGCAGCGCCGCCAGGGTCTCCTTGGCGTGGCGGGGCATCGCGAAGGCCAGGACCCAGCTGCCGCCCGCGGCCCGGGCCTGCAGCAGGGCGTCGGAGGCGACGCTGCCGCCCCCGGTGACCAGGCGTACGTCGGGATGGATCCGGCGGGCCGCGTACGCGAAGTACTCCGCCAGCGAGACCGAGATCCGCAGCCCGAGGACCGTCAGCGGCACGGACCGGGCCAGCTCGCGCCCGATGTCGAGCACCTGGTCGGTGTCGGCGAGCAGCCGGCGGACGGTGCGCAGGTTCTCGATCTCCGCGTCGACGGCCGCCTGCAGTTCGTTGCGCCGGGTCCGTTCGGGACTGTCGGGGGCGCCGGCCACCGCGCTGAGGGCGATCGGCTGGAGCACCTCGCGCAGGGCCGGGTACCCGCTGAAACCGAGGGCGGCGGCGAAGCGGGTCACGGAGGGCTGGCTCACGCCGGCGCGTTCCGCGAGTTCGGTGATCGAGAGGAACGCCGCCTCGGTCAGGTGGTCGACGAGGTACTGGGCGATCCGGCGCTGGCCCGGCGAGAGCGGGTGCCCGTCGAACAGCGCCCGGACCCGGTCGGCCGGGGCCCGCTCGTGGTCGACCGGCTGGCCGCCCGGCGTGATCGCTGCCGCCTGTGCGCGCGCCTGCTGCCCCGATGACACCGGCGGTCCTCCCTCTCGTACCACTCCGTGATCCCAACATAGCTCACGGCATCCGGCTGACCAGCGCGCTTCCCCGCCCGGCCGGCCGCGCTCACCTCCGCTCCGAGGGCCGCGGCGGCGTTCGCGGCACCCCTGGACGCGCATCTGCTCCGCGGCGGCGCCGTCTACTGAGTGGGCGTCAGCAGTGCTGTACGGGCTGCCCCGTTGTGAGCCGGTACGGGGCCCGGCCGTCGAGGAGCAGCACCACGAGGGCCCGCAGCGGCTGGCTCAGCGGAACGAACGCGCCGCCGGCGCCGGGTGGGCCGGCGCCGGGTTCCACCCGTACGCCGTGCAGGGCCAGCCGGCTGCCGGTGCTCGCGTACTGGGCCGGGGTGAGCCGGTAGCCGCAGGGCGGGTCGGCGAGGATCTCCCCCGACCCCGCGGGAGCGTTGTCCGCGCCGCCCAGCGGGACCGGGCCCAGCGCGCTCCCGGCTGTCCGGCGTGCGCCCTCCGAGGCCGCCGCCAGGGGGCCCGTACGCGTGGAGGCGTAGACGAACAGGCCACTGAGGGCCGCCAGTTGGGAGCCGACCCGGCGGCGGTGATGGAGGGACGGGTCGGCCCGCTCGGCGTCCCCGGCCGCGCCCGCGCGTGCTTCGACGCGGCTTTCGATCAGCAGCGCGACCGCGTGCTTGACGCCCGCCGTGTTGCGCAAGATCCGCTCCTGGCCGTCGCCGGCGGACTGCCCGGCCGGGGCTCCTGTCACGGGGTCGGTGCGGATGCCGTAGGTCCCGGTGGAATGGCCGGCCGCGTGCGCCGCCGCGCGTACGTAGGCGTCGGACAGGAGGCGGGACTGGGCGTACACCGCCGGGTCGGTGTTGAGGTTGCGCGGCCAGAGGTCGAAGAGGTCCTTGTCGTACGTTCCGGGCGTCGCCCGGTACTCGTGCAGGTCGTACACGAGGTGCGGCCGGTGGTCGCGCAGCACGGCGGCCATCGCCCGCGCCTCGGGCGAGGTCAGGGCCATGTGGTCGCGGTTGATGTCGGTGCCCCGGGCGTTGGCGCGGGTGCCGGCCGCCCGCCCGTCCGGGTTGGCCGTCGGGATCACCAGCAGGGTGACCGCCCCCAGGAGGCGCAGGGCCGCCGCGTCCCGGGTGCGGGCGAGGTCCCTCACGGTGCTCAGGCACGCCTCGCGGCCCGCCGGTTCGTCCCCGTGCTGGCTGCACACCAGCAGGACGGTGACGGGGCCCCGGCCCAGGCTCACCAGTCGCATCGGGCGGCCCCGCACGGTCGTTCCGATGGTCCGGACGGTGGCGCGCCCACCGGGCCGGCCGATCGCGCGGAGCAGCTCCCGCTCCTGGGACTCGCTGGTCCAGTGCGCGCCGTCCGAGGCCTCGAACCCGGTACGCGGCGGCCCGTCGGCCGCGCGCACCGGGCCGGAGGCCAGGGCCGCCACGAGTACGGCCGCCAGGGCAGCGGCGAGCGCGGACGGGCCGCGCGCCGTCGTCTTCTCGGTCACGCCCCGGTTGTAGCGGGACGGGGACCCCTTCCGCAGGGATCCGCGCCCGAACTCACCCGGGTGGCCGGGCGAGTTCCTCCGGTACGGTTCCCCGGCCCGGCTACGGCTGTTCGGCCAGCCCCTCCGGCAGACGGCCGGTGTGGAGCACCCCCAGGGTCTGGGTCGCGCGCGTCAGGGCGACGTAGAGATCGCTGGGCTCGTGGTCCGCCGGCTCCACGACGATCACCGTGTCGAACTCCAGGCCCTTGGCCTGCCGCGGAGCGAGCAGGACCACCGGATGGGTGAGGTCGGGCTCCTCCCCCGCCCGGACGCCCGGCAGCGCGGCCGCCAGGGCCTCGTGCAGCGGGCGCGGGGCGATGACCGCGAGGCGGCCCTCGGCCGGGGCGCCCTCCCGTACCGCGTCGGCGACCGCCGCGGCCAGGTCGCCGGTCCGCGTCACCCAGGGGCGGCGTCCCGTGGAACGCACCGAGCGCGGCGGCTCGAAGCCGGGGTGGCGGGCCCTGAGCACGGCGGCCGCGAGCTCCATGATCTCGGCGGGCGTACGGTAGTTGACGGCGAGGCGTACGAGCTCCCAGCGGTCCTCCACGTAGGGCTCCAGGATCTGCTGCCAGGAACCGCAGCCCGCCTCGTCGCCGGTCTGGGCCGGATCGCCCACGAGCGTCATGGAACGGGTCGGGCAGCGCCTCATGAGCAGGCGCCAGGCCATGGCGGACAGCTCCTGCGCCTCGTCCACGATCACGTGCCCGAAGGCCCACGTGCGGTCGGCGGCGGCCCGTTCGGCGGCGCTGCGGTGGTCGGCCTCCTCCTGCCGCTCGGCCATCCGCTCGGCGTCGATGATGTCGTGGGCCGCGAGGAACTCGTTCTCCATGTCCTCGAACTCGTAGGAGTCCGAACCGGCCGAGAGGTCCAGGACTCCCTGCGCGTACGCGACGCGTTCGAGGCGCTCGCGCTCCTCGGCGGCGCGCTGCGCGGTGTCGTCGACTCCGAGCAGCTCGGCGGCCTCGTCGAGGAGGGGGACGTCGGCCGGGGTCCAGTCCGCCTCGCCCGTCGTCGTACGGCGGATCAGCGCGGCCTCCCGCTCGGGGAGGTGGGTGGGCTCGGCGAGGAAGTCGGCGATCAGCTGCCGCGGGGTGAGCGGGGGCCAGAGCGTGTCGATCGCGGCGTGCACCTCGGCGCTGGTCGCGATCTCCTTGCCGAGCTGGGCGATGTCGTCGGGGCCGAGCAGGTTGGGGCCGCCGTAGGGGTCGGCGCCGAGCCGGTCGGCGAGCTGTTCGGTGAGCGCGTCGATGATCCGGAAGGCGAAGTAGGGGCGCGCCAGGTTGTGCGGCAGTCCGGTGGCGCGGGCCCGGTCCCGGGCCTCGTGGGCCATGGTCCGGTCGAGCAGCAGCGTCCCGTAGTCGTCGTGGTCGATCACCAGGGCCGGTTCGGGGACCACGTCGGCGTCCTCCCCGCTGCCCGCGGGCACGGTCTCCGGCAGGGCTTGCCGGTCGCTCACGACGCGGGCGAGGATCGCGGCCATCTCGGCGCGCCCCTTGACGGCGGCGGCGCCGGGGCGGTCGGCGGCGCTCGCGCGCACGCCGGGGAACAGCTCGCCCGGGGTGGCGAGCAGGACCCCGGTCTCGCCGAGGGCCGGGAGGACCTCGCCGATGTAGCCGAGGAAGGCCGGGTTGGGCCCGACGATCAGCACGCCGCGCTTGGCGAGCAGTTCGCGGTGCGCGTAGAGCAGGTAGGCGGCCCGGTGCAGGGCCACGGCGGTCTTTCCGGTGCCCGGGCCGCCCTCCACCACCAGGATGCCGCGGTGGGTGGAGCGGATGATGCGGTCCTGCTCGGCCTGGATGGTCCGCACGATGTCGTGCATCCGGCCGGTCCGGGCGGCGTCGAGCGCGGAGAGCAGCACCGCGTCCGCGTCGGCCCCCTCGTGGCCGGTGCGGGCGGTGTCGGCGAGGTCGAGGATCTCGTCGTGCAGGGCCGTGACCTCGCGGCCCCGGGTGGTGATGTGGCGGCGGCGGCGCAGCCCCATGGGGGAATGGCCGGTCGCGAGGTAGAACGGGCGTGCCGCATCGGCCCGCCAATCGAGTACGAGAGGGGTGCGCTCCGCGTCGTCCTGCCTGATTCCGATGCGGCCGATGTGGTGGTCGGAGCCGTCGGAGAACTCCAGACGGCCGAAACACAGACCGGTTTCTCCCGAGTTCAGGGCGGAAAGCAGACCGGACTGTTCGGCGACCACGATGTCCCGTTCCAGTCGCGCCTGGAACCCGCTGCCGGCCTCGCCGAGCGCGCCCTGAACGGCACGTTCGGCCTGTTCGCGCAGGGCATCGAGGCGTGCGTAGAGATCCGTGATGAATTGCTGTTCATTCCGGAATTCTTCGGTTGACAATTCCACTCCTGACGCGGTAAGCTGTCCTCATAAACTTCTTCACGTCTCGGTTCCACCTCGATGTGAAACGTCAAATATACGCAGACAAACACCCCGGCCGTCAAACGGTCCGGGGTGTTTTTGCGTCGTGCCGATAGTCGTGCCGATACGCGGTGCCGATATAGGGGCGGTATTCACTCCGTGCGCAGCATGCGGACCCTCTGGTCGACCAGGTCGTAGCGCGCGACCGCCACGGCGAGCCGGCCGGCGGCTATCCGGCCGGCCAGGTCCGGCTCCGCCGCCAGCAGACCCCGGGTCCGGCGCGCGTGGGCGTCGATGGTGGCGGCGACCCGGGCCTCGCCGTGCTGGCCGCGGTCGATGGAGGGCCGGATCTGCTCGGCCAGGTACTGGATGTGCGCGGGCAGCCGGGTGCCCGTCTCGTCGGCGTGCACCGCCGCCCCGACGGCCCCGCAGGACTGGTGGGCGAGGACCAGGACCAGGGGGATGTCGAGCTCCAGCACCCCGTACGCGATGCTGCCGAGCACCGCCTCGTCCAGCACCTCCCCCGCCGCGCGCACGGTCAGCAGATCGCCGAGCCCCTCGTCGAAGACGAGCTCGGGCGGCACCCGGGAGTCGACGCAGCCCAGCACGATCGCGAACGGGTGCTGTTCCCGCGCCACTTGGAGGCGTACGGAACGCGACTCGTGCGGGTGCCGCTGGCGGTACGCCGCCCAGCGCCGGTTACCGGCCTCCAGGCGCCGCAGCGCCTCCCCCGGGGTCTGCGGGCGCGCCCCGCCCAGGACCCCCGCGGAGGTCTCGGCGGCGGTGGTCTCGGAGGCTGAGGTCTCGGAGGCGGAGGCCGGCACAACGGCACCGAGTCCGAGGACGGACCCGGCGGCCGCGGTGCCGGCCAGGGCGGTGCGCAGGAGGACGCGACGGCTGGGCGAACTGACGGAAGACGCTTGTGTGTTCGAGGACATTCGGGGACGTTAACCCCGCATCGGCCCGCCGCGGCCACGCCCGGACGGAAATGGCGGGTTCCTCCCGGAGCCCGGCTCGATCGGGACGACGGACTTGTAGGGACCGCCTGTTGGCCGCAGGGCCGACCCGCACGTTGCTCCAAACGTACGGCGTGCGGGGCTACGGCTTGCGGGTGGCGAGGGTGGCCGGTTTGACCGCGTCGGGGCCGTAGCGGGCCCGGGCGCGGTCCGCGGCCGCCTCGACGGCCAGTGCCCGTTCGTCGGCCGGGTCGAAGCTGAGCTGGTGGCGGGCCTCGGAGGCGGGGCGCAGGGCGTCGGCCCGGAGGTCGAGGAAGCGTACGCGGGCCCGTTGGAGGCCGAGGAGACCGTAGAGCTCGTAGGCGGCGCCGACGAGGGGGCCGGTGTGGTGGGTGGGTTCGGCCAGGGTGCGGGTGCGGGTGGTCGTGGTGCGGTCGGCGTAGCGGACGGTGAGGGTGAGGCCGGATGCCGCCTGCTCCTCGTCGCGCAGCCGGGCGCCGAGCCGGTGGGCGAGACCGAGGAGGGCCCGTCGGTGCTGGTCCGGGTCGAGGCAGTCGGCCTCGAAGGCGTGGTGGGTGGTGAGGGACTTGGGAACGGGGCGGGCCTCGACCGGGCGCAGGTCCTCGCCCTGGGCGTGGGCGTGCAGGGCCCGGCCCGTGGCCGAGCCGAAGATCCTGGTCAGGGTGGGCAGGGGCGCGTCGGCGAGGTCTCCGATCGTGTGCAGTCCGTACGCGGCCAGGGTGGCGGCGGTGGCCGGGCCGACTCCGTAGAGCGCGGCGACGGGCCGGGGGCGCAGCCAGGCGGTGACCTCCTCGTCGGTGAGGACGGTGGTGGCGCCGAGGGGGGTGAGGGCGGCCGTCATCGTGGCGAGCATCCGGTTCGGTGCGATCGCGCAGGTCGTCCGTACGCCGTGGAGTCCGATGGTCCGCATCCGCAGGACGGCCGCCAGGGCCTCGGCGTCGCGCTGCCAGTAGCGCAGGGCTCCGGTGATGTCGAGGTGGGCGGCGTCGGGCGGGACCGGCTGGACCCGGGGGGTGATGTCGGCCGCCATGTCGAGGAGTTGGGCGTAGAGGCCGGTGGCGGAGCCCGGGCCGGCGCCGGGGTCCGTACCGGGGTCCGTGCCCGGGCCCGCGCCGGGGCGGGTTCCGTCGGGGAAGTGGAACTGGGCGTGGAGGATCTGCTGCGTGGTGATCACCCCGCCGAGCCGGGGCTGGTGTAGCCGAGGGACGTGAGGTCGGCGGCGCGGGTGCCCGCGGGCTGGAGGTCCGCGTAGGGGTGGAGGCGGGCTCCGCTGGTGCCGTTGGCGAGGGTGCGCGGCCGGGCGGCGCCCTGGGCGGGCGTGGGGGCCGGGTCGGCGCGGCCGAGCAGGGCGAGCGCGGCTTCGGGGCCCTGGTCGCGGCGGGCGGCCGCGATCTCCTCGAGGTTCCACACCATCTCGCCGACCACGGTGCGGCGCGGTCCGCGGGCCTCGACGGTGCCGCGGACCAGGAGCAGACCGGAGTGGAAGACCGTGTGGGCGCAGGCCGCGTGGCTGTCCTCGAAGAACGCGATGTCGACGAGGCCCCGGCCGTCCTCCAGGGTCACGAAGATGACCCTCTTGCCCGATGGGATCGGCGGGGTCTGCGTCGAGGCGCGGACTCCGGCGACCAGGACCCGCTGCCCGGGGCGCATCGCGCCCAGGTGGGCGGAGTCGACGGCGCCGATCTCGCGGAGCAGCCGGTGGTGGTGCTCCATCAGGTGCTGGGAGACGTCGATGGACAGCACCTCGATCTCGGCGTTGAGGGCTTCACGGCTGGTCATCTCGGGCAGCCCCGAGGGGGCGGCGGTGACGAGTGCGCCGCCGAGGGCGAGCTGCCCGTCGACCGCGCGCCCCCGGGTGTGGCGGTGGAGCTCGGAGACCTGGAGGAGGAGGTCGCGGCGGGTGAGCGGGCCGCTCAGGGCGTCCAGGGCGCCGATCCGGATCAGCCGCTCGGCGGTCGGGAGCGCGGGGCGGGCCCGCTCCCAGAAGTCCTGGAGCGAGGCGTAGGGCCGGCCGGCGGCGATGCGGGCCACTTCCCCGTCGCCGGTTCCCTTCACCGTGGACAGCGAGAGCCGTACCGCCCAGCCGCCGTCCGCCGTCCGCTCGACGCGGTGGTCGGGGGCCGAGTGGTTGACGTCGACGGGGAGGACGGGCACGCCGTGGCGGCGGGCGTCGGAGACGATGACCCGGGCGGGCCACATCCCGGGGTCGTGCTCCAGCAGCCCGGCGTAGAGGGCCGCGGGATGGTGGGCCTTGAGCCAGGCCGACTGGAGGGCGGGCACGGCGAAGGCGACGGCGTGCGCGCGGCAGAACCCGTACGCCCCGAACGCGGCGACGATCTCCCACACCTCGTCGAGCACCTCGCGGCCGTAGCCGCGGGCGCCCGCCCGCTGCCGGAACCACGCCTCCACCCGGGGCAGCCGGTCGGGGCCCGCGAGAGCGCGGCGCGCGATCTCGCCGAGCGCCCGGTCGCAGCCGGTCATCACCGCGAAGATGTCGATGATCTGCTCGTGCCAGATGGTCACCCCGTAGGTGTCGGCGAGTACGGGCTCCAGATCGGGGTGCGGGTAGCGGGGGGCGGCGCCGTGGCGGGCGGCGATGTAGAGGGCGGGCATGCCGCCCTTGACCGGGCCCGGGCGGAACAGGCTGATGTCGGCGATGACGTCCTGGACCCCGCGCGGCTGGAGCCGGCCGATGAGGTCCTGCTGGCCGGGGCTCTCCAGCTGGAACATGCCCACCGTCCGGGCCTGCCTGATGAGCTCGAACGCGTCGGGGTCGTCCAGCCGGACGTGGTCGGGGTTGTCGAGGTCGAGCTGGCGGCCGGTGGTGCGGCGGATCTCGGCGACGGCGTGCGCCATCGCCGACTGCATCCGCACCCCGAGCACGTCGAGCTTCACGAGCCCGAGGTCCTCGACGTCCTCCTTGTCCGCCTGGACCATCGGGTACTTCCCGCCCGGGGTGGGCTGCACCGGCAGCCGGTCCAGGAGGGCGGCGTCGGAGAGGATCACTCCGCAGGGGTGCATGGCGTAGCCGCGCGGCAGGGCGTCCAGACCCTCGGCGAGTTCCCACAGCGGGCCGTACGAGGCGGCCTCGGCGGCGAGTTCCCTGAGCTCGGGAAGCTCGGCGAGGGCGCCTCGGATGTCGCAGGCCCGGATGTGCGGGAAGGATTTCGCGATCGTGTCGACGGTCTGCGGGGGCAGCCCGAGCGCGAGGCCCGTGTCGCGCAGGGCGTGGCGGGCCCGGTAGGTCTCCGGCATCCCGGCGACGGCCACCCGTTCGGTGCCGAACCGCTCGATGATCCGGTCGTAGACCTCCAGCCGCCGGGCCGACTCCACGTCGAGGTCGATGTCGGGGAGCGAGCGGCGGCGGACGCTGAGGAAGCGTTCGAAGAGCAGGTGGTGTTCGAGGGGGTTGGCCGTGGCGATGAAGAGGGCGTGGTTGACCATGCTCCCGGCCCCCGATCCGCGGGCGGCGACCCGGATGCCCATGGCCCGGATGTCCGTGACGACCTGGGCGACCGCCAGGAAGTAGGACTCGAACCCCAGCTTCCCGATCACGCCGAGCTCGTACTCCAGCCGCCGGACCGCCTGCGGGTCGCGGTCCAGGCCGCGCGCGAACATCCCCTCCGCACAGCGCCGGCGCAGCAGGGCGCCGGCCTCGTCCGGGCCGGGGCCGGCGCCCACCGACTCGGGCTCGGGGAAGCTGCGCCGCGCGGGGGCGGGGTGGATGCCGATGCCGAGGTCGGCCACCGGGTCGACGGTGCACAGCTCGGCCGTACGCACGGTCTCCGCGAGCAGCTCGGCCGCCCGGGCCGGGTCCGAGGCGGCGCCCGAGCCAGCGCCCGGGCCGGTGGCCGCGGCGATCCGCTCGGCGGCGTACGCCATCGCGTCCGGCCCCTTCAGCCAGCGCTCGCCGCAGTCCAGCCGGCGGCGGTCGACGGGGCGCAGCAGCCGGGCGGAGTCCAGTACGTCGGCGATGCGGTGCTGGGCGGGGTCGGCGTAGCGGACGGCGTTGGTGAGGACCGCCGGGACGCCGAGCCGGTCGGCGAGCCCCAGCGTGCGGGCGGCCAGCCGCAGCGAGCCCGGCCCGGTGCCGGGCAGCCCGTACCAGAGCACCTCCAGCCGCAGGCCCGGGCCCGCGATCTCCCGCCACGGGGCGAGGAGCCGCTCGGCCAGGTCGGGCCGGCCGGCCGCGAGGGCGCGCACGGGCTCGGACACGGGGCCGAGCATGACCACCAGTCCCTGGTCGGCGTACCGCTCCAGCGCGGACCAGGACACGACGGGCGGGGCGGGGGCGGGGTGGGTGGGGTGGGCGGCTTCGGGGGCGGCGAGGGCGGCTGCGGGGGCGGCGGGGGCGGCGGGGGCGGACCCCGCACCCGCGTGCGCGGCGGAGACCAGGCGGCACAGCCGGGCCCACCCGTCCGCGTCCCGCGCGAGGAGGGTGACCCGCAGAGCCGGCTCGACGACGTGCGCGCCGCCCCGCACGGGCGTCCGCGGCCGCGCCCCGGGGCGTGCGCCGATCCCGGCGGCGGGGGCGACGGCGACGTCGACCCCGAACACCGGGCGGACCCCGGCCCCGGCCGCCGCCTTCGCGAAGCGGACCACCCCCGCGACGGTGTCGCGATCGGTGAGCGCAAGCGTCCCGACACCCCGCTCGGCGGCCCGTTTCACCAGGTCAGAGGGGTGCGAGGCGCCGTATCGGGCCGAGTAGCCACTCGCGGCATGGAGGTGCGTACCGATAGCCATGGGGCACCTCCGATCGACTGACCACCCCTTTCCAGCCACCCTGACCAGATACAACCACCGTATCGAACATAATTCGAACAGCGCGACTCCACGGAACAGCACAGCCGCCGGGCGCGACGCCGCCCCGGAGCCCGACGGGCCGCCGGACCGCCGGACCGCCGGACCGCGTGAACGGTGGACCGGTCTCCTACGACCTGCTCGCCACGGTCATCGGCCGAGCACGGGTGCGGGTGCGGGCCGGGAGCCGCTCATCCGCCCCTTCGCTCCCTGGCGGCCATGACCTCGTCGCCGTGTTCGAAGGCCCACACGCCGAGTGCGTCGATCGGGTCGAGCAACGTTCGCCCCAGAGGCGTGAGTTGGTACTCGACACGAGGCGGCGCTTCGCCATAGGCGTGCCGCGTCACCAGCCCGTTGAACTCCAGCCGCCGCAGCGTCTCGGTCAGGACCTTGGGGCTGATGCCGCCGATGCGCTCGCGCAGTTCGCCGGGGCGCTTGGGACCGTCCCGCAGAACCCAGATCAGCACGGCGTTCCAGGTGTTGGAGAGGAGGTCGAAGGCGAGGCGGGCGCGGCAGTCGGCGAGATGGGCGTCGGGCGTCACTTACCACATGGTGCCTGACGGGTTTCCTAGTGTCGTCCCGAAGCGGTCGGAGCGGATGGCGCACGGCGCATGGGCGCACCGCGGTACGGACAGCGGATACGAACAGCGGATACGACAGGGGGCCTCTCGATGAGGATCGGTGTGCTGGGAACGGGCAACATGGCGGACGCGCTGGCCACGCACTGGGTGCGGGCCGGGCACGAGGTGTTCGTCGGGGGCCGGGACGAACGCAAGGCCCGGCGCCTCGCGGCGCACATCGGGGGCGGGGCGGGGCACGGGAGTCTGCGCGCGGCGGCCGGATTCGGCGGGGTGGTGCTGGTCGCGCTGCCGTACGGAGCGGGGGCGGAGGTCGCCGGGGAGCTCCGGTCGGCACTGAGGGGGAAGGTCCTGCTCGACTGCGCGAATCCGGTCGGACCGGGCTTCCGGCTGCTGACGGAAGGCGGCCCCTCGGCGGCGCACCGGCTGGCCGCGGCGGCGCCGGACGCGCACGTCGTCAAGGCGTTCAACCTCTGCCACGAGGACGTGTGGCGGATGAACCCGCCGGTCTTCGACGGCCAGCGCCTGGCCGTCCCGGTGTGCGGGGACGACGGAGCGGCGCTCGGACTGGTACGCGAGCTGGTACGGGACACCGGCTGTGACCCGGTGTCAGGAGGCGGGCTGGACCGCGCCGGACTGCTGGAGGCGACCGCCGCGTTGTTCATCGGGCTGTGGGTGGCGGAACAGGCGGACGTACGGGCGATCGCGCCACCACTGGCCTACGCGGCAGGTCCACTCGCCGGGAAGGAGTAGAGACCCGGCCCGTCCGCGGGGGGATCACGTTCGGGCTGCCGTCGCGCGTGCTCAGGCGGTGGCGGCGCCGAACCACCTCGGGAGGTGGGCGTCGAGGTCGTGCTGGTCCTCTCCGGCCCAGGCGACGTGGCCGTCCGGGCGCAACAGCACGGCGGGCACGTCCAGTTCCTCGCTCGCGTCGACGACGTGGTCGATCCGGTCGGCCCAGCCGGAGACCGAGAGCCGGCCCGTCCGGTCGAGCAGGAGTCCGCGGCCGGTGTGCATCAGGGCGTAGAGGCGTCCCTGCTTCAGTTCCACGTCCCGCAGTCTGCGGCCGAGCAGTTCGTGGCCCTCGCCGAAGTCGTAGCGGACGTCGACCGCGGTGATCATCCCCGTCACGTACCGGTTCACCTCCTCGAAGTCCATCAGCTTCGCGAACAGCTCCCGCAGTGCGGTGGGACCCGCTTCGCTGCCCATCAGGGTGATCTGCGCACGGGTGTTGTCCAGTACGGCGGCGCCCACCGGGTGGCGTTCGGCGTGGTAGCTGTCGAGGAGATCGTGCGGGGCCCAGCCGTTGACCGCGGCGGCGAGCTTCCAGCCGAGGTTGAAGGCGTCCTGCACGCCGAGGTTGAGACCCTGCCCGCCGGTCGGCGGGTGGATGTGCGCCGCGTCTCCGGCCAGCAGGACCCGGCCGACCCGGTAGCGCTCGGCCTGCCGGGTGGCGTCGCCGAAGCGGGACAGCCAGCGCGGCGAGTGCACGCCGAAGTCCGTTCCGCCGAAGGCCCGTAGCTGCTGCTTGAACTCCTCCAGGGTCGGCGCGCTGCGGTCCTCGGAGACACCGTCGGCGGGGACGATCACGCGGCACGTCCCGTCCTCGCCCGCGTGGACGCCGAAGCGGAGCTGGGTCTTGTTGACCTCGGCGACGACCGCGGCGATCGTCTCCGGATCCGCGGTCACCTCCATCTGCCCCAACAGGGTCTCGACCGTGGCGGGTTCACCGGGGAAGCCGACGCCGAGCAGTTTGCGCACCGCGCTGCGACCGCCGTCGCACCCGACGAGGTAGCGGGCGCGCAGCCGCGTACCGTCCGCCAGCTCGACGCTCACCCCGTCCTCGTCCTGGCTCAGGCCGACCACTTCGCAGCCGCGGCGGATCTCGGTGCCGACTTCGACGGCGTGCTCGCCGAGCAGCCGCTCGGTGACGGGCTGCGGGACGGCGAGGCCGTAGGGGTGCCCCGTGTCCAGCTGCTCCGGCCACGGCTTCATGATGCCGCCGAACAGGCCGCCGACCTGGAACGTGTCGCTCACGGCGAGGAACCGGTCCAGCAGGCCGCGCTGGTCCATCAGCTCGACGCTGCGCGTGTGCAGGCCCTGGCCGCGGGACTCCCCGGTCGGCTCGGTCAGCTTCTCCACCACGACGACGCCGACCCCGTGCAGACGCAACTCGGCGGCCAGCATCAAGCCGGTCGGTCCACCGCCGACGACGATCACGTCGGTCACGCCGGTCACGCCGGTCACGTCCGTCGAATCGGCCGTGTTGTGGGGCAGTTCAGTCATCACGCAGTCACCATTTCCGCAGGTTTCGCCGTAGGCCAGTGATTCTGCGACACCACCAGGGCCTTGCCGCAAGCCCCCCCGTGCGCTATAAGTTGAGAGTGGCAAGGAGTGAGGAAACCTCCTTGCCATTCTGCGTTCCGGGAGAACGTTCCGGGAGAAGACCCGGGAGAAAACGGCTGGCCCGCCGGTTCCTGCGTGGACGAGTATGAAACGCATGAGCGATCAAGGCGAGCGATGGACCCGGTCGACCCTCTACCCCGACATGTGGGCGGATCCGCAGGACGATCCGCGCGACAGGGAGACCAGCCCCGAGGGCGAGCTCGCGACCCTGCAGGAGTTCCTCTCCGACTACCGCCTGACCCTGCGGATGAAGTGCGAGGGACTGGACCCGGAGCAGCTCGCCCGCCGGTCGGTACCCCCGTCGACGATGTCGCTGCTCGGTCTGCTGCGGCACCTCGCCGAGGTGGAGCGGGACTGGCAGAACTGGATCACCGAGGGTGAGCCGCTGCCGCATCTGTACGACGAGCGCGACGGGGACTTCGACGGAGCCGTCGCCGAGCAGGCCGTGGTCGACGGCGCGTACGCCGATCTGGAGCGCGAGCAGGCCGCGACCGACGCCGCACTGGCCGTGCACCCGGACCTGGGCGAGCGGGTGGGGAAGGACAAGATCTCGGTGCGCGAGCTGATGGTGCACCGGATCGAGGAGTACGCACGTCACTGCGGGCACGCGGACCTGTTGCGCGAGTGCGTCGACGGGAGGGTGGGCCAGTAGCCGCGGACGCGGACGGCCCGGCCGGGGGCGCAAGGGGTGCCTACGGGGGCGGGCGCTGCCCGTGTGACCATGGCTTCCTTCGCACACAGCACCTCATGGGGGGACCATGCGCACCCGTACCACCACCGCCCCGGCCGGCCTCGCCGCCCTGCTCGCGGCGGCCCTCCTCCTGTCCGGCTGCTCGGCGTCGTCCGGTGGGAGCACGGCCGGGAAGGGGGGAGGGTCCGGTGCAGGGACCGGTGCTTCCTCGCCGGCGGCCGCGTCCCCTGCCGCGTCCACCGCGGGGGCGGCGGACGGCGGCGGGTTCGAAGGGCCGCGTCCGCAGGACCAGAACCTGCTGGCCTGGACCGGGGATCCGAACGACGCGGGCCACGTCACCGCCCAGTCCGCGGCCGGGGTCGGGGGACGGATCACCCTGGTCCGGATGGTGCTGCGCGAGGAGCTCACCTGGTCCAACATCTGGCTGGGGCTGGCCGGCATCGACCCGAACGCCCGCCTGGCCAACTGCTACCTCGGCGTGTACGACGCCAAGGGCACCCTGGTCGCGTCCACCGCCGACATCTCCCCGCTGCTGATGACCGACGCGATAGCCAAGCCGTTCCCCCTCACCAAGCCGTTCACCGCCGCCCCCGGCACCTACTTCGTCGCCCTGCTCCTCAATGGCGACTGGGCCACGAACGCCCTCACCCTCAAGGCCACCGGCGCCGGGATCTCGGTGAACGCGGGTCTGAACCCGCCGAGCCTGCGCTACAGCACCGTACTGACCGGTCAGAGCTCGCTCCCGGCCACCGTGAACCTCGCCGAGCAGTCCACCAGCACCATCAACACCGGCTGGGCCAGCCAGTGGTACGCGATCTCCTGAAGCGCGCGAGCAGGCAGGAGAGCAAGTACGGCGCCCAGCACTCCACCCCGTACTCCACCCAGCACTCCGTACGTCTGGTAGGAAAGTTTCCTGTTTGCTAGCATCCCGGTTCGGCGGCTCGGCGCGGTGCCCGTACCCAGGGGCATGACGCGCTCAGCGAGAGCTCTGACCCGGCCGCCGTGACCACGCCCGCCCCTGCCCGCATCCGGGCGGGGGCGCGGGGTCTCGTACCGGTGCCAGCTCTCGCCACCCACCAGGCCAGGGAGTCAGCAATGCGCCTGAACACCCCCAGCACGCCTCATGTTCCCCCATCGCCCCGGACGGTCGGCGTGGTGCTCGCCGCCGTACTCCTGCTCGTAGGAGGCCTGTTGCTCGCCTATCCCGAACGGGCCGGCGCCGCCGCCGACCCGCTCATCTCGCGCGGCAAGACCGCGACCGCCTCCTCCAGCGAGGGCTCGAGCCTCGGCCCGCAGAACGCCTTCGACGGCGGTTCCACCACCCGGTGGGCCAGCGTCGAGGGCAAGGATCCGCAGTGGATCCGTGTGGACCTCGGCGCCAACTCCAACGTCACCCGGGTGGCGCTGCGTTGGGAGGCCGCGTACGCCAAGACGTACCGGGTGGAGATCTCCGCCGACGGCAGCACCTGGACGCGGCTCGCCAACGAGACGGCCGGCAACGGCGGCACCGACGACTGGACCGGCCTGTCCGGCAAGGGCCGTTACCTCCGCGTGTACGGGACCGCCCGCGGCACCGCCTACGGGTACTCCCTGTACGAGGTCGAGGTGTACGGCACGCCCGACGGCGGAACTCCCCCTCCGGGCGGCGCCTTCACGGTGGTCGCCGCCGGTGACATCGCCGCCCAGTGCACCGCCTCGGACAGCTCGTGCGCCCATCCCAAGACCGCGGCGCAGGCCCGGAGGATCAATCCGAAGTTCTATCTGACGATGGGTGACAACCAGTACGACGACGCCCGGATCGCCGACTACAGGGCCTACTACGACACCTCCTGGGGCGCCTTCAAGGACAAGACCCGCCCGGTGCCGGGCAACCACGAGACCTACGACCCCGCCGGGCCGCTCGCCGGCTACAAGGCGTACTTCGGCGCGATCGCCTACCCCCAGGGCAAGAGCTACTACAGCTTCGACGAGGGCAACTGGCACTTCATCGCCCTCGACTCCAACTCCTTCGACCAGAAGGCCCAGATCGACTGGATCAAGGCCGACCTCGCCGCCAACGGCAAGTCCTGCATCGCCGCCTACTGGCACCACCCGCTGTACTCCTCCGGCGGCCACGGCAACGACCCCGTCAGCAAGCCCGTCTGGAACATCCTGTACGGAGCCAAGGCCGACCTCGTGCTGAACGGGCACGACCACCACTACGAGCGGTTCGCCCCGCAGGACCCGAACGGCAAGGCCACCGCGGACGGGATCACCGAGATCGTCGGCGGCACGGGCGGCGCCGAGCCCTACGCCATCGAGAACGTCCAGCCCAACAGCCAGAAGCGGATCACCGGTGACTACGGTGTCCTGAAGCTGGACTTCACCGATTCCGGCTACGGCTGGAGCTACGTCGCCACCGACGGGACGACGAAGGACACCAGCCCGAAGTACACCTGCCACTGATGTACCTGGCCACCACGGGCCGCCGGGCCGCGCCGTCCCCGCCCCCCTCCACGGGGGCGGGCCGGCGCGTCCCCGCCGCCGTTCTCGCACTCGGTGCGGTCAGCCTCGTCACCGATGTCTCCTCCGAGATGGTCAGCGCGGTACTGCCGCTCTACCTCGTCCTCGGGCTCGGCCTCTCCCCCCTCCAATTCGGCTTCCTGGACGGCCTGATGGGAGGAGCCGGCGCGGTCGTACGGCTCCTCGGCGGGCACCTCGCCGACCGCGGCCACCGGTACAAGCACGTCGCGGGGATCGGCTACGCCGTCTCGGCCTGCTCCCGGCTCGGCCTGCTGCTCGCGGGCGGCGCCACCGGCGGGATCGCGGCGGCCCTGGCCGCCGACCGGATCGGCAAGGGCATCCGTACGGCGCCCCGCGACGCCCTGATCACCCTCAGCAGCCCTCCCGAGGAGCTCGGCCGGTCCTTCGGCGTGCACCGGGCCATGGACACCACCGGCGCCCTGCTCGGTCCGCTCGCCGCCTTCGCCCTGCTCTGGGCGACCGCCGGCGCGTACGACGCGGTGTTCGTCGCCAGCTTCTGCGCCGGACTGCTCGGCGTGCTGCTCCTGGTCCTGTACGTCCCCGGACACCCACGCCCGGTGGCCGTGTCCGGTCCAACTCGGCCTCGGGGCACGGCATTCCAATCCCTGCGCGATCCCGGCTTCCGGCGGATCCTCTGGGCCGCGGCCCTGCTCGGCGCCGCCACCATCGGCGACGCCTTCGTCTACCTCCTGCTCCAGCGCCGGCTGGGCCTGGACCCCGGCTGGTTCCCCCTGCTGCCGCTCGGAGCGGCCGCGGGCTACCTGCTCCTGGCCGTCCCGGTGGGCCGGATCGCCGACCGGGTCGGGCGCCGGCGGCCGTTCCTGTACGGACACCTCGCCCTGCTCGGCGCCCATCTCGCCCTGCTCGCCCCGGCCGGCGGGCCGGCCCCGCTCCTCCTCGCGGCCGTACTGGCCCTGCTCGGGGTGTTCTACGCGGCCACCGACGGGGTGCTGATGGCCCTCGCCGGGCCCGTGCTGCCCGCCGGGGGCCGGGCCGGCGGGCTCGCCGTGCTCCAGACCGGCCAGGCCCTGGCCCGGATGCTCGCCGCCGCGAGCTTCGGCGCCGCGTGGACGGTGTGGGGGCCGCGGGCCGCGCTGTGGGGGGCCACCGCGCTGCTGCTCGCCGCGCTGGCGGGTTGCCGGGCCCTGCTGCCGCGCGATCCGGGCGCGCCGGGTGCCGAGGGAGCACCGGGAGCCCGGGCCCGGGAGTCCGCGCAACCCCCCACCAGTGCGAGGAGCACCTCATGACCACGCGGCTCACCGAGCCCGCGCCCGCACGCCGGCTCGGCGCCCGGGCCCGTGCCGCCGTCACGGTCGGCGCGGTCGTCCTCCTCGCGGGCTCCACCGCCGGGTACGCCCTGCACGCGGGGCACCGGCCGACGGGCCGACAGGCCGCCGCCGACACCTCCTTCGGCCTCGCCGGTCCCGCCCTGTACTTCCGGGACACCGCCACGGGACGGGTGGCGCACCAGCCCCTCGCCCCGGCGGAGGGCGGCGCCGGGCGCACCGCGGGCGGCCCCGCCTGCGACCGGTTCCACGCCGCCGGGGGCACCGCCCTGTGCCTGCGCGCCGAGCCGGGGGTACTGCCGAAGACGTACGCCGTCGTCCTCGACCGGCACCTGCGCGAGGTGAGCCGGACGACGGTGCCGGGAGTCCCGACCCGGGCCCGGGTGTCCGCGTCCGGGCGGATGCTCGCCTGGACGGTGTTCGCCACCGGGGACTCGTACTCCGCCACCGGCTTCTCCACCCGGACGGCCGTACTCGACCTGCGCACCGGGTACTTGGTGAAGTCCCTGGAGGAGATACCGCTCACCATCGGCGGTGTCCGGTACCACTCCCCCGACGTCAACTACTGGGGCGTGAGCTTCGCCCGGGACGACAGCCGCTTCTACGCGACCGTCTCCACCAAGGGGCGTACGTACCTCGTCGAGGGGAACATGAACGACTGGTCGGCGAAGACGCTGCGGGAGAACGTCGAATGCCCCTCCCTGTCGCCCGACAACACCCGGGTCGCCTTCAAGAAGAGGGTGTCCGGCGACCCGGCCGCACCCTGGCGGCTGTACGTCCTGGACCTGCGGACGATGGCCGAGACCGCGCTCGCCGAGACGCGGAACGTGGACGACCAGGCGGCCTGGACGGACGACGGCACGGTCGCCTACGCCCTGCCGGGGGCGGACGGTCGAGCGAGCGATGTCTGGACCGTCCCCGCGGACGGCACCGGGACACCGCGGATGTCGGTCGCGGGCGGATCGTCGCCGGTGGCGGTGGCGGGACCGGCCGGCGCGCGGTGAACCGGGACCTGATGCTCGATGATGCTCATTCGGCCGTCACTTCGAGCATCTATTGACATAGACCTGACACTGCGTTGCACTGTGGCCACTCCCTCCGGCAGTCACGGCCGGAGGGAGATGCCGCCGTGAACACCTGGGGACTCGCCATGCGTCTGCTCAGATTCCTGACCGCCTCCGCCCTGGCACTGGCCGCTCTGTCCCTGCCCTCCGCCGCCGGCGCCGAGCCCCTGCGGGCGGGGGCGGCCGCGGCCGCCGCGGCGCCGCAGACCGTGCCGGCCCTGCGGCAGTGGACGGCCGGCAGCGGGACGTACGGCTTCACGAACACCAGCCGGATCGTCGTCGATCCCGCCCACACCGCGCAGCTCTCCGACGAAGCCGCCACGTTCGCCGAGGACTTGGGCGCGCTGACCGGGCGTGCGGTGGCCGTCGCCACGGGGAACGCCTCGCCCGGCGACATCACCCTGGGCCTGGGCGACGCCTCGCTGCCCGCCGAGGGGTACCGGATGACCGTCGGCCAGACCCTCGCCATCCAGGCCGGCACCGACACCGGAGCCTTCAACGGCACCCGCACCGTACTGCAGTTGCTGCGCCAGTCGGCTTCCGTGCCGGCCGGAACGGCGGTGGACTGGCCGACCAAGGCCGAGCGCGGGCTGATGATCGACCAGGGGCGGAAGTTCTTCACCGTCGAGTGGGTCAAGCAGCACATCAAGGAGCTGGCCTACCTCAAGCTCAACTCCTTCCACTTCCACCTGTCGGACACCTTCGGCTTCCGCCTGGAGAGCGCGACGCACCCGGAGATCGTCTCCGCCGAGCACTACTCCAAGCAGGACATCGCGGACCTGGTCGCGCTCGGGCAGAAGTACCACGTCACGATCGTGCCCGAACTGGACACGCCCGGGCACATGAACCAGATCCTGGCCGCGCATCCGGAGCTCAGGCTCAAGGACAGCTCGGGCACGGCCAGTTCCGAGTTCATCGACCTGTCCCTGCCCGGTTCGTACACCCTGATCAAGGACCTGGTCGAGGAGTACCTGCCGCTGTTCCCGGCCCCCTACTGGCACATCGGCGCCGACGAGTACGTCACCGACTACGCCAGGTATCCGCAGCTGCTCGGCTACGCCCGCGCCCACTACGGCGCGAACGCGACCGCCAAGGACACCTACTACGGGTTCGTGAACTGGTCCGACGCCCTGGTCCGCGCGGCCGGCAAGACCACCCGGATGTGGAACGACGGCATCAAGGCCGGGGACGGGACCGTCACCCCCGACGCCCGCATCCTCGTCGAGTACTGGTACAGCTACGGGCTCACCCCCCAGCAGCTCATCGATGCCGGGCACACGATCGCCAACGAGTCCTGGACACCGACCTATTACGTGCTCGGCGGGGCGAAGCCGGACACCAAGTGGATGTACGAGACCTGGACCCCGGACCGGTTCGAGGGCGGCGCCACCATCGGCGACCCCGCGAAGAACCGTGGTTCGCTGCTCCACGTGTGGTGCGACAGCCCGAACGCCGAGACCGAGACGCAGATCGCCGCCGGCATCATGTACCCGCTGCGCGCGCTCGCCCAGCAGACGTGGGGTTCGCCCAAGCCGGCCGCCACCTATGCGGGGTTCACGCCGATCGTGGCAGCGATCGGGCACCATCCCGGCTGGCCCGGGACCGCGCAGCCGGGCAACCTCGCCCGCAACCGCCCCACCACCGCGTCCAGCAACGAGACGGCCAACTTCCCGGCCCCGCTGGCGACCGACGGCGACCCGGGCACCCGGTGGTCGAGCGCCTACGCCGACCCGCAGTGGCTGCAGGTGGACCTCGGGTCCGCCCAGGCCGTCAACCGCGTGGTGCTGCGCTGGGAGGCCGCGTACGGGAAGGGCTTCCAGATCCAGGTCTCCGACGATCAGAGCACCTGGCGCACCCTGTACTCCACGACCACGGGCACCGGCGGGGTCCAGGACCTGACCGGCCTGACCGGCTCCGGCCGCTACATCCGGGTCTACGGCACCCAGCGCGGCACCGCCTACGGCTACTCGCTGTACGAGTTCGAGGTGTACGGAGGCCAGTTGAGCGGGACCCGGACCCTCACCGCCGCCGGCAAGGCGCTCGACGACCCGGCGAGCTCCACCGCCTCCGGCACCCAGCTGATCACCTGGACCCCGCACGGCGGCCCCAACCAGCAGTGGCGGCTGACCCTCACCGGCGACGGCGGCTACACCCTGGCCAACGGCTCGTCCGGGCTCTGCGCGGACGTGGCGGGCGGCTCCACCGCCGCGGGCGCGGCCGTGGTGCAGGCCGCCTGCGGCAGCGGCGACAGCCAGCGCTGGGTGCTCACCCCGGTCGGCTCCGGCGAGTACACGGTGGCCAACAAGAGGAGCGGGCTGCTCCTGACCACCGCGTCCGGCGCGGACGGGGCCCTGGCGAGCCAGCAGGCCGCCACCGGTTCGGTCCACCAGCGCTGGCAGATCGGCTGAACCCGGGTGGCGGGGGTGCTCAGGCCGAGTGGGCCAGGCTCGCCGGGTGGACGGCGTAGGCGAAGGGGAGTCCCCGGGCGTACCGCTCCAACTCCTGGGCCGCGCACGCGGCGAGCCGTCCGAGCTCGTTGCCGAGGGACCCGGCGATGTGCGGGGTGAGCAGGACGTTCGGCAGGTCGTAGAGCGGTGACGCGGCCGGCAGGACGTCGGGGTGGGTGACGTCGAGGACGGCGTGCAGCCGGCCGGACACCAGTTCCGCGGTGAGCGCCTCCGTGTCGACCAGGGTTCCGCGGGCCGTGTTGACGAGCGTCGCGCCGTCGCGCATCAGGGCCAGGCGCCGGGCGTCGACCAGGTGGCGGGTCTCGGGGGTCTGCGGCGCGTGCACGGTCACCACGTCGCTGCGGCCCATCAGTTCGTCCAGGCCGACGGGTTCTACCCCCAGGGCCCGGGCCTCGTCCCCGTCCAGGTACGGGTCGTGGACGAGCACGTGGGCGTCGTAGGAGCGGAGCAGTTCGATGACCCGGCGGCCGATGCGCGAGGCGCCGATGATGCCGACGGTCCTGCCGTAGTTGCCGATCCCGGGGTACAGCGTGAGCGGGTCGAGCTGGGTGCGGGCCTCCCGGTAGGCCCGGGCGGTGGTGAGGACGCGCTTGTTGGCGAAGACGATCGCGGCGACCGTGAACTCGGCGACGGGCCGGGCGTTGGCCTCGGCGGCGCTGGTGACGGTCAGTCCGCGCCGCCAGGCCGCGTCCGTCATCAGCCCCTTCACGGTGCCGGCGGTGTGCACCACCGCGCGCAGGGAAGGCAGGAGTTCGAGCGCCCGCTCGGTGAGGGGCGGGCAGCCCCAGCCGGTGAGCAGGACCTCGGCTTCGCGCAGCCGCGCGGGGTCGGCCGCGGCGAAGTCGGTGACGAGGTGTGCGGGGTCCAGCAGCGCGGTGGCGCCGAGCCGGGCGAGGGCCTGCTCGTCGAGCAGGGCCTCCTTCGTCTCCGGGCTCATGACGAGGAGGGTGCGGGGCTTGCGGGGCCCTCCGGGGAGGGCGGGGAGGGCGGGGAGGTCGGGGAGGTCGGGGAGGTCGGGGTTCGTCACTTGAGCGCTCCCGCCGTGAGGCCGGAGCGCCAGAACCGCTGCAGGCCGATGAAGGCGAGGGCGAGCGGGATGACGGCGACCAGGGATCCGGTGATGGCCAGGGAGTAGAACTCCGGGTACTGGAGCACGACTTGGTTCCAGCTGTAGATGCCGAGCACCGCCGGGTACAGGTGCTGGTCGTTGAGCATGACCAGCGGCCCGAAGAAGTTGTTCCAGCTCGCGGTGAAGGAGAAGAGGAAGAGGGTCATGAAGCCGGGCAGGAGCATCGGCAGCGAGATCGACCGGAACACGCGCAGCTCACCGGCTCCGTCGATGCGGGCGGCCTCCAGGACCTCACCGGGCACGTAGCCCTCGGAGAAGACCCGGGCCAGGTACACGCCGAAGGGGTTCACGAGCGCCGGGATGAGGACCGACCAGTAGGTGTTGACGATCCCGGTCTCCGAGGCGAGCAGGTACTGCGGGAGCGTGATGACGACGGCGGGGACGAGGGTGCCGGCCAGGACGAGCCCGAAGAGCGCACCCTTGCCGCGGAACTCGTACTTGTCGAAGCAGTATCCGGCGCCGACGCTGATCAGCGAGGACGCCAGGGATCCGACGACGGAGTAGAGGAGGCTGTTGAGCAGCCAGCGGCCGAAGATGCCGTCGTCGTGGGCGAAGACGGCCCGGAGGTTGTCGATGAGGTGGAACGCGCCGAAGCCGAAGCCGGCCGTCCCGAAGAGGTCGGCGTGGTTCTTGGTGGCGGCGATCAGCAGCCAGGTCAGCGGCATCAGGGTGTAGAGGACCGCCACCAGGAGCACGGCGTTGACCACGGCCTTGGAAGCCGTCGCGCCGCTCCGGCGCGGCCTCCCGCCCTGCTTCCGGTCCGCCCGCCGGGCGGCCGGGGCTCCGGGTGCGGGCGCCGGCCCGTTGCCGGTGGCGGGGGCCGCCTTGGGGGTGTCCTCGGGCGGGGCCGAGGGGGCCGTACGGGTGCTCATGCCGAGTCACCTCGCTTTCCGATCCGGGTGACGACGTAGGAGAGGGTGCCGGCGACGAGGGCCACGATGAGCGAGGCGGCGGACGCGAGACCGTAGTCGTGCCGCTCGAAGGCCGCCTTGTAGATGAACATCATCGGGGACCAGTCCGAGCCCATCGAGCCGGCCCGCTTCGAGAGCAGCATCGGCTCCCCGAAGATCTGGACCACGCCGACACAGGTGAACAGGAGGGTGAGGAAGACGGCCGAGCGGATCATCGGCAGTTTGATGCGCAGCGCGATGCGCAGTTCTCCGGCTCCGTCCATGACGCCGGCTTCGATGACCTCGCGGGGCACGGCCTGCAGCGCGGCGAAGAAGATGATCATGTTGTAGCCGGTCCACTGCCAGGCCGCGACGTTCACCAGCGAGGGCAGGACGCTGCCGGGGGCGAAGAAGTCCCAGTGGCCGCCCGCCGCTTCGATCCAGTCCAGGACCGGGCTCAGGCCGGGGGTGTAGAGGTAGGTCCAGATGATCGCGGCGATCAGTCCGGGAACCGCGTGCGGCATGAAGACGGCGAACTGGACGAGGCGTTTGGCCTTGGCCGCGGCCGAGTCGACGAGCAGGGCCAGCGCGAGGGCCGCGCCGATCATCACGGGTATGTAGACGGCGCAGTACGCGGCCACGTGCAGGAAGGAGGAGCTGAAGCCGTGGTCGCCGAATGCCTTGGCGTAGTTCCCGAACCCGCTGAAGACCCGCTCGGTGCCGCCGAATCCGAGGCCGGAGGACCGCTCGGTGAACAGGCTCATCCAGAGCGCGTAGCAGACCGGCAGGATCAGGACCGCGGTGAAGAGCAGGAAGAACGGGCCGAGGAGGACGAGCAGCGCCCTGCCCTGGCCCGGCCGGTGCACGGGCGCGGCGCGGCGCGGTGAACGGGTGAGTGGTGCTGCCACCGGATCTCCTTGGTGGTGCGCTGAGGAGGAACGGACGGAGGGCGCCTTGGACGAAGTCTCAGGAGGAGCCCTGAAGGGGCGAAGGCGGCGAAGGCGGCGAAGGGATGCGAGCGGGAGCGGGGCCCGGGCGCCGGGAGGGTTCCGGGAGCCGGGAGGGCTTCGGGCCCCGCGCGGCGCCTACTTCGCGAGGTTGAGCCCGCGGCCCTTGATGGCCGCTTCGGCGGCGGCCTGACCGGCCGCGAGTCCGTCGGTCAGGGTGCCCTTGAGCCCGGCGTCCTGGATGGCGGTGTTGGTGGCCGTCTGCACGGGGCCCCAGACCCAGCCCGGGACGATGGTGTCGACCTGCGCACCGGAGATCTCGTACACCTTGTCGCCGCCGAAGAAGCCCTTGTCGTCGAAGGCCGCGGCGGCGATCGGGCGGAGCTCGGGGCTGGCGGGCAGGCTGCTGCTCGGCGTCTTCAGGCTGCTGAGGCGGGCCTTGACTCCCTCGGGGCTGGTGGCCGCCCACGTGGCGAACTCGGCCGCTTCCCTGACGTGCTTGCTGCCCTTGGTGACGGCGTAGCTGGTGCCGCCGAACATTCCGGTGGCCGGGGTGCCCCAGTGCGGCAGCGGGGCCACGCCCCACTTGCCCGCGTCCTTGGCCAGGGCGGTCATGGTGCCGCCCGCGCTCCACGAGGCGCCGATGAAGCTGGCCATGACCCCGTCGGCCTTGGCCTTCGCGAACTCCGGGCCGTTGATCTTCAGGTTCATCACCAGGTCGTCCTTGACCAGGCCCTGCCAGTACGAGGCCACCTTCTGCGAGGGGGCGTCGTTGATGCCGACCTTCCAGCCGTCGCCCTCGGTGCCGTACCACTTGGCACCGGCCTGCCAGGCGAGCGCCGCGAGCAGGGGCGCGTCGTCGTTGCCCCAGCCGCCTATGCGCACGTTCTTGTCGGAGGCCTTGATCTTCTCGGCGGCCGCCTTGTACTCGTCCCAGGTCTTGGGGACTTCGGCTCCCGCCTTCTTGAAGAGGTCCTTGCGGTAGTAGAGGAGGTTCGGCGTGGCGTCGTACGGCACGGCCCAGGTCTTGCCGCCGAGGGTCACCCGGTCCTGCACGCCCTGGGGGAACTTCGCCTTCACGGTCGCGCCGGCCGGGGCGGTGATGTCCTCCAGGAAGCCCTGGCTGACGAACTCCGGGAGGGTCGGGTACTCGATGCCCGCGACGTCGGGAGCGTTGCCGGCCTTGATCGCGTTGCTGATCTTGGCGTACCCGTCCGGTCCGCCGGTGATGGCCGAGAAGGTGACCTTGATGTTCGGGTGGGACGCGTTGAAGGCGTCCACCACCTGCTGGGCACCTCCGGTCCAGCCCCAATAGGTCAGGTTGACGGGCCCCTTGGGGGCGGCATCGGCCTTGGGCGCGGCGCCCTCGCTCCCCCCGCAGGCAGTGGCGAACAGGGCCAGCGAGAAGGCGGCGAGGGCGGCGCGGGAGGTACGGGAAGTGAGCTTCACTGCTCTGCTCCTCAGGTGCGAGCCGTCGATGCGGCGAGGTGATGCACATCATTCGGCCAGAGGAGAAGCGAGTCAATAGAAAACGCAAGGTTAAGAAAGAAAAGCGAAGTAACCGTTAGACCTCGCTGGACGCGCGCACCCGGAGCTCGGGAAGGATGGCGATCCGCCGCCTCGGCCGGCCCGGCTCGCGCAGCCTCCGTACGAGCAACTCCACTCCCGTGACGCCGACTTCGTGCTTCGAGGGCGCCACCGCGCTCAGCGGCAGGTCCGCCAGGGAGGCCACCTCGTCGTCGTACGAGACCAGCGCGACATCACCCGGTACGGACAGCGAGGCGCCGCGCAGCCGCTGCATCAGCACCATGGCCTCGTGGTCGGGGTGGACCAGGGCGGCGTCGACGCGCCCCTCCCGCACCGCTTCCACGAAGGCGGCCATCAGCTCTTCGTACGCGGCCTCGCCCGCGCCGTGCTCCGCGAGGTCGAGGAAGAGCGCGTCCCCCGCGGCGTCGGGGCCCGCCTCGGCCATCGCCGCGTCGTAGCCCTCCTTGATCCAGGGTGCGGTGGGGGTCCCGCCGCGCATCACGAGGGCGATCCTGCGGCGTCCCGTGTCCAGCAGGTGGCGCACCGCCAGCCTGGCTCCGTACCCGTGGTCCGTGCCGACGTGCTCGGCGGCGGAAGCCTGCTGTTCGGGGCGGCGCTCGATCAGGACGACGGGCACGCCGAGCTCCTCGTACCACTGGCCGCCCGGCTTGCCGTCGCCGGCGGAGGGCGCGAGCAGCAGCCCGTCGACGCCGTCCGTGACCATCCGTCCGGCCTGCGCCTTTTCCGTGTCCACGTCGTACGTGGACACGGCGAGGGTCAGCCGCACCCCGAGGGCGTCGGCCGCCTCCCGGGCCCCCTTGATCACCTCGGGGTAGTAGTAGGCGGACGAGGGCACGATCAGCCCGAGGACCAGCGGCCGGCCGGCCCCCGCCCCGGCGGCGGGACCGGGCGCGGCCGTGCGGGCCGGCGCCGGGGCCGCGGTCACGGGGGCGGTCTCCGCCCAGTCCTCGGGCAGCATCGCACCGCCGTGCACCCGGGCCAGCAGGCCTCGTTCCGCCAGGACTTCGACGTCCTTGCGCACCGTGACCACGGACACGCCGAGCTCCGCGGCGAAGTCCGTGACGCGCATCGATCCCGCTTCGCGGACCCGGCGCAGGATCGCCTGCTGTCGTTCCTCTGCGTGCACGGTGGAGCTCCCCTCGACTGCGTCCCTGGTCGAGGTCAGGGTAGCGCGCGGGAGCGGTTACTTGCGTTTCCTTTCGAACGAAAGGAAACGCAGAGCCCACTTGCCGTCCGCTCCACCGTCACCACGTTCGGCGGTGTCCTGGCCGGCTGACGCGCGCCGCCCGGCAGGGCCCCGTACGGGCCGACCGGCGGGCTAACCCGCGGCGGAGTCGGCCTCGCCGCAGTCGGGGTGGCCCCAGCGCGATCCGAGCTTGCTGATCTTCTCCCCCGCCGCGTACTGCTTCCCGCAGGGGCAGGTGCCGGGGAACTTGGCCTTGATGGTCACCCCGGCCCGGCCGCCGGTCGCGCCCTTGGTGGCCGTCGCGCTCCTGGCCGGCCCGGCCCCCGCGGGGCGGCGGGCGGAGGCGCTGCCGCGGGCGGACGTGCTGCGGGCCGGGGTGCTGCGGGCCGGCGCCGGGACGGGCATGGACGCGTGGCCCAGCGCGGTACCGGCCGGCTCCTGGCTCACGGCCGCGTCGCTGGCCGCCTGGTCGGCGATGGCGTTCAGATGGTCGCCGTCCTCGCGGTGCGCGGGGACGTAGCGGAACTCCACGTCCCGGTCCGTCAGCAGGGCGTCGATGCTCTCGACGAGCTCGCGGTTGGCCACCGGCTTGCCCGCGGCGGTCTTCCAGCCGTTGCGCTTCCAGGCCGGGAGCCACTGGGTCACGGCTTTCATGGCGTACTGGGAGTCCATCCGCACCTGCACGGCCGTACCGGGGGCCACGGCCTCCAGCAGCCGCTGCAGAGCGGTGAGTTCACCCACGTTGTTGGTGGCCCGGCCGAGCGGCCCGGCCTCCCAGCGCTCGGGGTGCCCGTGGGCGTCGGCGATGACCCAGGCCCAGGCGGCCGGCCCGGGATTTCCCTTGGCCGCCCCGTCGCAGGCGGCGATGATGCGATCAGACATCCCCCGATCATGCCTCACCGCGGCCACTGCCCTTGCCCACGGCCGCGGCCGCCGGTCCGGTCGCGGCTGCCGGTCCGGTCGCGGCCGCCGGTCCGGTCGCGGCTGCCCGCCCGGCTCCTGCCTCTTCTCCTTCGCTTTCTTCTTCGCTTTCTCCTTCGCCTTCGCCTTCGTCTTCTCCTCCGCCTTCTCCTTCGCCGTCCCGGGACGCGCCCGGCGCCTGCTGCGCCTGCGGCCGCTCCTCGCCGTGGGGTCGCGGCAGGAGCCGGTCCAGGAAGGGCGGCAGCCACCAGTTGGCCCGGCCCATCAGGAACATCGCCGACGGGACCAGCACCAGCCGCACCACGGTCGCGTCCAGGACCACGCTCACGGCCAGGCCCACCGCGAGCATCTTGACCACGACCGTGGGCGACGCCGCGAAGGACAGGAAGACCGCGGTCATGATGAGCGCCGCGCTGGAGATGACCCGGCCCGTGGCCGCCAGGCCCGTACCGACGGCGAGGGTGTTGTCCCCGGTGCGGTGCCAGGATCCGGCGATGGCGGAGAGCAGGAAGATCTCGTAGTCCATCGACAGGCCGAAGACGATCGCGAACATCATCATCGGTACGAACGACTCGATGGGGACGGGCTCCGACACCCCGATCAGCCCGCTCCCCCAGCCCCACTGGAACACCGCGACGAGCACCCCGTAGGACGCGGCGGTGGTGAACAGGTTCAGGGCGACCGCCTTGAGCGGGACCACGACGCTGCGGAACACGAAGGTCAGCAGGACGAGCGCGGCGGCCAGCACGATGCCGATGATGAGCGGCAGCCGGTCCTTGACGGTGTCGCGGAAGTCCAGCTGGCCGGCGGTGGATCCGGTGAGGTAGCCCTCGGCGCCGGTGCCGTCGAGCGCGGACGGCAGGGTGGTCCGGGTCAGCTGCGTGAACAGGCTCCCCGTGCCCGCGCTCTGCGGCCCGGTGGCCGGGGTGACGGTGGAGACGAGCAGGCGGCCGTCGGGGCTCGGCGCGAGCGGGGTGAACCCCGCTATCCCGGCCGTGTCGCGCAGCGCCGCGTCGAGTCCGGCGCCGATCCGGTCGGCCGGGACGGTGGCCCCCCGGAGGTCGGCCACCAGGACGAAGGGGCCGTTGGCCCCGGGGCCGAAGCCGGGACCCCCGCCCTCGGCGATCCAGTCGTAGGCCGTGCGCGTGGTGCTGCCCGCCCGGTCGGCGCCGTCGTCGACGTGGCCGAGGCGCATCGAGAACAGCGGTACGGCGCACAGCGCGAGCAGCAGGGTGCCCGCGGTCAGGAACTTCCACGGATGCCGCGCCACCAGGGCGGCGTAGCGGTGCCAACCGTCGTGGTCACCGGAGGTCTCGGCGACGGGGCGGCGCAGCGCGAACCGGTCGATCCGTCGCCCCACCAGGCCCAGGGCGGCCGGGACGAGGGTCAGGGCGGCCGCTCCGGTGACGACCACGACGAGGGTGGCGGCCAGCCCCATGCGGCCGATGAAGGTCAGTCCGCAGGTGTACAGGCTCAGCATGGCCACCGCGACGGTGACGGCGGCCACGACGACGGCGCGCCCGCTGGTCGCGGCGGTACGGGCGGCCGCGCCGACCGGATCGTGCCCGTCGAGGAGGTCCTGGCGGAAGCGGGTGGTGAGGAAGAGGGCGTAGTCGATCCCCACGCCGAGGCCGATCATGGTGGCCAGCGTGGGGGCGGCGGTCGCGAAGCTGAGGACCCCCGCCACGATGCCGACGATGCCGAGCCCCACGCCGACGCCGACCACCGCGGTGACCAGGGGCAGCAGGGCGGCGGCGACGCTGCCGAAGGCGAGCAGCAGGATCAGCAGGGCCACGAGGACACCGGCCGCCTCGCGGGCCTTGTCGTCGGCGGGCGGCCGGACGACCTGGTTCAGGTCCCCGCCGTACGCGACCTCCACGCCGGAGGCGCGGGCCGCGGCGGTGGCCGCGTCGAGGGTGCCGGTGTACTCGTGCCCGAGGGTCTTGACCTGCCGGTCGAAGGACACGGTGGTGTAGGAGGTACGGCCGTCCGCGCTGGTCACGACCGGGGAGACGGCGGTGACGTGGGGCATCCGCGCGAGGCGGGCCGCGCTTTCGTCGACGGCCTGGCGCTTCCCGGCCAGGGAGCCGGAGTCCACGTGGAAGACCACGCGCCCGTTGGGGTCCCCGACCCCGGGGGCGGACGCGGCCAGCAGATCCGCGCCGGTACGGGACTGCGTGCTGGGGAGGCTGATCTGGTCGCTGTAGACCGGGGCGGCGAGCCGGCTGCCGGCCATCGCCGCGGCCAGCAGCAGGAGCCAGACCAC
Organism: Streptomyces sp. NPDC002104; assembly: GCF_053593795.1. Taxonomy (NCBI): domain Bacteria; kingdom Bacillati; phylum Actinomycetota; class Actinomycetes; order Kitasatosporales; family Streptomycetaceae; genus Streptomyces; species Streptomyces sp. NPDC002104. The sequence goes on along the minus strand of NZ_JBSFDF010000012.1, from coordinate 126,393 downwards.
GATCACCCGGACGGGGTGGCGGGCGCAGAAGCCGCCGAGGCGGCCCAGGCGGCCGGCTTGGCCGGGGCCGCGGGTCCGGCTGGTTCGGCCGGTCCGGCCGAGGGGGGAATGCACGACGCCTCCAAGAACGGTCAGGGCTGACTGACTCGAAGCACCCTGGCAGAAAATGTCAGGACTGACAATTGTCACCCCTGACGATTGACAGGGGTGACGGCATTGTTAGGCTTCGACGGTGAACCAAGATCCGCCCGCCCCCCTCTCCGCACCCTCACCCGCACCGGGATCCGCACCGGGATCCGCGGGATCCGCGCCCGGCTCCAAACCGGAGCCGGAGCCGGATTCCGGCCTGCGCGAGCGGAAGAAGGAGCGGACCCGCACACTGCTGCGCGAGGGCGCCGCCGCGCTGTTCGCCGAGCACGGTTTCGCGGGCACCACGGTCGCGGACATCGCCGCCTGCGCGAACGTCTCCGAGCGGACCTTCTTCCGCTACTTCGACAGCAAGGAAGCCCTGCTCCTGCCGGACAGCGTCGACCTGTTCGCGTACGTCGAGGCCGAACTGGCCCGGCGCCCGCCGCACGAGGAGCCGCTCGACGCGGTCTGCAACGCCCTGATCTCCGCGGTGGCCCCCTTCGCGGCGTCCAGCCTCACCGCCCTGACCCACTCCGTGGCCATCGCGGGTGACGAGCGGGTGGTGGCCGCCCAACTCGTGCAGCTCTTCGCCAACTTCGAGGACCGGCTCACCCTCATCGTGCTGAACCGGCTCCCCGCCGACACCCCCGACGCCGACCTGCGCGCCGGGGTGATCGCGGGCGCCGCCCTGTCCGCCGTCCGCGCCGTCCTGCGCACCCAGCGCCGGCGCCGCGCGAACGGCACCCTCACCGTCACCCCGCCCTCCGCCCTCCTGCTGGAGGCCTTCGGAATGCTGAAGCAGATCGGATCCGCCGCACCATGAAGCTCCGACGCACCCCCGTCCTCGTCGCCGCCGGCGCGGCCACCGCCCTGATCGGGGTCTTCGTGGCCGACATCGCGGTCGAACACACCGCCCAGGACCGCATCGCGCGGGCGGCCGGCTGCCGCCTCCAGGCCCGCGGACCCGTCACCGCGGAACTCTCCGGCACCTTCGCCGGACTCCGCGCGCTGACCGGCCAGGTGGGCTCCGTGCACCTCGCGGCCGAGGACGTGCGCCGCGCCGGCATGGACATGGACATGAACGTCAAGGCCGACCTGTACGACGTCACGCGCGACGGCTCCATGAGCGGCGGCCGCGCGACGGTCACCATCCCCTACGCGGCCCTGCAGAAGCACCTGGCCGACTCGGGGGAAGCCGCCGCGGGCGTCGACGGGCTGAAGGTGGGCGGCGACGCGAAGGGGCTCACCCTTTCCGGGACCGTGGGCGGTCTGGGCCTCCCCGTCACCGTGCACGCGAGCACCAGCACCACGGCGAGCGGCATCACGATCACCCCGGAGACGGTCTCCGTACTGGGCCGCGAACTGCCGATAGCCACGGTGAGCGGGCTGCCCGGCGCGGGCGGCCTTGCCGAGCAGCTCGCGCCCCGGACCGTGGAGGTCGGCGACCTGCCCGAAGGAGTCAGCTTCACCGGAGCCCGGACCACCGGAGCCGGCCTCACCCTGGACGCCTCCCTCGCGAAGTCCTTCACACCGGACGCCGCGGGAAGCAACTGCAAGTCGGTGTAGGCGGCCATCGATTGTTCTTGTTGGCAAACCCAGACAAGCCTCGTCCTGACCGGTCTGGCGCTCGCCGCCACCGGCTGCTCCGCCGCCACGACCGACAAGGCCGTGGAGCAGGTCGACAAGGCCGTGAACGAGACCTACGAGGTCACCTACGAGGTCACCGGCAAGACCGTCGACTCCGTCTCCTTCCACGACGGAGGAGGCACGGCCACCGCGCCGAACCTCGTGACCGCCGAGCAGCCGGGCACCACGTGGACCAAGACGGTCACCCTGCGCGGCATCATGCCCCCGGCGGTCTCCCCCAGCTCGGCCGACGACACCGCCGACCTCACCTGCAAGGTCATCCATCAGGGCAAGGTCATCAAGGAGGCCACGGGCGAAGCCGCCGCCGCCGGTGGCTGCGTAGCCGTGTCCCCGATCACCGCGCCGTAGGCGATCCGGCCGGCAGGTGGGCACCTCCCGCCGCAACAGGCTTGACCTCAAGCGTGGTTGAGGTGTGACCATGATCCTCATGACCACGGAATCACCGTCCCGCGCGGCGGACATCGAAGCGATCGGCCGGCTCGTCGCCACCGTCGAGCACTCCCAGCGGACCAAGGACCCCGAGGAGTTCCTCGCCCTCTTCCACCCGGACGCGATCTGGACGACGGCCCACGGCAAGGTCCTCGTCGGCCTGGACGCGATCTCGGAGTTCACCCGCAAGGTCCTGCCCGCGGCGAACTGGGACGGCCAGGTCACCTACGAGGTGGTCCACGTGCTCTTCATCCGCCCCGACGTCGCGGCCGTCAAGGTCCGCCAGCGCTACGTGTCGCCGGGCGAGGAGAGCGAGGGCGCTCCCCTGTACGTCATCGCGAAGCAGCCGGACGGCCGCTGGCTGCTGACCGCCTGCCAGAACACCGGGGTGGTCGTGGACCAGCCCTAGATCGTCGGGTCCGCCTAATCGGCTCGCGCGAGGCAGCTCCGGACGGAGAGGATGGCCCGGCCAGTCCGCCGTTCGAAGGAACTCCCATGAGTAGCCCGCCGTCCGCCCGGTCCGCCCGCGCTTCCCTGGACGGGCTGGTGATGGGCGATGCCTTCGGTGACAGCTGGTTCACGCTTTCCGGCGAGAACGTCGAGGAGCAGTGGGCGGCACGCCGGCTCCGGCCCGCCCCGTGGCGGTGGACGGACGACTCCGCCATGGCGTTCGTGCTCTTCGCCCACCTGGGGACCCACGGGGAGGTCCGGCCCGACGCTCTGGCGAGGGAGTTCGCCGCCGAGTACGCGCGGGATGCGGGACGCAAGTACGGGGCGTCCATGCACGAGGTGCTGGAGCGGATCGGCGCGGGCGAGGGCTGGCGGGGTGTCACCGCCGAGCAGTTCGGCGGGCAGGGCTCCTACGGCAACGGCGCCGCGATGCGGGTCGCGCCGCTTGGTGCCTGGTACCGGGGTGACCCGAAGGAGGCCGCCGCGCAGGCCCGGCTGTCCGCGCGGGCCACCCACGCCCACCCCGAGGCGGTCGCGGGCGCCGTCGCCGTCGCGGTGGCCGCCGCGCTGGCGGCGGCGGGCTCGGGCCACGACGCCCCGGTCCGCGCCGAGTTCCTCCGTGAAGTCGCCCGGTACGTACCGGGCAGCGAGGTCGGCTCCGGGCTGCGGACGGCCGCGGACCTCCCCGCGGGTACGCCGGTGGGCCGCGCCGCGTCCGTACTGGGCTCGGGATGGCGGATCTCGGCGCCCGACACCGTGCCGTTCGCCCTGTGGTCCGCCGCGGGGCACATGGACGACCTGCCCGAAGCCTTGTGGCAGACCGTCGGAGGCTGGGGCGACCGCGACACGACCTGCGCGATCGCGGCCGGGGTCGTCGCGGCGCGCACCGGCACCGGCCGCGTTCCCGCCGACTGGCTCGCGGCGCGCGAGCCCCTTCCGGCATGGAGCGGATGGACACCCGAGCAGGCCGCTCCGGCTGGCGGGGAGCGTCATTCCGAGCAAGGGCTATCCGGAGCCTTCGGCGTCGGCGAGCCGTAGGGTTGCCGCGCCAAGACGGCCCGCCAGCAAGGGAGAAGCGTGCGTTCGGAGGAACAAGTGGGGTGGGAGCGGGACTTCCCGGTCCGGTATCTCCTGGTGCGGGAGGACCCCGAAGGTGAGGAGGAGGGCGTGCTGTGGGGGCGGTGCGCGGAGGTCGAGGGCCTGTTCATGGACGCGCCCCCACTGCCGCGCGAGGTCCTGACGCTGCGCGGCTGCCCGCGTGAGAGCCTGCTGGTCCAGGCCGTCACGGCCGGCGCCGACCCGGTCCGGCTGCTGGGGGACGGCTTGCTCTCGATCGAGCCCGCGGATCCCTCGAGCAGCGGACCGTCCCGCTACTGGGACCTGGAGGACACGGCCGTTCTCGCCCAGTGGCCCACGCCGGGCGATCCCGGGCGCGTGGACATCGTCGTGGGCACCGGCGTCAGGGAGGACGACTACTGGGGCAGCAGGCGGCTGCCGTCGAGTCCGCGGTTCGACCTGTGGTTCCCGACGGTCCGAGAGGACAGCCCTTCGGACAGTTGCCTTTCCATTGAAGGCCTGTTCACCCCGCGCCCGCGGCGACCCACCCCGCCCGTACACCTCATCGGCTGCGAACCCGCCGCACCGCTTCTGGCCCTCCTGCGCCGTCCCCTTCCGCAGAAGGGCGACCCGATCACGCTCCGGCGCCTCGATCGCCACGGCCGGACGATGGCCGGGTACCACCTCGACCTGGACACCGTCGAGGCGCGCCCGTCCGTCCTCGGCGGAGCCCTGATCGACGTCACCATCACCGATCCCGGTGACGACCGCCCCACCCTGGCCGCCCGCGCGGTCTGGGAGATCTGGTCCGACGGTGTGCCCACGCGGCCCCACCAGTGGGCACGGTTCGACACCGAGGGCCGTTCCGAGTGGCTGGGCCTGACCCACCTCGGCCCGTACGGGCCGGAGGGCGTGTCCGGCGGGACGTACCACTTGGACGGACAGCACGTCACCGACAGGAGCGGCCTGCTCCTGGCGCTCGGCGAAGCCCTGCTCGGCCCCGGCGCCCACTACGGCAGAGGGCTGGACTCGGTGGCGGACTACCTGTGCGGCGGACCCTCCGTCGTCCCCCCGTTCACCCTCGTCTGGCACCACGCCGACATCGCCCGCCACGCCCTCGCCGGAGACGTCCTGCACCACCTCGGTGGCCGGTCCTACTTCGAGGAAACCCTGAACGTCCTGCGCGAGAGGAGCGTCACCGTCGTACTCCGGTGAGGGAGGCGACGAACAATCCCATCCCTGTCCCGGCGGATCATGTGACTACTAGGCTGCAACGATGGAACACGATCAGGATCGGGATCGGGATCGGGCGAATCATTACGACGGGTTCGCCGAGGCGTACGCGGCGGAGAACGAGACCAGTCTCGTGAACGCCTTCTACGAGCGGCCCGCGATGCTGGCCCTCGCCGGAGACGTGGCCGGCCGCCGGATCCTGGACGCGGGGTGCGGTTCGGGACCCCTCACCGCTGCCCTGCGCGAGCGCGGTGCGGTCGTCACCGGCCTCGACTCCAGCGCCGGCATGCTGGCGCTGGCCAGGCGCCGGCTCGGTGACGGCACGGCCCTGCACCTGGCCGACCTGCGTGAGCGCCTGCCGTTCGCGGACGGCGCCTTCGACGACGTGGTCGCGTCCCTGGTCCTGCACTACCTGGAGGACTGGGGACCGACGCTGGCCGAGGTGCGGCGCGTCCTCACGCCGGGCGGCCGTCTGATCGCGTCCGTGGACCACCCCTTCGTGGCCTACACGATCCAGGACCCCCGGCCCGACTACTTCGCGGCCGGCAGTTACACCTTCGACTGGACCTTCAACGGGACGTCCGTCCCGATGAGGTTCTGGCGCAAGCCCCTGCAGGCGATGACGGAGGCCTTCGCCACCGCCGGGTTCCGGCTGTCCGTCATCAGCGAACCGCAACCGGATCCGGCGGCGCGTGAGCTGTTCCCCGACGGCTTCCACGGCCTCGCGAGCGCGCCCTGTTTCCTGTTCTTCGTCGTCGAGGTACCGCTGTCGGCCGCGGTGCGCTGATGGCCGGACCGTGGACGTGGACGTGGACGTGGTCCCACCGAGAGACGTTTCGCGCGTATCGCGGACGTATCGAAAATCGGATACGCCCTCGCAACGCCCCACCGGCTCCCCTGGGAACATGAACCGCAACGCATCCCCGTCACCACCGCCCCACCGCGCGCGCAGGCGCGTACTCCTCGACCTGGCGGCCCTCGGTCTGGCGAGCCTCCTGTACCTCGTGCGGGGACCGCTCCTGATGTCCGCTCCGAGGTGCGCGGCCGGGCAGTGGCACGGGTGCTTCGACACGTTCAACGGCGTGGTGCTCATGACCCTCGTCGCCGTGCCGCCGGCCCTGCTGCTGGTGTGGGTCCTGGCACGCCGGCGACGCGCGGCCGGCGTCGCGTCGGCGTGGCGGATCTCGCTGGCCGAGGTCGGCATGGTGCACGGGACGCTGCCGTTCGTGTGGATGACCATGATGCCGGGGTCCGGCGCCGGGATCGTCCCCGGCCGGTTCAGTCTGGTACCGCTGCGGGACCTGGCCACGATGGGGCCGCTCGGGATCGGCGGCAACCTGCTGGTCTTCGCCTCGCTGGGGTTCTTCGCCCCGATGCGGTGGGCGGCACTGGCCTCCGTGCCGAGGGTGCTGGCGCTGGGGGCGGGATGCTCGGTCCTGGTGGAGACCGCGCAGTACGTCCTCCAACTGGACCGGGTCTCCTCCGTGGACGACGTCCTGGTCAACGCCACCGGGGCCGCCCTGGCCGCGCTGGCCTCGCGCCGCTGGTGGCGCACGACTGCTCCGGCGCCGTCGGAGCGGCCCCGGCCCGCCCTGACTCCGGCGGGCTGACACGCGTACCCGATGCGCGCCGACCCGCACCGACCCGCACCGCGCATACGACGCCGATATGTCCGGGTGTCTAGGCTTCGGGCATGCGCGTACTGATCGTCGAGGACGAGCCCTACCTGGCCGAGGCCGTCCGTGACGGCCTGCGGCTCGAGGCGATCGCCGCCGACATCGCCGGCGACGGCGACACCGCCCTGGAACTGCTCGGCGTCAACTCCTACGACCTCGCGGTCCTCGACCGCGACATCCCCGGCCCCTCCGGGGACGAGGTCGCGCGCCGCATCGTCGCCTCCGGCAGCGGCATCCCGATCCTCATGCTCACCGCTGCCGACCGGATCGACGACAAGGCGTCCGGGTTCGGGCTCGGCGCCGACGACTACCTCACCAAGCCGTTCGAGCTGCGGGAGCTCGTCCTGCGGCTGCGGGCGCTCGACCGCAGACGCGCGTACGCCCGCCCCCCGGTCCGCGAGATCGCGGGCCTGCGGCTCGACCCCTTCCGGCGGGAGGTCTTCCGCGACGGACGCTACGTCGCGCTCACCCGCAAGCAGTTCGCCGTGCTGGACGTCCTCGTCGGCGCCGAGGGCGGGGTCGTCAGCGCCGAGGAGCTGCTGGAACGGGCCTGGGACGAGAACGCGGACCCCCTCACCAACGCCGTGCGCATCACCGTCTCGGCGCTGCGCAAACGGCTCGGCGAGCCGTGGATCATCGCCACCGTGCCCGGCGTCGGCTACCGCATCGACACCGACACCCAGCAGCCGGAGACCGAGGGCAGGCCGTGAGTCAGGGCGTGAAGCAGGGCGTGAAGCAAGGCGTGAAGAGAGCCCCTGGGTGGAGCGTTCGCTCCAAACTCACCCTCAGCTACGCCGGATTCCTCATGGTCGCCGGCGTCCTGCTGCTCGCTGCGGTGTGGCTGTTCCTCCTGCGCTACGTCCCCGACCGCGCGCTCATCGTCTCCGCCGAGGCACCCACCACCGGTGTCTTCCCCATCCGGTCCAACCTCCTGCGCGTCTTCGCGCCGAGGGCGGCCGCGGTCCTGGCGTTCCTGCTGGTGCTCGGCCTCGTGGGCGGATGGATCCTCGCCGGCCGGATGCTCGCACCCCTCACCCGCATCACGGACGCGGCGCGGACGGCCGGAAACCGGTCGCTGTCCCACCGGATCCGCATGACGGACCGCCAGGACGAGTTCCGTGAACTCTCCGACGCCTTCGACTCGATGCTCGAACAGCTGGAGTCCCACGTCGCCGAGCAGCAGCGGTTCGCGGCGAACGCCTCCCACGAGCTGCGCACCCCCCTGGCCATCTCCCGGACGCTCCTCGACGTCGCCCGCAAGGATCCGACGCGGGACCGGGACGAGCTCATCGAACGCCTGCACGTGGTCAACGCGCGGGCGATCGACCTCACCGAGGCCCTCCTGCTGCTCAGCCACGGCGACCGGGCGGACTTCGCGCGCGAGGGCGTCGACCTCTCGCTCCTCGCTGAGGAGGCCGCCGAGACCCTGCTGCCCCTCGCCGAGCAGCGCCGGATCGCCCTCGACGTCACCGGCGGGGCGGCCCGGACCGACGGCTCGGCGGAGCTCCTGCTGCGGATGGTGACGAACCTCGTCCAGAACGCCGTCGTCCACAACCTCCCCACCGGCGGGACCGTGACGGTCCACACCGAGGAGGACGAGGAGGACGGCGGCGCGAGCGTCCTGCGGGTCGAGAACACCGGGCCGCGGCTCGCTCCGGAACTGGTCCCGGCGCTCACCGAGCCCTTCCGCCGCGCGACGGACCGCGTACGCACCGACGAGCACGCCGGCGCCGGCCTCGGCCTGGCCATCGTGCACAGCATCGTCCGCGCCCACGCCGGGACCCTCGCCCTCGTCCCCCGCCCCGCCGGCGGCCTCCTCGTGACGGTCCGGCTCCCGGGCGCCGGCCGGGACCAGGGGGTCTCAAGGGCCTGTCCGGTGGATCATGGTGATGGCAGAGTGTGTCCGTGAGTTACAGCATCTTCTTGCTCCGGTTCGTGGACGGCGAGGTCGTCGCCCTGGACGCCGAACGGTTCCGACAGGCGACGGAGCGCTACGTGGTGGCGGGCGGTCCGGAGGAGGGCTTCTCCCAGCTCCGCGCGGAGGACGGGGGTGAGGCGGACCTCTACCACGAGTCCCAGAACGAGGCCGGGATGTTGTCCATGATGGCCACGCACTTTGCCCGTGGCGCGATGCTGGGTGTGCTTGCCCGGCTGGCGGCAGCTCTAGGGGCCTCGATCGTCCCCCAGTCCGGTGGCGCGCTGATTTTCCACGAGGAGGAACGCAGGCATCTTTCTGCGGACCTTCAGGAGAGCGCGGTTGTCATCGCTCCCACGGCGGATGCGTTGCAGGCGGCCTTCGACGCGCGATGAGCGCCTCTACCCCCGACAAGTGTGTTGCTTCCCTCCTGTTCGGCGGGTCATGGACGGACCCGCAAGCGGATTGCGGCGCCGGTAGTTCTCGCGGGTGAAATTCGTGGGCCTGCCGCCCCGGCTGCCTCGGCGTTGGCGGTTGGCGGTTGGCGCGCCGGCTTTTCGGCTCCGGGATGGTGTGCTTGATGCTTCGTCTTCGCAGGTAGCGCCTGTTACGGCGGGAACTGTATGCCTTGTCGCCGCTGATGTGGTCGGGCCGGGTCCGAGGCCGTCCGCTGCGTGCTGATGCGCCCGGCACGACGTCGAGAGGATCCCGTTGATCACTCTGCGGTGGTCGCTCCACTGGCCTCCCCGACCGCCCGACGGCGGCAGATGCGGCTCCAGGAGCGACCACTCGCGATGCGTTAGATCCCCCCGGCCCGTGCCCGAATCGACGATCAGCTGACATGAACGTCACATGGTCCGCCGGACAGGCCCTAGCCGAGGCGGAGGAGTTTCGCGCCGAGGGAGGGAGCGGACAGGTCCGTCTGGAGGGCCACGGGAACCGTCGGTGCGCCGGGCCCCGTGCCGATGGTCAGGGTTCCGATCTCGGTGCCGGCCGGGGCGTGTTCGGGGAGCCCGTCGCCGCCGACGGCGAGGCTCAGGCCGAGCTGCTGGCCCGGCACGGCGACGGCGGCCGTGTCGCGGGTGGCCACCACCGGGGTCCGGGTGCCGAGCCCGTCGTCCACGTAGCCGACGACCTGGCCCTTCTTGACCGCGCCGGCGGAGGTCAGCGCGGCGCGGACGGCCTCGATGACCTTCTTGCTGTTCTGCTTGACCAGTTTCAGGCTGTTGGCGCCGTCGGGGTCGGCGCCGGTGACGTGCTGGTCGAGCATCGTGCCGAGGATCAGCGGGGTCTTGTCGCCCACCGTCTTGTACGCCGCCCACATCAGTGCGCCGCCGGCCGCCGAACTGGAGCCGGTCTTGATGCCCTTGATGCTGAGCCCGGCGATGAGCAGGTCGTCGTTGTTGTTGATGAGCGGCTCGCGCAGGCCCGGGACGGTGGCGTTGGGGAGCATGACGATCGCCCGGAAGGCGTCGAACTTCATGACCTCCTCGGCCAGTTTCAGCTGATCGGCGGCGGTGCTCACGGTCTTGGCGTCGAGCCCGCTGGGATCGGTGTACGTGGTGGAGGTCATGCCGAGTGCCTTGGCCTCGGCGTTCATCTTCTCCACGAACGCGGCCTCGGAATCGCTTCCGGTGTCCCAACGGGCGAGCAGGCGGGCGATGTTGTTGCCGGAGGGGATCATCAGCATCTTCAGCATGTCCTGCTGGGAGAAACGGCTGCCGGCCGTCAGGCCGGTGACGCGCGATTCGCTCGCCGAGGTGCCGTCCGCGACGGCCTTGGCGTCGACCGCGATCTGCGGGCCGCCCTCGTCCTTCTTCAGCGGATGCCCCTTGAGGATGACGTAGGCCGTCATGACCTTGGCGACGCTGGCCGTGGGCACGGGCTTCTGCTCCCCGAACGTCCCGACGTCGCCCGCGCCGCCGATCCGTAGGGCGGCCTGGCCCTTCTCCGGCCAGGGCACCTCGAAACGGCCGTCGAGGGTGACGGAGGACGCGGCGCCCCCGCTGGTGAGGACGGCGTTGGGCAGCGGCCGCAGCGCCTGTACGACGGCCAGTACGGCGACCAGCAGGAGCAGCGGCGGCGCCCAGATCCGGACCCGGCGGGCCACGGTCCGGGCGGGGGTCGCGGGCGGCGGCGGAGTATTGGTGAGTTCCGCGAGCAACCCGAGCGCGGGCAAAGGCTGCTCACTGGTCCCCTCGGCACCGAAGCCGGCCCCCTGCACGGTGCCGAAGCCGGCGCTGCTCCCGCTCCCGCTGCCGCCTGCCACCGGATCAGCGTCCGGGGCCGGGGCCGCGCCCGGGGCCGGGGGCTGGGTCGAGGCCGCGCCCGAGGCCGAGGCCAGAGCCGGGGCCGGGGCCGCGCCCGAGGCCGAGGCCGGGGTCAAGGCAGCGCCCGGGGCCGGGACCGCACCCGGGGCGGAGGCCGGGCCCGAGGCCGGAGCCGGAGCCGAGGCCACGCCCGAGGCCGGAGCCGGAGCGGCCCCCTGCGCCGGACCGGTTCCCGGAGCAGCATCGCCACCCGGTGCCCTTCCCCACGCCGGTGCCCTCACCGGAGCCGGGGCTGCCCCGGAAGGCGGCACGGCTCCCCGAGCCGGGGCAGCCCCCGAAGACGGCACACTCCCCCGAACCGGGGCAGCGCCCAAAGGCGGGACGGTCCCCCGAACCGAACCGGGCACCGAAGGCTGGCCGGGCACGGTTCCCGCAGCGGGGGCGTGCGAAGCCGCCGGCCCGGCAGGGGCCCGCCGCACAGGCGCAGGCCCTGAAGCCGACGCCCAGGTCGGCACCGGCACCTGCTTCGACGGGGCCTCGTCCAGTGGCTTGAGCGCGATGAACTTGCTCGTCTTCTCGGAGTCCGACTCGGGAGGCAGGTCCGGACAACCAGCCTCGGAACCGCCACCGTCCGGCACCGAGTTCGCCCGCGAAACGGCGCCCGGCCACGAAACGGGACCGCGTACGGCCGCGTCCCCAGGCGCATCCGCCGACCCGGACCCGGATTCGGGAGCGGACGCGGACGCAGTGTCGGGTACGGCAGTGGCCCCGCGCACGGCGTCGGCCAAAGGCACTGCCCCAGGACCAGTTTCGGGAGCGGACGCAGCTTCAGATCCGCCCGCAGGAGCGGAAGTCGACGCAGCTTCGGCAGCAGACACTGGCACGGGCCTGACCTCGGCCTCGGCCTCGGCCAAAAGCGACGCCGCGGAGGCAGAGGCAGACGCAGACCCCTGCTCGGGCGCAGACCGAGGCGCGGGTGCGGACACCGACGCATACCCGGGCCCAGACGCGGGTGCAGACCCGGGCGCGGGAACAGACTCGGCCTCGGCCGAAAGCGAGGGCGCGGACCCGGAGTCGGGCGCGGGAACGGACTCGGGTGTAGGCACGGAAGTGGACTTGGGCGCGGGAGCGGGCCTGACCTCGGCCTGGGCCTCGGGAGCGGGAACGGAGTCTGACTCGGCTTCGGCCGAAAGCGACGGCGTAGACGCGGGCTCAGCGTCCGGCCCGACCACGGACGCGGGCTCGGGTGCCGGGTCGGAAGGGGACGCGGGTGCCGCATCGACCGCGGGAACGGACTCGGGCGCCGTCCCAACCTCAACCCCGGCCTCGGCCTGGGGCTCGGGCTCGGGCTCGGGACTGGCTGCCGGGACCGAAAGGGACGCAGGCGCCACATCGGGTGCGGAGACGAACCCGGCCCCGGCCCCGGGCCCGGGCCTGGCTGCCCGTTCGGACGGGGACGCAGGCGCCGCATCGGGCGTGCGCACGGACTCGGGGGTCGGCCCGTCCTCGGCCCCGGCCCCGGCCTCGGGCTTCGGCTCGGCCTCGGGTGCGGAGCTGGGTGCCGGGTCGGAAAGGGACGCAGGCGTTGCGTCGGGCGTGGCCGTCGGACCGGAAGCGGTCGGCGCGGGGCGCGGGTCCGGAGTCGGTGCGGGCGCCCGGTCCGGCCGGGGGGTCGGGGCGGGGGTCGGTGTTTGCGCATCGCGCGGCCCCGGCGTCCTCGCCGGGTGCTCGTCCCTCGTCGCGCCGGGCGTCTCGCCCTCCACCGGTACCGCCGTCATGCCGTACACCGCCTTGCTCGTGCCGTTCTGGATCTTCGGCCAGTCTCCGTGGCCCATATGCGCAGGTGATGCGCACTGGATGACCAATTGGTCACAATCCCCCGGCCGTACCGGAGGCCGGGACCCGTCATCGAACGGTCATCAAACGATCACGCCTCCATCATGAGCGCCCCGTTGAATCGCCGTTCCCCCACGCGAAGCACCACCCGGAACCGGACACCGCTCATGCACCCCAGCAATCCCAGTGACCCCAGTGGCCCCAGCGACCCCAGCGCACCCCACCCCCCGGCTCCCCCGCGGCGGCGCCTCCTCCTCGGCGGTGGCGCCGTGTTGCTCACGGCGGCCGCCGGGTCCCTGCTGGCCGGCCGGTCCACCGGCGCCGGACCGGGCGGGGACGACCGTGGCCGGCGGGCGGGGAAGGCTGTCGCCTCGCCGGCCGCCTCGCCCGCCTCCGGGTGGATGCCCGGGGTGGCGAGGATGCCGCTGGAGCGCAACTTCGTCCACGGTGACCGCGACGCGCAGCGCGGGCTCGTGCTCCATGTCCAGGAGGGCGAGGGCTCCTTGTACGAGCGGTTCAACATCCCCGGGATCAAGACCTCCTCGCACTTCTGGGTCTCCCTGGACGGGGAGACGGAGCAGTACGTGTCCGTACTGGACCGGGCCTGGGCGCAGGTGGAGGGCAACGGGGGGTGGGCCTCGGTCGAGACCTCCGGTTTCGCCGCCCGCCCGCTCACCGAGGCGCAGGTCGAAGCCGTCGCCCGCATCTTCGCCTGGGGCGCCGGCGCGCACGGCTGGCCGCCGGCCGTCAGTGGAAGCCCGGAAGTGCCCGGTCTGGGCGTCCACTCCATGGGCGGCGCCGCGTGGGGAGGCCACGCGTGCCCCGGTGGCCTCCGGTCCGGTCAGCGCGCCGAGATCGTCCGCCGGGTCCGCGGGCGTGTCCCCGCGGCGAACTCCCGGCCGGGGTGACCCGGTTCGGGGAGCGCCTCGGCTCATCGGTAGCCTGCGTCTCATGACGCGCGCCTGGAAACTGCCCCTGCAGCTCGTGCTCGGCGGCTCGGCCCTCGCGGTGGGGCTGATGTTGATGGGGAGCACCGTCACCGCGGCGGTGCTGCTGGTGGTGTTCGTGGTGCTCGCGGGCGTGCATTCGCCCCTCGTCTTCCCTAGGCCGGTCACCGCCCTGGAGGCGCACCGCCGCAGCGCGGCCGACGGCCGGCCGGTGGTCCTGTGGCGGCCCGGATGCCAGTACTGCATCCGGCTCCGCCTCCGGCTCGGCCGCAGCGCCCGCCAACTGCACTGGGTCGACATCTGGCGCGACCCGGCAGGTGCTGCTGCGGCCAGGGAGGCCAACCAAGGCAACGAGACCGTCCCCACGGTCATCGTGGCGGGCCGGCCGCACACCAACCCCGATCCCGCGTGGGTGCGCGCGCAGCTCACTCCGCCCGCCTGAGCCGGGGTCAGGGTCAGGGGTCAGGGGTCAGGGCTCAGGGGGCGGGCCGGGCGGGTGGGTGCAGGGCGAGCAGGGCCGAGCGGTGGGAGACCCAGCCCAGGAGACGCAGGCGTTCCTCGTCGAGTACGGGGAGTCCGTCGCCCTCGCTCGCGGCGAGCAGCGGCAGCGCCTCCTGGAGGGACTGGCCGCCGAGCAGGGCCGGCGGGTGGTCCCGTACCGCCTCCACGGGTGTGTTCTCGGCGAGTCCTTCGTGCAGGGCCCGGGAAAGGGCGAGCGCGCCCACCGACCCCGTGTAGTGGCCGTGCCGGTCGACGACCGGGAGGCGGCTGGCGTCCGCCTCGATCATCGCCGTGACCGCCTCGCGCAGCCCGGTGTCGGGCGCGAGCGCCGGCGGTGGTGGTCCCATGGCGGCCCGGACCTCGATCGCGGCCGGGCCGGTGAGGTCCAGGTCGACGCCGCGGCGGCGGAGTTTGGCCGTGTAGACGGTGTCGCGGCTGAGGGCGTGGCTGACTCCGGTGGCGACGGCGATGGCGACCATCAGCGGCAGGATGATGCCGTACTCGCCGGTCAGTTCGTAGATGATGACGACGGCGGTGATGGGAGCGCGGGCCGAGCCCGCGAAGACCGCACCCATCCCGATGACGGCGTAGGTGGTGGCCGAACCGGTCACTCCGGGGGCGAGGCCGTCCATCGTCTGGCCGAAGGCGCTGCCGAGCATGGCGCCGATGAAGAGGCTGGGTGCGAAGACGCCGCCCGAGCCGCCGATCCCGATGGTGACGCTGCAGGCGAGGATCTTGCCGACCAGCAGGACGAGCAGGAAGCCGATCGCGTACCCGCCCACCGCGGCCTTGCCGAGGACCGGGTAGCCGACCCCGTACATCTCGGGCAGTGCCAGCAGGATCGCGCCCAGTACGATGCCCCCGGCCGCCGGGCGGAGCCATTCGGGGCGGCCGTGCCAGACGGCGTCGCAGAGGTCCTCCACCCCGTAGAGCACCTTGGTGAAGAGCACGCCCACGGCTCCGGCGACCGCGCCGAGCAGGACGTACAGGGCGTACGCGGCCAGTTGGCCGGCGTTCACCGGCACCAGGTCCAGGAACCGCTGGTCGCCGAGGGCCGCGCGTCCGATCACGCTGGCGGTGACCGAGGAGACGGCGACCAGGCCGAAGGCGCGGGCCGTGAAATCGCGCAGGATCAGTTCCATCGCGAAGAAGACGCCGGCCAGGGGTGCGTTGAAGGTGGCGGCGATGCCACCGGCGGCGCCGCAGGCGACCAGCAGCCGCATCCGTTCCTCGCGCATGCGCAGGAGGGATCCGGCGGTGGAGCCGAGGGCGGCCCCGATCTGGACGATGGGGCCCTCGCGGCCCACGGATCCGCCGCCGCCGATGCACAGCGCGGACGCGAGCGATTTCACCACCGCGACCCGGGGCGGGATCCGGCCACCCTGGCGGGCGACCGCGTACATCACCTCGGGGACCCCGTGGCCGCGCGCCTCCTTGGCGTAGCGGTAGACGAGCGGGCCGTAGAGCGCGCCCGCGACCACGGGCGCGAGCAAAACAAAGTACGGGCCGAGCCAGGGCACGTACGGGTTGTCGGCGTGGCCGGCGGAGGAGTAGTCCTCGTGGCCGGACAGCGCCCGGGTGAAGACCTCGATGAGCCAGCGGAAGCCCACCGCGCCGAGTCCCGCCCCGGCGCCCACGAGGACCACGGGCAGCAGCATGGCGGCCTGGGTGCGGTTCAGCGCCGCGCGGGCCGCGTCCGCCGAGAACGCGTACGAGAACGGACCCATCTCCACTCCTCAGGAACCGATCCACTGCCGATCGCGCGCCCCGGCCCCTGACCACGATCCCCCGGACCCCCCATCCAACGGGCCGTCTCCCGCCGGGTCCCGGAGGCGGGCCGGAGGGACACCCGCCCGGCGTAGGGCCCGCCCTGGAACCGGGAGGGGACCGGCAGAGGAGCAGGAGAGGAGCAGGAGAGGAGGAGCAGGGGCGGAGCAGAGGACCGGGCACGGGCGGTGCGCCGTGCCTGGCCGAAGGCCGACCCCCGTCCGTTCCCGGTCCCGTACAGTCCCAGTCCGTGCTGCCGCCGGCCCGGCGCGGGCGGCCGGCGAACGGGCAAGCGGACGAACCGACCCACGGACGACGACCGGACGAACAGGGGAACACCGATGGCCATCGAAGCCGGTCCTGTGGGCCGCCTCAGTCCCCCCGTCCCCGAGCTGGACCCCGCCGTCGTGGCGCGGTGGAGCGCGGGCGGCGGCCAGCTCGTCGAGCTGCTGGCCGAGGTCTGCGGACGGCTCGGCGGGGTCGGCGCGTTCCGGCTCGGGGACGAACGGCCCGGCGGGCGGCCGACCGTGCTGGTCACCGGTCCCGAGGCGATCCAGCACGTGCTGGCCCTGAATCCGCAGCGCTACGTCAAACGCTCGCACCGCGCCCGGCTGCTGGTCGGCGAGGGCGTGCTGTCCGCGACCGGTGAGGCGTGGAAGCGGCAACGGCGGCTGCTGCAGTCCCAGTTCACGGGGACCGGGATGCGCCGCTACGAGCAGCGGATCGCCGGGGCCGCGCGGACCGCCGCCGGACGCTGGGCCGCGTACGCCCGTACCGGGGAGGTCTTCGATGTCGGCGAGGAGATGCGGCGCTTCGCCCTCGACACCATCTGGCGCTCCCTGACCGGCCATCCGCTGGACGCCGACACCGACCGGGAACTGGGCTCCGTCGCGGCCGTGGTGGCGGCGCTGCCGACGCTGCCCGCCGATTCGGCCGGTGCCGGGGAGGCGGTCGCCGCCGATCTGGCGCGGATCGACGCCGTGGCCCACCAGGCCATCGCCGCCGCCCGCGGGGGCTCCGCGGGCCCCGACGGGCCGGGGCTGCTCCACCTGCTGGTGGAAGCCTCCGCCGAGCGGCCCGAGTACACCGACCGGCTGATCCGCGACGAGCTGGTCACGCTGCTGGTCGCCGGGCACGAGACCACGGCCACGACGCTGACCTGGCTGTACCTGCTCCTCGACCGCCACCCCGAGGCCCGCGCGTGGGCCCTCGCGGCGGGCCCCGAGGGCTCCCCCGAGCGCCGGGAGGCGATCGGGGCCCTGGTCGGCGAGACGCTGCGGCTGTACCCGTCGGCCTGGATCCTGCCCCGGCACGCCGCCGAGGACGACGTCCTGGCGGGCTTCGCCGTCGAGGCGGGCACCGATGTGGTCGTCTGCCCCTACCTCGCGCACCGGGACCCGGTGCTGTGGCCCGATCCGGAGCGCTTCGACCCGCGGCGCTTCACCGCGCCGGGCGGGCGGCCGTCCGTCCCGGGCGGGTACGTGCCCTTCGGCATCGGCCCCCGGGCCTGCCTCGGGCTGCAGTTCGCACTGCGCGAGTCGACGGTGCTGCTCGAGCACCTGCTGCCGGCCCACGAGCCGGCCTTCCGGTCCGTCCCGGACAGGGCCGCCTACAGCATCACGGTCCGTCCGGACGGACCGACACCGGCCACGCTCACGGGCCGGCCCTGACCGGGGTCAGCGCCGGCGGTGATCACCGGCGGTCGTCAACGGCGGTCGTCACCGGGGTCAGCGGCCCCGGTCCTGACCGCGCTCGTCACCGCGGTCAGCGCCGCCGGGCCCGCCGGCGCGCCCCGACCATGACGCCGGCGATGACCAGCAGGCCCGCCGCGGCGGCGCCCAGGCCCGGGCGCAGTCCCTCGGGGGTGTAGGAGCACGCCACCCGGTCGGCGCCGCCGGAGCCCAGCGGGATGCCGAGCAGGCCCTGGTACGAGAGCGGGGCGCGGGCCGGGCCGCCGTCGACCGAGCAGGTCCAGCCGGGGGACGCCGTGGTGCCCAGCACCGCGGTGCCGGTCGAGCCCTTGGGGAGCCGGGCCTCGACGGTGTGCCCGCCGGCCGTGACGCCGGTGGCGCCGCCGGCCTTCAGCCGGGTCACGGCCGTGTCGAAGGCGGTCTCGTCGAGGCAGCCGAGCGCGTCGGGCGGCAGGACCTGGCCGTCCTTGGGGGTGCGCACGGAGAAGGTGAAGCGGCCGTCGGCGCCCGCCTTGCCCAGTTCCTTGGTCGGAGCGCTGACCGCGGGGGGCCTGGCGGAGAAGCTGTCGCGGCGGCCGGTGGCGTCGGCGCGGGCGGTCGCGTTCAGGTCGGGTGCGTAGAGGAAGGCGCGTGCGCCCGGGGTGCACTTCCCGGTGAACGTGGCCCAGTTCTCCGGGCCCTCGCCCGTGCCCTTGGTCAGGGGGAAGCCCTTCCCGGGCGCCGGGGCGGATCCGGCCGGGGCTCCGACGCGGGTGAGCGGGGGCACGGTGTAGACCTTGGCGCCGAGGGCGGCCTGGCGCCGGGCCCAGACGGAGCCTTCGGGGGCCCCGTACGCCTGGTCGCTGCCGGCCGCGCGGACGGTGACCAGCGGTGGGGCGGGCAGGGTGCGCACGGTGACGCGGTCGGTGCCGGCCGGTTCGAGGACGGTGCCGACGCCGAGCAGGGCCCGCAGGACCGGGTCGTTCGCGGGCCACAGGTGGCGGCCGCCCATCCCCTGCCCGAGCCCGAGGCCGCGCAGCGCCGTCGCGGTTTCCACGCTGACGTAGCTGCTGTAGTAGGAGCCGCCCTGGCCGCCGACCAGGATCGCGTCGTTGTTGGTGACGAAGATCCCGGGTCCGGCGTCGGCGCGGGTGGCGGGCCAGTTGCGCTGTGCGTCCAGCGCCTCCTGCGCGTTGCGCCCGAGCTCGGTCATCGTCTGGGGGCGGCTGGGCCCGCGCCGGCGGGGGTCGTTGGCGACGGCGTTGCCGTAGACGGTGTAGGTGGTGCCGGCGAAGACCGAGAAGGCCAGCAGCAGCATGACCCCGATGCGCAGCGGGCGGCGCAGCCCGCGTGCGTAGAACAGCAGGAGGACGGCGGTGACGGCGCCGCCGATCAGGACGCCCTTGAGGGCGTGCCGGTTGACCGCCGGGTAGTCGTGGGTGGCCAGGACGATCAGGGCCAGTAGGCCGGCGCC
This sequence comes from Streptomyces sp. NPDC002104, assembly GCF_053593795.1. Lineage (NCBI taxonomy): Bacteria > Bacillati > Actinomycetota > Actinomycetes > Kitasatosporales > Streptomycetaceae > Streptomyces > Streptomyces sp. NPDC002104. Next base: position 107,393 of record NZ_JBSFDF010000012.1, on the reverse strand, counting down.
GCCGAGCAGGGCCCGGGGGCGGGGCATGTGGGCGAAGCAGATCCAGGCGGCCATCGCCAGCATGCCGCTGAACACGAAGGACTCGCGGAAGGGGGCGCCGTGCGGGAGCGCCCCGCCCTGCCAGAGCTTGGCGGTCGGGACGAGGACGAAGGAGAGCCCGGTGAGCACGATGAGCGAGAGCCAGGCGAGGCGTTCGCGGACGTGGACCTTCGTCTGGAAGGGCAGGGTCAGGACGAGGAGGAGGACCAGCACCCCGGCGTAGACGTTCGGCGCGGGCGTGATCGGGTGCGTACCCGGTATGAGCATCGACAGGAAGGTCAGCGGGTCGGTCTTCACGCTGACCACGTACAGCTCGGTGGGCTGGGCCCGCTTGTTGGCGAGGGCGCACACCAGGATGGCGGGGGCGGCGAGGAGCAGTCCGGTGCCGGTCATGGTGGCGGCCCGCCACAGCGCCCGGCCGCGGGTGCGCCAGTCGGTGTCGGCGAGCAGGAGCCGTACGAGGAAGACGAGCGCGGTGGCCATGGTGGCCATGGCGGCGGTGTAGAAGTTGGCGTACCAGCACAGGGCGAAGAGGAGGCTGCCGAGGACCCAGCGGCGGCCCGTCAGACACCAGTCGGCGGCTATGCCCAGCATGGGTATCGCGACCAGGCCCCAGGTCCACATCGGGACGATGGTTCCCTCGGTGACTCCCCAGCCGCAGACGGCGTAGCCCACGGCGAGCAGGGAACGCAGCCAGGGCGAGCCGGGGCGCAGGCGCCCGAGGTACACGGTCATCAGCGCGGCGGCGAGGCCGATGCTGAAGAGGCTGACGAGGTAGGCGGAGAGTTCCGCCTGGTCCCGCGGCACCACGCCGGCCACGAGGGAGAACGGATTGCCGAGGTAGGTGAAGAAGTCGCCGAGGAATCCGACGCCGTACCCGCTCTGCCAGTTGAACAGGAGGTCGCCCTGGGCATTGCCGTGCAGGAGGTCCCAGAGGTGCGTGTGGAACGGGACGTATTGGTGGCGCAGGTCGTTGGTCGCGCGCGGGATGGTGCCGAAGGGGTACACGCCGCGGGCCGCGAGCCCGGCGCAGTAGGCCCCCATGGATATGAGTGCGGCAACGAGAGCGGAGAGGAATGCGATATTCCGCTTCACCCCGCCCACCTGGGCCCCGGCCTCTCTGCGACGTCCCGTCGAGAGGGGTTTTCCAGCGGGCGGCAGCGAAGTGGCGGTCATATATGTGGCAAACCCTCGTGCGTGACGTATCGGCCACAGTCAGGCCGCCGATCCACGCACCCTATGTACACCACCGAAAAATTCATGCATCCGAAGCAGCAAATATGATCGCTATCACGGGAAGGTACGGTTCAGGTGGCATTAAAAGGGACAATTAGCCGCGTTTCGCCCATCCCGCGCTCGGGTGAGCCCACGGCCCGGGCAGGGTGCCGGAACCACCGGATCCCGTAGGCTCGACGGATGGCAAAGTACTTCGACGTACACCCCGAAAACCCCCAGCCCCGCGCCATCGGCAGCATCGCCGACGGCATCCGCGCGGGCGGGCTCGTCGCCTACCCGACGGACTCCTGCTACGCGCTGGGCGCCCAACTGGGCAACCGTGACGGGGTGGACCGGATCCGGTCCATCCGGCAGCTCGACGACCGCCACCACTTCACCCTGGTGTGCGAGAACTTCGCGCAGCTCGGCCAGTTCGTCATCATCGACAACGACGTCTTCCGCGCGATCAAGGCGTCGACCCCCGGCAGCTACACCTTCATCCTTCCGGCGACGAGGGAAGTACCGCGCCAGCTCCAGCACCCGAAGAAGAAGACGGTCGGCGTGCGCATCCCCGACCACGTCGTGGTCCAGGCGCTGCTGGCCGAGCTCGGCGAGCCGCTGCTGTCGAGCACGCTGCTCCTGCCCGACGAGGCGGAGCCGATGACGCAGGGCTGGGAGATCAAGGACCGGCTCGACCACGTCGTCGACATGGTGGTCGACTCGGGCGAGTGCGGGACACAGCCGACGACGGTCATCGACTTCTCCAGCGGCGAGGCCGAGATCGTCCGGCGGGGCGCGGGGGACACCACCCGCTTCGAGTGACGCCGGACGGGTGGCGGGCAGGCCGGGCCTGCCCGCCGCTGATTGGTGGGCCGGGACCGCCTGTCAGGTGGCCGGGTGCAGGACGGGCTTGAGGCCGTAGTCGAGCTCGGAGCCGTCCACGAGGAGTGCTTCCACCGTCCGGGTGACCGGATCGATGTCCGCCTCCATCCCGTCACCCGAGTAACGGGGATAGCCGGAGGCGCCGTTCTGGCCGGTCGGTGCGACGACGCCCGAGCGGACGGCGTCGTCGGCCGACCCCTCCACCACGTGTTCGGGCACCAGCAGGATCTCGAAGCTCTGCGGTTCGGTACTCATCCCCCGACGCTAACCGGGTCCCGCGGATCACGCCGTGCGGCGCCGCCGTCGATGAGCCCCTGGAGTCCGGGCGCGTACAGGTCCGCCAATCGTCCGGGCGGGGTACGGGTGCCCGCGCCATCGGGCCGGTGCAGACTCAGCGTCGCGCCCAGGCCCAGCAGCTGGCCGGCGATCAGCTCGGCGCGCAGTTCCCGGTCGGCGCCGGCGAGGCGGGCCGCGAGGCGGGCGGTGACCTGTTCGCGGAACCGCTCGCGCAGCAGGGTGCGCTCGTCGTCGATGCCCAGGGAGAAGACCACCCGCAGCAGCGGGTCCCCGCGCAGCTCGTCGCGCAGCCGCACCATGGTCAGGACGAGGTGGCGGCCGAGTACGGCCGGCTCCACGGCGAACAGGGCGTCGGCGGCCGGCTGGAAGTCGGCGACCGTGTTGAACAGCCCCTCCTTGCTGCCGAACCGTTTCACGATCAGCGACGGGCTGACGCCGGCGTCGGCGGCGATGCCCCGCAGGGTGACCTCGGCGTACGGGCGCAGGGTGAAGGCCCTGCGGGCGGCGCGGACGATGGCGTCGCGGCCCGACTCCTCGGCGGTGCTCATGTGCCCTCCCGGAGCGCGGGCGCGGACTTCGTCAGCCCGACCGTACCGGTCCGCGCGGACGCGGCCGGTCTGCCCCGCGGCAGGCAGAGGGCCGCCGCCAGCGCGGCGAGCGCGGCGCCGCCCGCGATCAGGAAGATCAGCAGGTAGGCGTGCAGGGTGGGGGCGGTTCGTCCGCCCGCCAGGAAGGTGACCTGGGCGAGCACGGCCGCGACGACGGCGCTGCAGCAGGCCTGGCCGACGGAGCGCATCAGGGTGTTGAGGCCGTTCGCGGCGCCCGTCTCGGTGACGGGCACGGCCCGCATGACGAGCGCGGGCAGCGCCGAGTAGGCCAGCGCGGTACCGCAGGCGACCACCGTGGCTCCGGCCACGATCAGCCAGAGGGCGTGGCTGGTGAAGAAGCGGACGAGGTAGCCGAGGGTCATCACCGCCGCGCCGAGGGCCAGCGCGGTCCGGGGTCCGTACGCGGCGGAGAGCCGCGCCGACACCGGGGAGAGAGCGACCATGGCCAGGCCGCCGGGCAGCAGGCACAGCCCGCTCACCACGAGCGAGGCGCCGAGCCCGTACCCCGTGCTCACCGGCTCCTGCACGAGCTGGGCGGTGACCAGGGAGTTGGCGTAGAAGGCGAAGCCGACGAGCAGGGCCGCGACGTTGGTGAGCAGCACGGCGGGGCGCGCCGAGACGCGCAGGTCGACCATCGGGGAGGGGGTGCGCAGCTCGTGGCGCGCCCAGAGGAATCCGACGGCCGGGGCGGTGGCGAGCAGGGCGAGCGTGGGCGGTGCGGTCCAGCCCCAGTCGGCGCCCTGGGTGATCGCGAGGAGCAGGGCCACGAGCACGGCGGCGAGGCCGAGGGTGCCCGGTACGTCGAACCGGCCCGCGGTGCGCACCGGGGATTCGGGGACGGTCCACAGGACGAGGAGGACGTCGAGCAGTCCGAGGGCCGCCGAGGCCCAGAACATGGTGTGCCAGTCGAAGCGGTCGACGACGAGGGCCGCCACCGGGAGGCCGATCGCGGCGCCGATCCCGAGCGTGGAGCTCATGAGGGCGACGGACGGCAGGACGCGTTCGGGCGGGAGTTCGTCGCGGATGATGCTGATGCCGAGCGGGATGACGGCGAGCGCGGTGCCCTGCAGGGCGCGGCCGGCGATCAGGACGGCGATGTCGGAGGTGACGGCGCACAGCACCGACCCGGCGGTGAGGACGCCGAGCGAGGCGAGGAGCACGCGGCGTTTGCCGTACATGTCGCCGACGCGGCCGAGTACGGGGGTGCAGACGGCCCCGGTGAGCAGGGTGACGGTGACCAGCCAGCCCGCGGCGGCGCGGCTGCTGCCCGTCAGGTCCGGGATGTGCGGCAGCAGGGGGACGACGAGGGTCTGCATGACCGCGACGATGGCCCCGCAGAACGCCAGGACGGCGACCATCGGGCGAGGGCGGGGGCGGGGACGAGGCAGGGGACGGGGGTGCGTCTTGGTGGGCATACGGCTCCCGAACGCTGGTTCGGCGCAGAAGGGTGCAGGGGGGGGTGCACGCGCGTTCACCCCCAGGGTAAACGCGTGTGCACCCCCATGTCCGCCCCTCGGGGGCACCGGATTGCGGCCACCGGGTTCGCCTACGAGCGCCGCGCGCCGTCCCCCGGCGGTACGGCCGCCTCGTTGGCGGGAGCCGAGGGGTGGCGCAGCAGACCGCGCGCCCAGCGTTCGTTCAGGCCCGCGAGGAAGCCGATGGCTCCCCAGAAGAACCAGGTCCTGACCAGCGCCCCGTGCCCGTCCACGGAGAGCGGGCCGGGCCCGCACAGTTCGGCCGGGGTGGCGGGCGGGGTCAGGAGGGTGAGGATCCCGCCGGCGACGAGGAGGTAGAGCGCGGTGGCCAGGAACCAGCCGACCACCACCCGGTACCAGCCCTCCTGGCGCAGCGCCCGGGACAGCTGGACCGGATCCACGGCCGGAACGGCCCCACCGGGACCGTCGTGGCTGTCGCGACCGGCTCGGCCGGCTCGGCTGTCGCGGCTGTCGCGGATGAGCTGCCGGGGATCGCGCAGCCGGACGATGACGCTGAAGACCGCGCCCATCGCGCCGCCGGCGAAGCACACCAGGGCTCCCGCCAGGGCGAGCTGCTCCTGGCAGCCGAGGCGCACCCCGAAGAGCCGGGGCAGCCACTCCCCCAGGGCGAAGACCACGAGCAGGATCACCGGGCTGATCACGATCCCGCACGTCAGCCCGGTGTTCAGGCCGCGCGCCCCCGCGGTGGCCTTATCGGCCTCCAGCCGCGCGCCGGCCAGCGCGACGGCCGTCTCCAGCCGGGCCACGTCGGCCCCCTGGGCCACCGCGCGCAGGGCCCGGAGCAGTTCGTCCGTGACGGCGACGCGCGTACGCCGCTCGAAGGCCCGCTGCGCGGCCGTGTGCAGGCCGTCGAGGCGGAGCATCAGCTCCGGTTCGGCGCACCACAGCTCCCGCAGCCGCTCCGGCTCGATGCCGGGCACGTCTTCCAGCGCCCGTATCTCCCCGTCGGCCGCGCCGTCGAACCACTCGCGCGCGTCGCGCAGCATCGGCTTCCCCCATTCGCACAGCAGTTGTACCCGCCTTCGCCGCGCGAGGATAGCCGCAGGCCCGGCGGAGCATCGCCGTCAGTCCGCGGAGCGGTCCTCCTGCGCGGGTGGGGGCCCGCCGCTCCCCACCGCGCGGAACAGGGCGTGGAGCAGGACCGCGGCGAGCGTGCCCGCCACCACCCCGCTGCCGAGGACCGTCCGGGCCCAGGTGGGGAACCCCTGGTAGAGGTCGGGGGCCACCACCGGCAGCAGTCCGGCGGTGAGGGCCAGCGCGACCACGGTGGAACCGCCGCCGGTGCCGGGCGCCGTCCGCCCGAGCATGTCGACGCCCATCACCGCGATGATCCCGTAGATCACCAGGGCGGATCCGCCCACGACGGGTGCGGGGACCGCGGCGATCAGCCGGGAGACGGGCGCCAGCAGGCCGACGGCGACGAGCAGGACACCAGCCCCGGCGGTCACGAAGCGGCTGCGGACCCCGGTGAGCCGTCCGATGCCGATGTTCTCGGCGCTCGTGACCATCAGCGAGGTGCCGAACAGCCCGCCGAACACGGAGATCAGGGCGTCGGCCCGGGCCACCCGGGGCACATCGCGTCCGGGGTCGCTCTCGCGGCCCACCGTCTCGCTGTTCAGGACGGTCTGCCCGGTGATCTCCGCGAGGGTGGTCAGGCTGAAGACGAGGAGGGGCAGCGCGGCGAGCACGTCGAACTGCGGTGCGCCGTACGGGAGGAGGTGCGGGAGCGTCAGGCCCGCGCCGGCCCCGCCCACGGGGGCGAGGTGGCCGAGGCCGGTCGTGAGCGCGATCAGGGTGCCCGCGCCCATGCCGAGGAGCACGGCGGTCTGCCGCCAGATCCCGCGCAGCACCATGAGGAACAGCACGGTGCAGCCGATGGTGGCGCCGGCCAGCACGACGGCCGAGGGCGCGGCGTACCCGGGGCTCCCGGGGCGCCCGGTGACCAGCTGGGCGGCGACCCGGATCATGGCGATCCCGATGAGCAGCACGGTGGTGCCCATGACCAGGGGAGGGAAGAGCCGTACGACCTTCGCGTAGAAGGGGAGCACCGCGAAGAGCAGCGCGGCGGCGAGGAGCACCGAGCCGGTCGCGGTCGCGGGGCCGTGGTCCTTGGCTATCTGGAGGAAGAGCGCGGTGGCCGCCCCGCCGGGGAGCATGACGAACGGCAGCCGAGCCCCGAACCGCCACACCCCCAGGGACTGGAGCAGGGTGCCCGCGCCGCAGAGCACGAGGGTGGCGCTGAGCAGGGAGGCGGTGTGCGCGGCGCTGAGGCCGAGGGCCTGGCCGGTCAGGAACGTGGTGGAGACGGGCGCGGCCACCATGGCCAGCACGTGCTGCGCGGACAGCGGCGCCAGCCGGCGCAGCGGCAGCCGCTCGTCGACGGGACTCACGGGGCTCTCCGGACTCACGGGGCTCTCCGGGGCGGGCTTCGACGGGGCGGGCTTCGACGGGGCGGCGCTCATCGGGCGGCCTCTCTGTCCAGCCAGGGCAGCTCTTCGGCGGTGTACCGGTAGGCGCGGAAGACCGCGTTGGGTTCGGACGGGAACAGTCCGCGGACCTCGGACTCCTGGTAGGCGCCGAAGTGGGGGACGACGTACTCCCAGCAGAGGTAGCCCTCGGGGGTCACCTCGAAGAGGCGGCCGGACGGGGAGTCGGTGACCAGGGTGTTGCCGCCGGCCAGCCGCTGGGCGCTGCCCATGAAAGGGGCGAAGAAGGCCTCGCGGGCGGGGTCGTGGTACTCCCAGACGACCTTGCCCGAGGAGCGTTCGATCTCGATGACGCGCGAGTAGGGGACGTCCGATCCGGGCCGGAAGACGCCGTTGTCGAACACCAGCACCCGGCCGTCGGCGAGTTCGGTGGGGGCGTGCTGCTGCGAGACGACCCCGGGCTCGGTGCGCCAGAGGATCTCGCCGGTCTCCCGGCTGATGACGACGACGGCGGAGACGCTGCGCAGGCTGGCCAGGATGTTGCCGTCGGCGAGCGGGACGACGCTGTTGATGAGCGGCCAGTGCTCGCGCGCGTAGTCGGGGTGCAGGGCGTACTCGGCCCGGTCGAGGTGTTCGGCCGCGCTCCACGACCAGCGTACGGAGCCGTCGGCGTCGACCTCGGTGATGGTGTCGGCCCACACCGTGCCGTCGGCCGCCTCCGAGCCGGGCACTCCGCCGAGCACGCCCGCGGCGTCCGTGCCCCGCAGGGGTTCGAGCGCGGTGTACAGGACGCGGCCGCCGCCGAGGTGGTGGGCGTCGTGGTGCTGGAGCGGATCGCGGTGTTCGCGCAGCACGGTGCCGTCCGAGGCGGCTTCGAGCATCACGCCGCCGCGGTACTTGTGCCACATCGGGAAGAGGGCCTCCTCGCCGGGGAGCACGCCGCTGTAGGCCAGGTTCCCGTTGGCGAGGATCCGGGCGTGCCGGCCGGGGCGGTAGGGCAGCCGCCACTCGTGGACCACGTCGCCGTGGATGTCGATCAGGTAGACCTCGCCGGTGCCGGTGAGCGGGGCGAAGAGGGTGTACCCGCCTTCCGAGGCGGCGGGGTCGAGGGCGATGAGACCGGTGCCGCGGCGGCGGCGGAAGTTCTGGTCGACCGGGGGCATGCTGTCCTCCTGCGGAGCGTGAAACTTTGTTTGATGCGAGCAATCTCCTTTGAAGTTAGCGGCGTATTGTTGCGGCACTGTGAAGGGCGTGCGAAGCCCGTGGCCGGGTGCGGGAAGATGATCGTCAGAGGCGTGTGACGAGGATCGGGGTGTGCGGCCGGGTGGAAGACGAGACGTCCGAGCGGAGGATCGGTGCGGGCATCCGCAGACGGCGCAGGGCTCTGGACCTCACTCTGGCCGAGGTGGCCGCGCGCAGCGGGCTGTCCTCGCCCTTCCTCAGCCAGATCGAGAACGACCGGGCCCGCCCCAGCATGCGTTCGCTCCAGCGGGTGGCCGACGCCCTGGACACCACGGCCGTGCAGCTGCTGGCCGCCGCGGAGAGCCCGCGCCGGGTGGACGTCGTACGGGCCGACGCGGATCCCGGGCTGGACGCCGGGCTCGGTGCCGGGGCGGATGCCACGGCCCGCGTGCGTCCCCTCGTACGCGGTCAGCAGCAGATGCACGCGCTGGAGTTCACCGGGGACCACGACGCCGAGCGCGCTTTCCGGCACCGCAACGACGAGCTGATGTACGTGGCCGACGGGGCTGCCGAGGTCGAGGCGGAGGGTCGGACCCACCGTCTGGGCCGGGGCGACACGCTGTACCTCACCGGCGGGGTGGAGCACCGGTGGCGGGCCCTGGAGCCGGGCACGCGGGTGCTGCTGGTCGCCGTCGCCGACCACGTCGAAGCCGTCGTGGACCCCCTCGGCTGAGGGGGCTTCAGGCGCGGCCCCCGCGCCTCAGTCCGTACGGGCCGCGCGCAGGGCCTGGTGGACGGACCAGGCGACCGAGACCAGGGGCACCGCCACCACGGCTCCCACGATGCCGGCGGCGATGGCTCCCGCGACCACCGACAGGGCCACCACCATCGGGTGCAGGCGCACCGCCCAGCTCATCACGAGCGGGTGCAGCAGGTGCCCTTCGATCTGGCCGATGACCACGATGAGCGCGACCACCAGGGCCGCGACGAGGGGTCCCTTGGCGGCGAGGGCGACGACGGCGGCCACGCCGAGGGCCACCGGGGAGCCGATGAGCGGGACGAAGGCGGCGACGAACTCCAGCAGGGCGAGCGGCACGGCCAGCGGGACGCCCAGGAGGTAGAGCGCGATGCCCACGAGGATGGCGTTCGTGGCGGCCACGAGCACGATGCCGTGGGTGTAGCCGGTGAAGGTCCCCCAGGCGGCGCGACCGGACACGGCCACCCGGTCCCGTACGCCCACCGGCAACTGGCCGCAGAACCAGTTCCAGAGCCGGTCGCCCGAATGGATGAAGAAGACCGAGCAGAACAGGGCCAGGGCCAGCACGGTGAACACCGCCACGACCCGGCCCGCACCGCTGAGCGCCGTGCTGAGCAGGGTGGAGCGGTGGCTGGAGAGGTAGCTGCCGATCTTCGACTGGGCATCGCTCAGGGCGTGCGAGTCCAGCCGCAGCGGCGGCCCCTGGAGCCAGGTCTGGATGCGGTCCAGCCCGACGCGGAACTCGCTCACCAGGGCCGGCCACTCCCCCGCGACGGCCTCGCCGACCAGTGCCAGCCCGCCGAGCACCAGGACGATGCTGCCGATCAGCGCGCAGGCCACGGCGAGTCCGCGGGGCATGAACCGGGCCAGCAGCCCGGCGGCCGGGCGCAGCATGGCCGCCACGACCAGTCCGAGGAAGAGGGCCAGGGCGATCTCGTGGAACCGTCCGAGGACGGCGAAGACCGCGTAGGCCGCCGCGCCGACCACCAGCAGCCGCCAGGCGTACCCGGCCGCCGTCCGCAGGGCCGGGGCCACCGGGACCGCCGGGACCTCGGCCCGTACCGCCTGATCCGCCGCACGCCCCCGGGTGCGGGGCCGGCCGGTCCGGCCTTCGCCGCGGGGGCGGCCGCCGGGCGGGAGCCTTCGGGCGGGCCGCGTCACGAGTCGCCTGGTCATCTGCGGCCGCACCTCCGGGGTGTGTTGGTCCCCTCGGGCTATCACCCCGGTGGCGGCGGCCCGGTGCGCCGCGCAGCGCGTTCGCCCGAAGGCCTGATCCGCGCTGGGCCGAAGGAGCACCCGCGGCCGTTGCCCCTCCTCCGGCGAGTGCGCTGGTCACAGGGGGTTTCCCGGGCCGGGCCGCGGACGGGCGACGGGAAACACGTCGACCCCGGTGCCCGCCGGGGACAGGCTCGAGGTGTCAGCACGGAGCAAGACCCGAGGGGACACCCACCATGCGCAAGATGATCCGCGGCGCCGCCGCGTTCGCCACCGCCGCGGCCGCCGTCGTCGCACTGAGCGGAGCCGCCGGGGCGTCCGGCGCGCAGCCGGCCGACACCTGGGCCGGGTGCCCGGACGGGGCGGTCTGCATCTACCCGCAGAACCAGAACCCGGCCGTCAGCCCGAGCCACGTCTTCTACAGCTACGGGGCGCACAACCTGAGCAACCAGTACGGCAACCACTGGGTCCTCAACAACCAGTACGGCGGGGCCACCGCCCGCCTGTGCGCCGGCTCCAACGGGGTCAACTGCGGCAACCCCATCGCCCAGGGCACCGGGGTCTACGCCGACCTCGGCCCGATCAACTCGATCACCCTCAACCGCTAGCGGCTCACGGACGGGTCCGCCCGTTCGGCGCTCGCACGGACGTTCCGGAGCCCGGCCCCCGGCCGGGCTCCGGAACGCCGCCGTTTCCCGCCACACCCCATCCATGGCCGGTCCGCCGTCCGACCCCCGCGCTAGCCTGGGCCCCTGCCTCTCACAGCCTGGGCGCACATTGCCATGGGGGACGTCTTGGGGGATCCGGAGCGCGCGAGCGGGACCGCGGCGGCCTTTCCCGCCCAGTTGAGAAGGCTGCGCGCGGAGCGCGGCCTGTCGCTGGGCGACCTGGCCCGCCGGACGCACTACAGCAAGGGCTATCTCAGCAAGATCGAGACCGGTGCGAAGCCGGTCACCCTCGACGTGGCCCGCAGCTGCGACCGGGCCCTCGACGCCGGGGGCGAACTCCTGCGGCTGGTACCGGAGTCCGCCCCCGCCGTCGGGGAGTCCGGCCCGCCCCCGGCGGGATCCCCCGCGGGTCCGGCCGTCCCGCCCCGCCAGCGCGGTCCGCAGGCGGACGGCGCGTGCCCCTACCGCGGCCTGTCGGCGTTCACCGCGCAGGACGCCCCGTGGTTCTTCGGCCGGGAGCGCGTCACGGCCGCGCTCGTCGAGCGGGTCCACGACCGTCTCGGGCAGGGCCCGTTGCTCCTCGTCTCCCGCTCGGGCGCGGGCAAGTCCTCCCTGCTCAGCGCGGGTCTGGTGCCGGCCCTGCGGAGCGGCGGCTTCCCCGTGGCGGGGGCCGACGGCTGGCCGGTCGTCCGGTTCACCCCCACGGCGCACCCGCTGCGGGAGCTGCTCGACGCCACCGCCAAGGTGGTGGGCGGCGACCTCGGCGTCAACCCGCGGCAGTTGAGGGCCCACCCGGAACTGCTGCTCGAATCCGTCCACCGCCGGACGTACGGCGCCGGGCCCCTCCCCGGCGCGGAGGGGCGGCTGCTCCCGGCCGCGCGGCCGGTGCTGCTGGTCGACCAGTTCGAGGAGCTGTTCACCCTCTGCGCCGACGAGGAGGAGCGCCGCGCCTTCGTACGGGTCCTCCTGGCCCTGGCCGCTCCCCCGGCCCCCGCTCCGGCTTCTTCCCCGGCCGCCCCGCCCGGGACGCCGTACGACCCGGCCGTCGTCGTGCTCGGGGTGCGGGCCGACTTCTCCGGGGAGTGCCTGGACCTTCCGGAGCTGGCCGCCGTGTTCAGCGACGGGCTGTTCGTCCTGCCCCCGATGTCCGTGGCGGAGCTGCGGGAATCGATCACGCGCCCGGCGGAGCTGTCCGGGCTGGTCCTGGAGCCGGGGCTGGTCCCGCTGCTGCTGCGCGACGCGGGCGTACGGGATCCCGGCGGCGGGGACGCCGGCTCCGGGAACCCCGCGGCGCGCCCCGGCGGCGGCCCGGAGGCCTGGCCCGGGGAGGCTCCCTCCAGCGCCCTGCCCCTGATGTCGCACGCCCTGATGGCGACCTGGCAGCGCCGCGAGGGAGCCACGCTGACCGTCGCCGGGTACGAGTACGCCGGCGGTATCCAGGGGGCCGTCGCGCGCAGCGCCGAGCAGGTGTTCGCCCGGCTGGACCCGGCCGGGCAGCGGACGGTCCGGCGGCTCCTCGTCCGGCTGGTCCACCTCGCCGACGGTACGGGGCCGACCCGGCGCCGGATGGGCCGCACGGCCCTGCTGGAGGGGGAGGCCGACACCGCGCGGGCCGCGGCCGCCCTCGACGCCTTCGTCCGGGCCCGGCTGATCAGCGCGGACAGCGACACCGTCGAGATCACCCACGAGGCCCTGCTGCACGCCTGGCCCCGGCTGCGCGGCTGGATCCACGCCGACCGGGCCGGGCTGCTGGTCCACCAGCACCTGGCGCAGGCCGCCGACGAATGGGTGCGCGAGGCCCGCGACCCGTCCGTGCTCTACCGCGGGAGCCGTCTCGCGACGGCCCGTACCTGGGCCGACGAGCTGGACGGCCGCAGCCGGCTGGGCCCCCGCGAGGCGGCCTTCCTCGACGCGAGCCGGGCCGCGGAGGAGGCCCGCCACCGCCAGGAGCGGCTCCGGGTCCGCCTGCACCAGCGGATGCTGGCCACGCTCGTCGTGCTGCTCCTGCTGGCGCTGACCGCCGGCGGGGTGGCGTACCAGCAGCGCGCGGGGGCGCTCGCCCAGGAGCGGACGGCCCGTTCGCAGGCGCTGGCCGCCCGGTCGCTGTCCCTGTCCGCCGGCCGGCCCGAGGCCTCCATGCTGCTCGCCGGGGAGGCCTACCGGGCCGAAGCGACGCCCGAGGCTCGGGGCGCCCTGCTCAGCACCCAGTCCCAGCCCTTCCTGGCGCGGCTCGGCGGGCACGGCGGACCGGTCAACGCGGTGGCGTTCGCACCGGACGGCCGGCTGCTGGCCACGGCCGGCTCCGACGGACAGGTGCTGCTGCGGCGGGTGGCCGACCGGAGCACGGTCGCCGCCCTCACCGCACCCGGCCGGGTGCGCACGGTCGCCTTCAGCCCCGACGGGCGGACCCTGGCGGCCGGTTCCACCGACGGCCCGGTGCGGCTCTGGCCCGTCGGCGCGGGCGGCGGCTCCGTATCGGTGCTGCCCGCGAGCACGGTGGGCGCCCGGGCGGTGGCCTTCGCCCCCGACGGCGCCACCCTGGCCGTCGCCACCACCGACGGGAGCGTCCAGTTGCGGGACACGGGCGGGGAGCACCGCGTGCGGGCGGTCCTGACCGGACACACCGCGCGGGTCAACACCCTGGCCTACGCCCCGGACGGCCGGAGCCTCGTATCGGCCGGCGCCGACGGGACCGTACGGCTGTGGGACACCCGGCGGGCGGAGCCGGCCGGCGTTCTGGAGGGGCACACCGGGGAGGTGCTGGGCGCGGCCTTCGCGCCGGACGGGCACAGCGTCGCCACCGGCGGGGTCGACCGTACGGTGCGGCTGTGGGACGTCGACGGGCGGCGCCCGGCCGTGACGCTGACCGGGCACAGCGACGACGTCAACTCGGTGGCCTACACCCCGGACGGCACCACCGTCATCAGCGGGGGCGGCGACGGCACCACCCGGCTGTGGGACGTCCGCGGCGGCCGGCTCACGGCCACGCTCGCCGGGCACACCGACTACGTGCTCGCCGTCTCCGTGGATCCGGCGGGATCGGTGCTGGCCACCGCCGCGTTCGACCAGTCCGTCGTGCTCTGGGACCTGCGGGGGCCGGTGCTGACGACACGTCCGTTCACCGAGGTGTGGCACGCCGCGTACAGCCCCGACGGGAAGCTCCTCGCCACGGCGGACGCCGATCGCACGGTGCTGCTGTGGGATGTGGCCGGACGGCGGGTTCTGGCCACTTTCGCGGGGCACACCGAGACGGTGTTCTCGGTGGCCTTCGCCCCCGACGGACGCACCCTGGCCTCCGCCGGAGCCGACGGCACCGTACGCCTCTGGGACACCCTCACCCGCGCTCCGCTCGCCACCCTCACCGGACACACCGGGACCGTGTTCTCGGTGGCCTTCGCCCCCGACGGACGCACCCTGGCCTCCGCCGGAGCCGACGGCACCGTACGCCTCTGGGACACCCTCACCCGCGGCCCGCTCGCCACCCTCACCGGACACACCGACTTCGCCAACGACGTGGTCTTCAGCCCCGACGGACGGACCCTGGCCAGCGCCGGGGACGATCTGACCGTCAGGCTGTGGGACGTGGCCGGGCGCCGCCCGCTCGCCGCGCTCAGCGGTCACGCGGGAGCGGTACGGGCCATCGCCTTCGCCCCGGACGGGCGGACCCTGGCCAGCAGCGGCAACGACGGCACCGTACGGCTGTGGGACGCGGAGCAGCGGCGCGTCACCGCGGTGCTGACCGGGCACACCGGCTCGGCGCGCGGCATCGCCTTCTCCCCCGACGGACGGACCCTGGCGAGCAGCGGCAACGACCGTACGGTGCGGCTGTGGGACGTGCCCGGACACCGGCTCCGGGCCGTGCTGTCGGGCCACACCAACGCGGTGTGGGGGGTCGTGTTCTCCCCCGACGGGCGGACCCTGGCGAGCAGCAGCAACGACGGCACCGTACGGCTGTGGAACCCGGATCCCGGCGCCCGGCTGGCGGCCGTCTGCCGGACGGTGGGCCGCCTCGGCCCGCGGGAGCGGCAGGCGCCGGCACCCGGCCTGCCGGTGGGGACGGCGCGCGGCTGCTGATCGGTGCAGGCCGGCCCGGGTTTCCCGGGGGTTTCCCGTTGCCCGTTCGGGTGGTGCGCCGTCCGGCCCTCGACGGGGCGCGGCGGCGGGCGACAGGCTGGTCGGCAGGTGTCCGCAGGGACCCGCAGGTCCGGCGCCGGTGGCCAAGTGCCCCGCCCGACGCCCTGCTTCGCCCCACCCACCCCGTGAAACGAGGTCTCCCCCGTGCTGCTGCGCCGTACCGGTCTCATCGGAACGCTCCTCGCGCTCCTGTCCGTACTCCTCTGCACCCCCGCCACCCCGGCGGCCGCCGACGGCGACTGCCGGGTCCTGGCCCCCGGGGCCTCGGCGGCGGCCGAGCGCGCCGTCGCCGCCGCCTGTGAACAGGTGGGAAAGGGGGTCTGGTACACGTGGGGCGGTGGTCACGGCCCCCAGCCCGGTGCCACGTACGGGCAGGTGGACCCCACCGATCCGGCGAGCGAGCACGATCCCGAACGGCTCGGCTTCGACTGTTCGGGGTTCGTCCGTTACGCCTACGCGCAGGCCACCGGCTCGGACCTGCTCGACGGGGTGGCCAGTGCGCAGTACTACACGCACCGGGCGGCCGCCCGTTTCACCGCCGCCCAGGGGCTCGCGCCGCTGCTCCCCGGCGACCTGCTGGTGTGGGGGACCTCCCGCGACCTGCACCACATCGCCCTCTACCTGGGGGCCGGGAAGGTGGCGGAGGCCCGCCAGTCGGGCACCCGCCTGATGGTCAGTGAGGTGACCGGCGCCCGGCTGTCGGACGGCTACCACGGGGCCGTCCGCGTGGACACCGGCCCGGTCACGGGCCACGTGTTCCAGACGTGGGGATCCGGCGTCTGGACCAAGGAGCAGCCCTCCACCGCGGCCGCGCGCGTCTACGCCTTCCCCGGGCCGACGACCGTCCGGATCGGCTGCCAGAAGCACGCCGAGTCGGTGACCTCGGACGGCTACACCAATGACGCCTGGTCATATCTTCCGGACTATCAGGCGTGGATGACGAACATTTACGTTCGCGGGGCGGCTTGGCTGGAAAACGTTCCCACCTGTCGTTGATCATCCGTAAGGTCGGAAACGAACCGCAAACCCCCCAAGCCGGCCGATCCGGCCCCTCTCTAGGAGCAACGTGCGCACGTCCACGTCGTCCCCGTCCACCCCGCTGCCGCTCTCCCGCGCCCGGCGGCTCTCCGTGGCCGCCGCCCTGCTCGCCGTGGTGGCCGGCGGCACGCTGCCCGCCACCGCCGCGCACGCGGCGGGCCCCGTCTCGCAGGAGGCCGTCCAGCCGGCCGCCGCGCCCGATCTGGAGGCGCTGACGCAGGCGTTGCGCAACACGACGGCGGCCGGGGCCCCCGGGGCGATGGCCCGCTTCACCGGTCCGGACGGGGTCCGGACCCGGGTGGAGGGCGTACGGGACCGGAGCACGGGCTCGGCCATGGACACACGGGCCCGCTTCCGGATCGGCAGCGTCACCAAGACGTTCTCCTCGGTGGTGCTCCTCCAGCTGGTGGACGAGGGGAAGATCGAGCTGGACCGGCCGGTCAACTCCTACCTTCCGGGCCTGCTGCCCGACGACCGGATCACGGTGCGCCACCTGCTCACCCACCGGAGCGGCCTGGCGGACTACACGAACGCGATGTTCGAGCACACCGTGCCCGGCTTCGAGGCGGTCCGGAACAAGGTGTTCACGTACCAGGAGCTCGTCGGCCTCTCGCTCGCCGAGCCGCGGACCACCGAGCCCGGGGTGGCGTACAAGTACTCGAACACCAACTTCGTCGTGGTGGGAATGCTGATCGAGAAGGCCACCGGAAAGCCGGTGGCCAAGGAGTACGAGCGGCGCATCATCAAGCCCCTCAAGCTGAAGAACACCTCCTACGTCCACCCCGGAACGGCGATCAAGGGTCTGCACGCCAACGGCTACCTGCACCCCGACGAGGAGGGCGCCCCGCTGGTCGACTCCACCGAACAGACCGTCTCCTGGGCGCAGTCCGCGGGCGCGATGATCTCCAGCGCGGCCGACCTCAGCACCTTCATGTCCTCCCTGCTCGGCGGGAAGCTGCTGCGCCCCGCCACGCTGGACGCCATGCTCACCGTGACCCCGACCGACGCGACGAACACCCGGTTCTACGGGCTGGGGCTGCGCCGGTACGACCTCTCCTGCGGGACGAAGGTCTACGGGCACACGGGCACCGTGCAGGGCTTCTACACCTACGCGTTCACCACCCGGGACGGCAAGCAGTCCCTCTCCGCGATGGCGAACACCTCCAACCGGGGCCAGGCCAACACCGCCCTCGGCGGCACGCTGGAGGCCGCTTTCTGCGGTAAGGCTCCGGTCACCGGGAAGGCCACCGCGCGCGGCTTCGCGTTCGCCCCGGCCGCGGCGGAGGCGGACCTCCCCGAGAACCGCTGACGGCGATTCCCGGACACCGGCAGGCTCCCGCCCCTTGGCCCGGGGGCGGGAGCCGTGAATCCTGAACTCCGCATTCCCGCACGGGTGTTGCCCGTGCGACCGATGAGGAGGACACGATGGCCGACGCACCGCCCGTGAAGCGTTCCCGCAGGGGGCCGGGACGGCGGGCCCGCAGGACGCTCGCCGCCGCGGCGGGGGCCGCGACGCTGGTCCTCGCCGTCCCGGGGATCGCGTACGCGGCTCCGCCGCCGGCCCTGCCCGGGAACGCGGACGGACTGGAGAAGACCTTCCAGCCCGCCTACGACTACGACCGCGACGGCTGCTACTCCAGCCCCGCCATCGGTCCGGACGGCACCCTCAACGGGGGCCTGAAGATGGGCGGCGACGTCAACGGCCAGTGCCGCGACCTCTCCGACCTGAACAACACCAACGGCTACTCCCGCGCGAAGTGCAACAACGGCTGGTGCGCCGTCATGTACGCCCTCTACTTCGAGAAGGACCAGGTCTCGCTCGGCCCCGGCAGCGCCGGGCACCGGCACGACTGGGAGCACGTCGTGGTGTGGATCCAGAACGACCAGGTCGCCTACGTCTCCACCTCGGAGCACGGCAACTTCAAGGTGCACGCCGCCTCGCAGATCCGCTTCGACGGCACCCACCCGAAGATCGTCTACCACAAGGACGGCATCAGCACGCACTGCTTCCGCGCCGCGAACTCCAACGACGAGCCGCCGGAGAACCACAAGGGGACCTGGCAGTACCCGACGCTGGTCGGCTGGAACGGCTACCCCGCCGGGCTGCGCGACAAGCTGAGCCAGGCCGATTTCGGCAGCGCCCTGCTGGGGATCAAGGACGGCCAGTTCAACGGTCACCTCACCAAGGCCAAACCGGCCGGCATCCCCTTCGACCCGAACGCGTGACGACGGCCGGGCCGGGGTGACGGGCTCGGGACCCGGGTGACGGAGGCCGGACCCGGTCCGGGTGAGCGACCTCCGGCACCGGCCCGGGCGATGGCCTCCGGACCCCCGGGCCGGTGCCGGAAAGGGGCCGGATAGGGTCGTCGCGGGGCTGCGCCGCACCGCTGCTCCGCTCCGCCCTGCCCGGCCGAAGGCCGCCCTGCCCGGAAACCTGCCTCGATGAGCACCGCTGTGCACCCCGCGTCACCCGCGGACACCCCCGCGGACACCCCCGGGGCCTCCGCCCCCGAGCCGCCCCGGCGCCGGACGATCGTGGGCCGCGCCCCGGCCCGGCCCACGGCCGCCGCCGCGCTCCACAGCATCGGCGCCGCCACGGCCGTCCTGCTGTGGCTCGTGGCGATCGGAGCCATGATCCACGAGCCGATCCTCATCCCCCCGCTGGCCGCCAGCGCCGCCCTCGTGCACAGCGCGCCGACGCTGCCGCTGGCGCAGCCGCGCGGGGTGGTCATCGGCCACATGGTGGGGGCGGCCGTCGGCTACGCCGTCCTGGCCGTGGCCGGAAGCAGCGCCTGGGGGGCCGCCGTGGCCGCCGGTGTCACGCTGGCGCTGGTCATGGCCGCGCGGACCCCGCATTCACCCGCCTGCGCGACCGCCGTCGTGGTGGTGCTGCAGAGCCCGGTGGCGGCCCGGTTCGTCCCGCTGCTGTTCGGATCGACCGTCCTGATCGTCCTGACCGGGTACGCGGCCTCCCGCGTGCGCCGCAAGGCGCCGAGGTACCCCGCGTACTGGTGGTGACCCTGCGTCACCGCGGGCGGCGTTCGAGATGCGCTCCCGGTGCGCTGCTGGTTCGCTGAAAGCCGCCCGGCGTCCCCCCACAGCGCCCAGGAGTGATCATGAGTGCAGGCGAATTCCACGGCCGGTCCCGGCAGCTGCGCGACAAGGCGCAGGAACTCGACGAGGCCGCCACCCGCTCGACCGACCCCGACGAGAGCCGGCGGCTTCGGGACAAGGCGCGCCGGCTGCGCGAGCAGAGCGAGCAGGAACGCGTCATCGACGACCCGGGCATGGACCTGCGGTAGCCCCGGCGGGCCGGGCCCCGGCTAGGGGCCTACGGGTCTACGGGCCTACGGGGCCACGGCCGCCGCGGGGGCCTCGTCGAGTTCCCACGCGTGGCGCTTGAACGCGCGGACGAAGTCGGCGTGGTCCTCCCACTGGCGGGCGATGCCGCGCAGCACGTCCCAGTGGTGCTCGACCGCCTGGTCGATCACCCGGCGGACGGCGGGCTCGGCCGTCTCCCGCTGCGCGATGAGGCTCTTGGCCACGGAGGCCTCCAGCGCCGCGTTGCGCAGGGCGCGCAGGGCGCGGGAGGTGTCGTCCATCCCGAAGCCGTTCTCGCTGCCCGTCTCCTCGGCGAAGAGCGGGGTGAGCCGCGCCTCGATGAAGGCGGTGATCCGCTCGAAGTGGCGTACGTCCATCGGGGGCTCCATCTCGGGTCGCTGCGCTGTCCGGCGCGAACCGGGCCCGCACCGGCGATCATTATCCCGCAGCCGGACACCTGGCACGGCCGCCGTGGTTACCAGCGGAGCGGGAGGCGGCTGACGCCGTGCATCAGGCTGCCCGGCAGCCAGGCCGGCGGGCCGGCCTCCGGGTCCTCGGCCAAGTCGGGGAAGCGTTCGAGCAGGG
This sequence comes from Streptomyces sp. NPDC002104, assembly GCF_053593795.1. Taxonomy (NCBI): domain Bacteria; kingdom Bacillati; phylum Actinomycetota; class Actinomycetes; order Kitasatosporales; family Streptomycetaceae; genus Streptomyces; species Streptomyces sp. NPDC002104. The sequence goes on along the minus strand of NZ_JBSFDF010000012.1, from coordinate 87,530 downwards.
AGCGGATGGCGATGCGGCCCTCCATGCGGGCCAGTGGGGCGCCGATGCAGAAGTGGATGCCGTGGCCGAAGGCCAGGTGGCCCTGCGGGGCGCGGCCGATGTCGAACGCCCCGGGGTCCGCGAAGCGGGCGGGGTCGCGGTCGGCGCCGCCCAGGGAGACGAACACGGTGGCCCCGGCGGGGATGGTGGTGCCGCCCACGTCGAAGGGTTCGCGGGCGTAGCGGAACGTGGTGTGCTGCACGGGGCCGTCGTAGCGGAGCATCTCCTCGACCGCCCCGTCCAGGAGCCCGTCCAGGTCGGCGCGCAGCGCCGCCAGTTGGGCGGGGTGCGCGAGCAGGGCCCGTACGCCGTTGGCGATGAGGTTGACGGTGGTCTCGTGGCCCGCGACCAGCAGCAGGAAGGCCATCCCGATGACCTCGTCGGAGGACAGGGAGTCGCCGTCCTCGTCGCTGGTGCGGATCAGCGCGCTGAGCAGGTCCTCGCCGGGATCCTTGGACTTGGCCCCGATGAGCTCCACGAGGTAGGCCCCCATCTCCCGGTTCGCGGCGGCGTTCGCCTCGGCCGAGGTCGGGGAGACGATCTCGTTGGACCAGTACCGGAACCTGGCCCGGTCCAGGTCGGGCACGCCGAGCAGCTCGCAGATGACGGTCATGGGCAGCGGGAAGGCCAGCGCGTCGATCAGGTCGCCGCCGTGCTCCGGCCGGGCGGCCATCGCGTCGAGCAGCTCGTCGGTGATCTGCTGGATCCGCGCCCGCATGCCTTCCATCCGGCGCGCGGTGAACTCCCGTGAGACCAGGCGCCGCAGCCGGGTGTGGTGGGGCGGGTCGGATTCCAGCATGTTGGAGTTGACGGCGCTGAGCTCGGCGTCCGCGAAGCTGCCCGAGGCGCGCCAGTCCTTGGACAGGGCCGGGTGGTTGAGCGCGCGGCGCGCCTCCTCGTGCCCGACGATCATCCAGCTCGGCCCGGGATCGCCGGCGGTGAGGACGATCCGGTGGACGGGACCCTGCGCACGCATCCGCTCGTAGAACGCGTACGGGTCGGCATCGAACTCTTCCGCGCCGGCGCTGATGTCCACTACTGGCATCCGACCACGGTACGCGCCCCGGCGGAGCCCGGCGAGGGCGGTTTCCGGACGCTCCGGGACAAGACCGCGATCACGGTAGTCTGCGGCCTTCGCCATACGAAAAGGGGGACGGCCATGACGACCGCATGCGAGGTAGTCCGGACGACGGTGGACGTCATCACGCGGGACGGCGCCGCCGATGCCTACCTGGCCCGGCCCGACGGCGAAGGCCCGTACCCCGGGGTGCTGCTGTACGTGAACGCCCTCGGGATCCGCCCGCACACCAAGTCGGTGGCGGACCGCATCGCGGCGGCCGGCCACGTCGTCCTGATGCCCAACCTCTTCTACCGCCACGGGCGCGCACCGGTGTTCGAGCTTCCGGAGTTCGTGGACTTCGACCGTCAGCCGGAGCTCTTCGACCGGGTCGGCCCGGTCCTCGCGTCCCTGACCACGGAGCTGGCGATGCGGGACGCCGAGGCCTATCTGGAGCGGCTCGCGGGCCTCCCGGGGGTCGCCGCGGGGCCGGTGGCGATCACGGGGTACTGCCTGGGCGCCCGGCTGGCCCTGCTCACGGCGGGCACGTATCCCGAACGGGTGGCCGCCGCGGCCGGTTTCCACGGGGGGTTCCTGGCCACGGACGCGGCGGACAGTCCGCACCTGGTGGCGCCCCGGGTCACCGCCGAGCTGTACTTCGGCCACGCGGACCAGGACCCGGCGCTGCCGGCCGAGGAGATCGACCGGCTGGGGAAGGCCCTCGCGGCGGCGGGCGTCCGCCATCGCGCCGAGGTGTACGAGGGCGCGGCGCACGGCTACACCCTGGCCGACACGAACTCCTACGACGCGGCCTCGGACGAGCGGCACTGGGACGCGCTGTTCGCGCTGCTGGAGCGGACGTTCTGACACTCCGCGGGCCCGGCGTCCTGCCGGGCCCGCGGAGACATCGGGCTATCGGGCTACTGGGCTGGAGAGCTGCGGGGATTCCGTCACCGGCACTGGCCGGACCGGGGTCCGACGACGGTGGTCGCGGTGATCCGCGGCGCCGGTTCGTTGGCCTCGCAGCGCAGCGGTCCGAGGAGCCGGCCGCCCGAGAACTCCACGCCTCCGGTGTTGGCCTCCAGGGTGACCGGACCGGTGATCGCGCTGCCGGCGCAGACGGGGGCCGCCCCCGCGGCCGCGGCGGAGCCGATCACCACGGAGCCGCTGGTGTTCCGTACGCCGACCGGGCCGGTCAGCGTGGATCCGCAGAGGGACACGGCGAGCGCCCCGTCGGCGGAGAACGGACCGGTGACCCGGCCGTCCGCCACGGACAGCGCGCCACCGGGCCGGACGGTGAGCGGACCGCTCTGGCTTCCGCCGGAGGCGATGCAGAGCGATTCCCCGGCCGCCACGGTCAGCGGGCCCCGGTGGTCGTCCGTGATGCAGGGCCGGGTGAACCCGACGGTGATCTCGGCCGGTTCGCCGGCGGAACTCGCCGTGTGGTCGGCGTCCGGGGTGTAGGCGGCGCTGATCCGGTGGGTGCCGGGGCGCAGGGCGCTCGTGGTGAAGCGGGCCCGTCCGGCGTCGAGTGCGACGGTGGCGAGCGGGGTGTTCCCCTCCGAGAAGGTGATGCTGCCGCCCGGTGCGGCGGCCGGGTGCTCGGAGCCCGTCACGGTCGCGGTCAGGGCGACGGCGTGCCCGAACAGCGGGGTGGCGGTGTCCGTGGTGAGGGTGGTCGACGTCCCGTAGCGGAAGGAGACGACGGCCTTGCCGTCTCCGTGCTGGACGCCCGAGTGGAGCGAGGCCTCGGAGACACCGGCCCCGGCGGGGGCCGCGTAGCCGCTGCCGCCCCCGCCGCCCGCTCCGTAGAGGTTGCCGGGGTTGCCGCCGCCGGAGCCGCCGCCACCGCCGAACCAGCCGCCGCCACCGCCTCCGCCGCCGTTGCCGCCGCGGCCGCCGTTGCCGCCGGTACCGCCGGAGCCGGGGTTGGGCTGTCCGGTGTACTGGTCGATGTCGCTCGCGTTGCCTCCCCCGGCGCCGATCGGGTTGGTGCGGGTACCGGTGCCGTGCTGGGTCTGCGTGCCGCCGGTGCCTCCGGCGCCGGATCCCTCGGGGCCGCCGCCCTGGCCGCCGTTGTCTCCGGCGGGCCCGCCGCCGTTGCCGCCGTGCAGGAGGGGGCCGCCGTTGCCGGCGCCTCCGCCGGCGCCGGCCACCAGGATCCGGTCGGCCGGGCCGAAGGCTCCGGTGCGCAGGTCGGTGGCGCCGCCTCCGGAGCCGCCGCCGCCGTGCGCGCCGCCTCCGCCGGTGCCGTGGCCGAAGCCGCCGGGCCGGGCGTACTCGCCGTGCCGGGAGGTGCCGGAGCTGCCGACGCCTCCCCGGGTGATCTGCAGGGCCTGGCCGGGGGTCACGGCGAGGACCGCGTGGGTGAGGCCGCCGAGGCCGCCGGGTGCGCCCTCGTTCGGCGGGTTCGGGGAGACGAAGCCGGCCGCGCTGCCGCCTTCGGCTCCGTACAGGTCGACGGTGAGGGCGCTCACGCCGGCGGGGACGGTGAAGACGTCCGTGCCCGCGGTGGCGTACGTACAGGTGGGCGGCGAGCTGGTGAACACGCCGCCCGGGCCGCAGGGGCCGGTCGCGTCCGCCGGGTCGGCGGACGCGGTGAGGGGTACCACCAGGGCGGCGAGGAGGCCGGCCGCACCGAGGACCAGTGCGGTCCGGGAGAAGGGGACGGGGACGGGGGCGGAGGCGGAGCGGGAGCCGGGTGCGGGTCTGCGTGAGGTCATGGTCCTGATCGGGGCGTTGGGGGTAAGGGGGTCGGTCATGGCGCTCAGACGCCGTCGTCGGCGCACAGTGCCCAGGCGTCGGTGTAGGTGGCGGGGGAGCTTCCGCCGCCGGTGTGGGTGGAGGCTGTCCAGGAGGCGGCCGTGGTGGTCCCGTCGCCGACCGGGGTGCCGCCGGAGTTGCTCGGGTAGCTGCCGTTGAGGTGGTCGCCCGGGGAGCCCGGTCCGGTGAAGGCGGTGGTCGTCACGCTGCCGCCGCTGATGGCCGCGCCACCGCTGATCAGCTTGCCGTCGTTGCCGCCGCAGCCGGCCGTCGCGGTCTGGCCCGTCGTGGCCGCGGTCGGGCCGCTGACCTCGCTGTGGCGCACCGTGACGGTGGCGCCGCCGACGTTGATGTTGCTGCCGCTGCAGATCGCGTAGGCGTACGTCGTGTTGCCGGTGCCGCCGCCACCGCCGTTCCAGCCGACCGCCGTCCAGGAGTCGGGGTTCGTCTCGCCGTCGGCCGCCGCCTTCTGGCCGTAGGCGTGCCCGGCGTCGTTGAAGGTGGGGAAGGAGGCGATCGGCTTCAGGCTGCCGACGTCGGCCGGGGTGATCCGGGCGCCGCCGCCGAGCAGTCGGGTGCTGGCCGGGCAGGTGGCGGTGACGAGACCGACCGTGGAGGCCGCGGTGGGTCCGGCGATCTTGTTCATCACCACCTGCGTGTGGTTGATCAGGTTGCTGGTGACGCACACCGCGTAAGGAGTGCTGGAGAACGAGGCGTTGACCGCGCCCCCGCTGCCGCCGATGCCGAGCCAGTGCGTCACGTCGGTGCCGACGACACCGGTCGAGCCGGTGTACTCGGTGCTGCCGTCGGGGCTGGGCGAGGTTCCGTTCACCTTGTTCCCGTTGGACGAAGTCCCGCTGCCTATCGCCTGGTTGATCCCGCCACCGGATATGAGCCCCGAGGAGCAGTCCGCGTGGGTGGAGATCTCGGAGAAGGCCGCCGCGGGTCCGGAGGTGGCCCCCGGTGTCTTCACGGTCGCACCGACGGTGTTGGCGTAGGCCGATCCCGGCACCAGAAGGGCCAGGAGGGCGCCGATGACCAGTGACTTTCCTGCGACGGCGCGCCGCAGAACTGTCTTTGGCATGTAGTTGTCTCCCTCATCCAGAGTCGCGCATGCGGACTGTAACAGTCCTTTTAGCGCGCATCTACAGCGCGAACAGACCGTCTCACCTAGCAGATGAGAGATGGAGGGAGAGTGGATGCCGGGCCCGCATCATTCAGTTCACCTGAAAGGAATGATCGAAAACAATCGATGGACCTGAGCAATCCCGCTGAGCGAGAGTCGAGACATCGCACAGAGCCCCAACTCCCCTTCTCCGCAACGGAAAGCAGGCTTCCGCACATGCAGCACTCGACCACCGACTTCGCCGCGGCCCCCTACGTGTCGGGCGACCCGTACGCCGACTACCGGGGCGCCACCTTCGACTTCACCCACCTGACCGACCTCGCCGACCGCCGGCTCGGCGCGGGGGTCGTCGCGGCCAACGACGAGTTCTTCGCCGAGCGGGAGAACCTCCTGCTGCGCACCCCGGCCGTCTTCGACGTGCACGACTACGGCAACAAGGGCAAGGTGATGGACGGTTGGGAGACGCGGCGGCGGCGCGGGGCGAACGCCGGCGAGCCTTTCCCGACGGACTCGGACCACGACTGGGCGCTGATCCGCCTCGGAGCTCCCGGCATCATCCGCGGGATCGTCGTCGACACCGCACACTTCCGCGGCAACCACCCGCAGCAGATCAGCGTGTGGGCCGCCGCCTTCGACGGAACACCGTCGGCCGCGCAACTCCTCGAACAGGCGGACGCCTGGGAGGAGATCGTGCCCCGCACGCCGGTGTACGGCCACGCCGCGAACGGTTTCGCGGTCGGGTCCGGGCGCCGCTGGACGCACCTGCGGATCAACCAGCACCCCGACGGCGGCATCGCGCGCCTGCGGGTCCACGGCGAGGTGCTGCCCGATCCGCGGTGGCTGGCCCTGCTCGACGCGGTGGACGTGGCCTGCGTGGTCAACGGCGGGGTCGTGGAGGAGGCCTCGGACGGCTTCTACTCCTCCCCCGGGAACACGATCATGCCGGGGCTGTCCCAGAAGCAGGACGACGGCTGGGAGACGCGCCGGCGCCGCGACAAGGGGAACGACTGGATCGCGTACCGGCTGGCCGGGCAGTGCGAAATCCGTGCGGTGGAGGTGGACACCGCGAACCTCAAGGGCAACGCGGCCGGCTGGGTGGCACTCTCCGTCAAGGACGGCGCGGACGGCGCGTGGAAGCAGGTTCTCCCCCGCACCCGCCTGGAGCCCGACAGCCCGCACCGGCTGCCGCTCGCCGCGCCGGTCCTGGCCACGCACGCCAGGATCGACGTCTACCCCGACGGCGGTTTCGCCCGCCTGCGGCTGCACGGCCGCCTCACCGACGCGGGAGCCGCCGCCCTCACCGCCCGCGCGGAGCGTGCGGCGGGTACGGCGGGGACGGCGCTCTGACGGACAGGAACGGACACCAAAGGGCGGCGGCCCGGGCATCCCGCCCGGGCCGCCGCCCTCAACGACCTGATGGCTCGATCACTCGATCACTCGACTACTCGACGACGAGCTCGACGGGGATGTTGCCCCGCGTGGCGCGGGAGTAGGGGCAGACCTCGTGGGCCTGCTTGACCAGCAGCGTGCCGGTCTCCCCCAGCAGCGCCTCGGGGAGCTCCACGCGCAGGACGACGGCCAGACCGAAGCCCTCGCCGTCCTTGCCGATGGAGACCTCCGCGGTCACCGAGACCTCGCTGGTGTCGACCTTGGCCTGGCGGCCGACCAGCCCGAGGGCACTGGCGAAGCAGGCGGCGTACCCGGCGGCGAAGAGCTGCTCGGGGTTGGTGCCCTGCCCGCTGCCGCCGAGGGCCGGCGGCATGGCCAGCGCCAGGTCGATCTGGCCGTCGGAGCTGACGGCGCGGCCCTCGCGGCCGTTGGCGGTGGCGACAGCGGTGTAGATCGCGTCCATCTCGGGGTTCCTCTCAGGGGGCGGAGGCGGTGCCGTCGGCCGACGACCTCGCCCCATCAATATGGCACACAATTAAGTTGTGCACAATTTAGTTGCCGACGCGAGGCCCCGGGTACACTGGCCCGCATGACCCAGCAGCCGACCGACGCCCTTCCCGACCAGGACTTCCTGCGCCTCGACAGCCAGATCTGCTTCGCGCTGGGCGCGGCGAACCGCGCCTTCGGCGGGCTCTACCGGGTCGTCCTCAAAGACCTCGGGCTGACCTACCCCCAGTACCTGGTGATGCTGGTGCTGTGGGAGCACGGGGAGATGCCGGTCAAGGAGCTCGGGCAGCACCTGCGGCTCGATTCGGGCACGCTGTCCCCCCTCCTCAAGCGGCTGGAGGCGGCCGGTCTGCTCGTGCGCGAGCGCAGCGCCGCCGACGAACGCTCCGTGCACGTACGGCCCACCGAGGCCGGTACGGCCCTGCGCGCGCGGGCCGTCGAGGTGCCGAGGCGCATCGCGGCCGCCACCGGCTTCGAGCTCTCCGAGGTCAAGGACCTTCAGGACCGCCTGCGGAAGCTCACCGCCGCCCTGGACGCGGCGGTCGGTCCGGAGTAGGACGTACGGCGCGTGCGTCCCGTCCGGCCCCTGAGGCCCCTGAGGCCCCTGAGGCGGAGGATCCGTCCGGGCGCCACAGCGGGTGCTCGCGCCGCGCCCAGCCGGCGGCCACCGAGCCCGTCCGCATGCCGCGCCGGGCCTCCGGGTCGCGGACGGCCATCATGACGTGGCCCCCGACGGCCACGCCCATGGCGATCGCCAGCCAGTCGTGGACGAAGGTGGCTCCGGTCCGCAGGGGCAGCGGGGCCAGCCCGGTGAACCACATCAGCAGCCCGGTGCCGAGCATCACGAGGGCGGCACCGGCGCTCCAGCTCGCGTAGAGCTTCTGCCCCGCGTTGAACTTGCCCGCCGGGCGCGCGGAAGGCCGGCGGTCGCGGCGCAGCGCGGCGCGCAGCCAGGTGCGGTCGTGCGGGCCGAAGCGGTTCAGCCGGCGCAGGTCCCCGCGGAAGGCCCGGGAGCCGAGCCCCAGCAGGACGGGCGCCGGGATCAGCAGTCCGGACCACTCGTGGACGGTGACCACGAGGTGGCGGCGGCCGACGAGTTCCGCGAGGGGCGGCAGGTAGAGGCAGGCGGCGGTCGCCAGGCACACCCCGGTCAGGGTGGCGGTGGCCAGGTGGACCCGCCGTACGGCGGGGCCGAACCGGGCCACGCGGGCGGGGTGCCGGCCCGCGGACGCCGCGGCCGCCGCGGCCGGTGCCGCCGGTCCTGCGGAAGCGGCGGAGGCGGCGGAGGCGTTGGAGGCGGCCCCGGCCGGGTGCTCAGACGGTCGGGGCATCGTCGCGTCCGTTCGACTTGCCGACCCAGGCGTCGACGTCGTAGCCGAGTTCCTCCCAGTAGCCGGGCTCGACGTCCCGGGTGACGGTGATGCCCGACAGCCATTTCGCCGACTTGTAGAAGTACATGGGGGCCACGTAGAGGCGCACCGGGCCGCCGTGGGCGTGGCTGAGGGGCTTGTCCTGCATGTTCAGGGCGACCATGACGTCCTCGCGGCGGGCCTGCGGGAGCGTGAGGCTCTCGGTGTAGGTGCCGTCGAAGCAGGTGAACCGGATCGCGCGGGCCTCGGGGCGGACCCCGGCGGCGTCCAGCAGCCGGAAGAGCGGGACACCCTCGAAGGGGGTCTCCGGGACCCGCCAGCCCGTCACGCACTGGACGTCGCGGACGATCCGGGTCCGCGGCAGGGCCCGCAGCGCGTCGAGGGTGTACGTGGCCGGGCGCTCGACCAGGCCGTCGACGGTCAGCCGGTAGTCGGCCGGGCCGCGGTCGGGGACGGAGGAGGCGACCGAGTAGTACCGGAATCCGCCGGCGCCCGGCAGCAGGCCGGTGAGCCCGGTGGGGTCCTTGCTCGCGGCCGAGCCCAGGACGGCGTCGAACCCCGACTGGAGCTTGGGCGCGAGGGCCAGCCCGAGGCCGCCGAGCCCGACCATGCCGAGGATCAGCCGCCGGCCCACGGGGGCGCCGCGGCCGTCGGGGTCGGGGCCGGGATCCGGGTCGGAAGCGGGGCCGGTGAGGGGGACGGGTGCGGGGTCCGGGCCGGGTTGCTGATCGGTGCTCACCTGGCGATTCGACCACTGCGGGGCCCGGACCGCCAGGGTCCGGGCCCGCCCGTCAGACTTCCGTAAGACGCGCGGACTTCCGTACGACGCCCGGACTTCCGTACGGCGCGCAGACTTCCGTACCACGCGCTGACGCGCGCGGGCCCGGCCGTCATGACGGGCCGGGCCCGACCGCGGCTACGCCCCGCTCGCCTTGAGCATGTCCTCGCGCTCGACGAGCTTCACGCGCTCGCGGCCCTGCGGCTCGCCCAGCGCCTTCTCCGCGGCGTCGAGCTTGTACCAGCCCTCCCACGTCGTGAAGCGGACCTCCTTCTGCCCGAGGAAGGTCTCGACCGCCTCCGGCTCGGGAGCGGACGGCGTCAGCAGGTTGCCGGCCGCGTGGTCGGCGAGCAGGCTGGCGACCGTCTCGTTCGCATCGCCCTTGGTGTGGCCGATGAGGCCGATCGGGCCGCGGCGGATCCAGCCGGTGACGTACGTGGACGGCAGGTGCGCGCCGGCCTCGATGACGCGGCCGCCCTCGTCCGGAACGGTGCCGGAGTCCATGTCCCAGGGCAGCTTGGGCAGTTCGTCGGAGAGGTAGCCGACGGCGCGGTAGACGGACTGGACGTCCCAGTCGGTGAAGGCGCCGGTGCCCTTGACGTTGCCGGTGCCGTCGAGTTCGGTGCGCTCGGTGCGCAGGCCCACGACCTTGCCGTCCTCGCCGAGGATCTCGGTGGGCGACTCGAAGAAGTGCAGGAACAGCTTGTGCGGGCGCTCGCCTATGTCGCGGATCGCCCAGTTCTCCAGGGTCTTGGCGACCATGTCGGTCTGCTTGTTCTTGCGGCGCTCGGCGATCGAGCCCTCGTCGTACTCGATGTCCTCGGGGTTGACGATGACCTCGATGTTCGGCGAGTGGTCCAGCTCGCGCAGCTCCATCGGGCTGAACTTGGCCTGCGCGGGGCCGCGGCGGCCGAAGACGTGGACCTCGAGGGCCTTGTTGGCCTTGAGGCCGTCGTGGACGTTCGCCGGGATCTCGGTCGGGAGCAGTTCCTCGGCGGTCTTGGCGAGGATGCGGGCCACGTCGAGGGCCACGTTGCCGACGCCGAGGACGGCGACCTTCTCCGCCTCCAGCGGCCAGGTGCGCGGCACGTCGGGGTGGCCGTCGTACCAGGAGACGAAGTCGGCGGCGCCGTAGGAGCCGTCGAGTTCGATGCCGGGGATGGTGAGCGCGCGGTCCGCGGTGGCGCCGGTGGAGAAGATCACGGCGTCGTAGAAGGAGCGCAGCTCGTCGAGGCTGATGTCGTTCGGGTAGTCGACGTTGCCGAAGAGGCGGACCTGCGGCTTGTCGAGCACCTGGTGCAGGGCGGTGATGATGCCCTTGATGCGGGGGTGGTCGGGGGCCACGCCGTAGCGGATCAGACCGAAGGGGGCCGGCATCCGTTCGAAGAGGTCGATGGACACACCCGGCTCGGCGGCCGCCTCGGACTTCAGCAGGGCGTCGGCGGCGTAGATGCCGGCGGGGCCGGCACCGACGATTGCTACCCGCAGGGGGCGAGGCATGGCTGGGTTCCCTTCGAACGGCGAAAGACTCGATCAAGGGGAACCCTAAGCTAAGGGCAGCCTAACCCGGCACCCACCCCTGGGTTATGCCCCCATAACCCTGCCTTATGGGGTCCCCAAGTCACACTTGGAGGACCGCGCACACCCCCGAGACGGCCGTCCCTCCCCCTTGATAGGCATGGGCCGCATGGACACCGACCCCGCCGGCCCCGAGGCCCCGCCCACCCGCCGCCCCCTCCTCTTCCTGGACGTCGACGGCCCCCTCATCCCCTTCGGCGCCCCGCACGGCCACCCGGTCTTCCCCGCGCCCCCGGGCACGGCCGACCCGTCCGGGGGGCATCCGCTCCTCGCCCGGGTCGATCCGGCGCTCGGACCCCGGCTCGCGGCGCTGCCGTGCGAGCTGGTGTGGGCCACCACCTGGGGCGAGGACGCGAACCTCTGCGTCTCCCCGCGGCTGGGGCTGCCGGCCCTGCCGGTGGTCGAGTGGCCCGAGGACTCGGCTGAGGACGGCCGCGGTCCGGTGCACGGGAAGGCGGTGCACTGGAAGACCGCAGGCCTCGTTTCCCGGGCGGCCGGCCGGGCGTTCGGCTGGGTCGACGACGAGATCGGTGACGCGGACCGCCGGTGGGTGTCCGCCCACCACCCCGGCCCGGCCCTCCTCCACCGGGTCGACCCCCGGATCGGCCTCCAGGACGCCGACTTCACCGTCCTCGAGGCGTGGCTGCGCCGCATCCGACACGCCTGAGCCGGGACGGGAGGCGGGCCTAGGCCGCCCCCGCGCGCCACTCGGCGTACGCCCCGGGAACGTTCGGCGGCCGCCGGGTCAACGGGCCTGGCTTCGGAAGCCGTCCGGGGTGGGTAGAGTTCCCGCGACACAGTGTGCGGCGGGGTTCGGGGTGGGGTCATGGGGCGTCAGATACGTGTGCCCGGTGCGGTACTGGCGGCCGTGCTGCTGCTGGCCGCCGCCGGCTGTTCCGGAACGGGGAGCGGACCCGGCGCGGATTCCCGCGGTGACGCGAAGCCGGGCGGAAAGACGCCCTCCGCTTCCGCGACGTCCCGGCCTCCCGCGGACGGGAAGCCCCCGAGCGGCGACGTGCTCCCCGGCATGGTCGCCGTCTCCGTGGCCCGTACCCAGCTGGCCGCGCTGAAGGTGGCCGCGCCCGGAACCATGTCGGGCTACAGCCGGGACAAGTTCACGCACTGGGCGGAGCAGGGCGACAAGTGCGACACCCGCGAGGTCGTCCTCCAGCGGGACGGTGCGAACGTCACCCGGGACTCCCAGTGCAAGGCCGTGTCCGGCACGTGGAAGAGCCTGTACGACGAGGTGGTGGTCACCGAGGCCTCGAAGATGGACATCGACCACATGGTGCCCCTCGCCGAGGGCTGGCGCTCCGGCGCGGCCGGCTGGGACGCCGCGAAGCGCAAGGCCTTCGCGAACGATCTGACGCGCCCCCAGCTCCTCGCGGTGACGGCCTCGTCGAACCGGTCGAAGGGCGACCAGAGTCCCGACCTGTGGCAGCCGCCGTCGAAGACGGCCTGGTGCCAGTACGGGCGGGCCTGGACCACGGTCAAGTCCACGTACGGCCTGACCGTCACCGAGCCCGAGAAGAAGATGCTCTCCACCATGCTCGACACCTGCGCGGGCTGAACCTGCGCGGGCTGACGCCGCTCACCCCAGGACCGCGATGCCCAGCGGGCGCGATCCCGCCGCGAGCCGGCGGCTGTGCCCGCTGTCGAGGTCCACGACCGTGATGCCGTTCCAGTAGCCGTCGCGGGTGAAGCCCCCGGTCACGTAGGCCGTCCGCCCGTCCCGGGACACGGCCACGTCCTCGTGCGGCCCGTCCAGCGGGTACACCCGCTCCGAGCCGTCCGGGGCGCGGACCGTGAGGGAGGGCCCCTTGCCCTTGCCCGGTTCCACCGCCCCCGTCCCGACCACCAGCAGGCGGCCGTCCACCGTGACGGCGGCCCCGTGCTGATGGGTGTCGGCGGTCATCCTCTCCACCGTGGTGCGGCCCGTGCGCGGATCCACCACCGCGAGCCGCTCGCCCTCGAAGGGGAGCAGCAGCATCCCGTCCGCCGGCCGGACGACGGTGTAGTGCGGCTTCAGCCAGGAGCCGAGACCGCCCTGCGTCCCGTACGGGGCGACCTCGATGCGGCGTGACGCCGAGGGTGCGGCTCCGCCCGGCCCGACCGGTACGACGGTGACGTCGAAGGAGTCGTGGCCGGTGACGTACACCTCCGAGCCGTCGCGCGAGACGTCCACGTCGAAGGGCCGCCGGCCCACCGGAACCACCGCCGTGACCTGGGCCTTCGCCGTGTCGATGACCTCCAGGACGCCTCTCGTGCCGGGCACGTTCACCCCGGCGTACGCGTGCGCCCCGTCGGGCGAGAGCGCGATGCCCATGCCGCCGCCCCGGTACTCCCCGCCGGTCACGGGACCGGTGCCGGTGGTGCGGTACGGGATCAGGGCCGCCCGGGTCCGCGTGCGCGTGTCCACGACGGCGACCCCCTCGGCCGTGGCCACCCAGGCCCGCCCGTCGGCGCCGACCGCCAGGCCGTACGGGGCCCTGCCGACCGGCACCGAGCCGACCGCGCCGCGCTCCGGGTCCACGAAGGTCACGGTGTCGGCCCCGAAGTCGGCGACCAGGAGGGTGCCGCCCGGGGTGGCCGCGGCCGTCGGCAGCGGAGAGGCCGCGGGGGCCACGGGGGCAGCGGCGGCCGGCGGCTCGCCGGGGGTGGAGCAGGCCCCCAGCAGCAGTGCTCCGGCGAGGGCCGCGAGGGCGGTACGGGACGCGCGTGCGCGGCGGCGCGGGTGCGGGCGGTCGTGCTGCGGCATGGGCGGTGCCCCTCTCGGTTCCGGGGACGGGGCCGGTGGTGCGCCCGCTCCCCCGTACCCATCCTCACCTCGCGGGACCGCCCGGCCGCTCGGCCCGGCGGCCGACAGCGGGGTCGGCCGATCGGTCGATGCGGGGACGCGCCCGGCAGGGGCGGATCAGCCCTCGTACTCCGTCAGGTCGATGCCGTGGAGGTTGAGGAGCGCGCCGGTCTCCGGGTGGTTGATGTCCTTCTCGGCGGTCATGCCCAGCTTGCGGATCACGTTCTCGGACTCGTCGTTGCCGGCCCGGTTCACGGCGACGACCCGGTCGAGGCCGCGGTCCTGGAGGGCGAACTCCAGAGTGGCGTGCGCGGCCTCGGAGCCGTAGCCCTGGCCCCAGTGGGAGCGGCCGAGCCGCCAGGTGATCTCGGCCGCGGGCAGGGCCTCGGGCAGCCACCACGGCATGGAGAGGCCGACGGCGCCGATCAGCTCGCCGGAGGCCAGCAGCTCCACGGCGAAGATCCCGAAGCCCTCCTCGTCCCAGTCGTCCTCCCACCGCTCGATGGTCTCGGCGGTCTCCTCCAGGTCGAGGGTCTCGCCGTCGCCGATCCAGCGCATCACCTCGGGGTCGGCGAGGATCTCCGACAGGGGGACGAGGTCGTCCTCGGACCAGCGGCGGAGGAGGAGGCGGGGGGTACGGATCTCGGTCATGCCTCCCATCCTGCCGAACGCGCCGGACATCGCGTAATCGGGTCCCCCGCCGGGCCGTGACCGGGCCGTGACCGGGCCTCCGGCGGCCTCCGCTAGCGCTCCGGACCCGCCTGACCTGCCGCCGGATCCCCCGCCGGGACGGTGATCGCGTCGAGCTGCGCCCGCAGGTGGGCGTGCGAGTCGACCGGCTCGTGCGTGATCCGTCCCAGGGGCGCCGGGAGGGATTCCACCCGGGTGTGCGGATCGCACTCGTAGAAGTAGACGAGCGAGATCAGTTCCTCGGCGGGCGCCTCGGAGGGCGGCGGCAGCACCCGGTGGCGGCCGGCCCGCCACCGGTCGCCCGTCCAGCGCGCCATCAGGTCCCCGATGTTCACGGTGAGCGCGGCCGGATCGTACGGGGCGTCCTGCCAGCCCTCGGCGTCGGTGTGGATCTGGAGTCCGCCCGCGCCCTGCTGGCGGTCCAGGACGGTGACGGTGCCGAAGTCGGTGTGCGCGCCGATGCGGAACTGGCCGGGCAGCGGCAGCCCGACGGTCTCGGTGCCGGGGTACCAGTTGACGTTGAACCCCCAGGTGGGGTGGCCGGTGTGCCGGGTGAAATGGTCCGTGTCCAGGCCGAGGGCGCCGGCCAGCAGCTCCAGCAGCTCGTCGGAGAGGACCCGCATCGCGGCCAGGTACTCCGTCACCGGCGGGCGCAGCGAGGGCACTTCCGCCGGCCAGGCGTTGGGCCGGAACCACTCGGCGTCCACCGCGGGGATCCCGGTCGGGTCCTCCGCCGCCCAGGACCAGGATTCCTTGAGGTCGGGCGGGGAGGCCGCGCCCTCCGCGTAGCTGTTGGCCTCGGCGCCCGGGCCGAGCCAGCCGCGGCCTCCGACCGCGACGGCGTACGGGGCCTTGGCGGCGGCCGGGAGCCGGAAGAAGGCCCGCGCGGCCTCCCGGATCCGCCCGGGCAGCTCCGGGTCCACCCCGTGCCCGGTCACCAGCAGGAATCCGGCCGCCTGGAGCGCCTCGTCTACGCGGGAGGCGATCTGCCGCCGCGCCTCGGGCCCGCCGGAGCGCCACGGGCCGAGATCGATCACGGGGACCTGCGAACTCACCACGGCGGAACCTGCTTTCCGGAAACGAGGGGCTGCCCGGGCCAGGCCCGGTCGGACTCTCCCGGTCCTGCCGGGCGGGCGGGGATCCGGAAGGGACGGCCGTTCCGGGCCGGCGGGCTCAGGGAGTACTGGTGGGAGTACCGGTGGGAGTACCGGTGGGAGTACCGGTCCGGGCCGGCGGGCTCAGGGTGTACCGGACCGTGCCTTCCCCGGAGCCCGCCTCCGTGAAACCGGCCCCTCGCAGTACCGCGTGCGCGGGGTCGTCGGCCCCGTCGGCCCGTGACCCCAGCACGGTGCAGCCCGGCTGCGCGAAGGCCCAGCCGGCGAGGGCCCTGGCCGCTTCGGTGGCGTAGCCGTTGCCGCGCGCCGACGGGAGGAGGTCGTAGCCCAGCTCGGCGCGGCCCCCGCCGTCCGGGGCCCCGTGGAAGCCCATCCCGCCGATCGCCCGCCGGTCGCCCGCCCGGATGATGGCGTACGGGCCCCAGCCCGGCCGGTACGTCCCCTCCTCGCGTGCCCCGGCCGTCCGGCCGGCGGCGTACCGCGTGCCCTCGCCGGGCCCGCCCCCGGCCCAGACGAACCCTCCCGTGCCGCCCGCGCGCAGGTCGGCCGCGGCGTTCGGGCTGATCTCACAGAGCAGCACGCGCTCGGCCCGGACGGGGTCGGAGTACCAGCGCCAGACCGTCTGCCGGGGCAGGCCGGGGAGCTCGCCCCGGCCCGTCGCCCACAGCAGGGTCCGCCAGGAGGCGTCGGGCTCCCCTGGCGGAAGGCGCGGAAAGAGCCGGTCCAGGACCAGGGCGGGGAGCTCGGGGCCGGGCTGCCAGTCGCGAACGCCGAGGCCGCCGAGCACGTCGTGGGTGTGCAGCAGCACCTCGACGACGCCCATCGCGGCGAAGCCGTCCGGCCCCGCGGACCCGGCCGGGTGCCACGCGCGGACGCCGGGCCCGGCGAGGGACACGGCGGCGGACAGGAAGCTGCCGGAGGCCGTGATCAGGTCGAGCACCCCCGCCGGAGCGGCGTCCTCGGCCGCCCGGACCTCCAGGGGCACGTAGCCGTCGGTGGCCCGCACCGCGAGCTGCGCGGCGTAGGCGGCCAGGTCGTCGGCCATGTGCACGGCGGTGTCGCGGCAGCTCCAGTCCAGCCCGGCGGCCGGGGCGCTCCAGTCGCGGTGTGCCACCGCACGCAGGGCTTCGACGCAGAGCGACACCGCCCGGTCGAGGTCCGCGGCCGTCGTGAGGGAACCGGTCATCGTCATCCGGCGAACCCTAGGAGCAGTTCCCGCGACCCGCCAAGGGGATATCCGTGCTCCGGTGGCGCGCCTGCGGGCCCGGCCCCCGGCCGGGGCGCTACTGCTTGTGCTGGGACGGCGCGCTGACCGCGCCCCGGTGAAGGGCGGAGCAAAACGGTGGAGATTTCGACGAGGGACGTCTTCGGGGCCCCGTGCTGGGTGAGCCTGATGGCCCGGGACCTCGGCGCGGCGCAGCGGTTCTACGGTGCGGTCGCGGGCTGGCGGTTCCGGACCGCGCGGCTCGGTGCGGCCTTCGGCGTCGCCGAGCTGGACGGGATGCCGGTGGCCGGGATCGGGGCGCTGGCCGGGGACCTCGCGGTGGCCGTGGCCTGGACCCCGTACTTCGCGGTCGACGACGCCGACGTGGCGGCGGACCGGATCCGCGAACGCAGCGGCACGATCGCGGTCGGCCCGGTCTCCTTCGAGTCGGGGGGTCGCGGGGCGCTGGCGGCGGACCGCGACGGGGCGGTGTTCGGGATCTGGGAGGGCCAGGTCTCCTCGGGCTGGCGGGTCGGTTCGGGACAGGCGCCGGCCTGGCTGGAGCTGCGCACCCGGGACGCCTTCGAGTCGGCGATCTTCTACGGGGAGGTACTGGAGTGGGCCACCGGCCGTGCCGGGTGCTGCGAGGTCTCCTACGAGGAGGACCGGGTCGTACTGCGCCAGGAAGGGGAGCCGGTGGCGCGCCTGGACAGCGGTCCCGTGGAGCCGGGTGCGTACAGCCCGTACACCCGGCCGCGCTGGCACGTGCACTTCCGGGTGCCCGCGCTGGAGCCGGCGGTGGAGGCGGCCGTCGCGCTGGGCGGCCGCACGGTGTCCGAGCCGGGGTCGAGCGCGACCGAACGGTGGGTGTCGCTGCGCGATCCGGACGGGGCGCTCTTCACCCTCACCTCGTCGCGGACGGACGGCGGGAGCGGCGCATAGACGTAGACGTAGACGGGGAGGGGGACGGGGACGGGGACGGGGACGGGGACTGCGGGCGCCGTCTGGGCTGCGCGGCTACGGCAGTCGGCGGGTCCGGGTCCACTTGAGGAGTTCGTCCGCGGACCGGGTGTTGACGACCCGGTCGGCCGTCACCCCGCATTCCAGGGCGCGTTCGCAGCCGACGGTCTGCCAGTCGAGCTGTCCGGGGGCGTGCGCGTCGGTGTCGATCGCGAAGAGGGCGCCCGCGGCGACGGCGAGCCGCAGCAGCCGGCGCGGCGGGTCCAGCCGTTCGGGCCGGCTGTTGATTTCCACGGCCGCTCCCGATTCGGCGCAGGCCGCGAAGACGGCCTCGGCGTCGAACTCGGACTCCGGCCGCGTCTTGCCCGTGACCAGCCGGCCGGTGCAGTGGCCGAGGACGTCGAGGTGGGGGTTGCGTACGGCGGCGACCATCCGCCGGGTCATCGCGGCGGCGTCCATCCGCAGCTTGGAGTGGACGGAGCCGACGACGAGATCCACCTCGGCCAGGAGTCCGGGCTCCTGGTCCAGCGAGCCGTCGTCGAGGATGTCGCACTCGATGCCGGTGAGCAGCCGGAACGGGGCCCAGGTGGCGTTGAGTTCGGCGACCGTGCGCAGCTGTTCCCGGAGCCGGTCCGGGGACAGGCCCCGGGCGACGGTCAGGCGCGGCGAGTGGTCGGTGAGCACCGCCCAGTCGTGCCCGAGGGCGGCGGCGGCCCGGGCCATCGCCTCGATGGGGCTGCCTCCGTCCGACCAGTCGGAGTGCATGTGGCAGTCGCCGCGCAGGGCGGCGCGCAGGGCGAGGGCCTCGGGGCTGGGCGGCGGGCCCTCGGGGTGGGCCGCCGCCTTCTCCTCCAGCCCCTGCAGGTAGGCGGGGATGGTTCCGGCGAGGGCCTCGCGGACGACCTGGGCGGTTTTCGGGCCGATGCCCTTGACCGCTTCGAGGGTGCCCGCGCGGACCCGGTCGGCCAGCTCGTCCTCTCCCATCCGGCCGATGGCGGCGGCCGCCGTACGGAAGGCCTGGACCCGGTAGGTCGGCTCCTGGGCGCGTTCCAGCAGGAACGCGATCCGGTCCAGCGCGGCCACCGGGTCCATCGCGTGTCTCCCTCCGCGCAGCGGCGCACGGCCGACGGCTTACGGCTTACGGGCCATGGGGTGAAACGGCGGAGAGGGGGCCCGGGTGCCTGACCCGGGCCCCCTCTCCGCCCGGGTCAGGCTCCGTCGGCCGGGTCGGCCCCGGACGGACGGAACTGCAGGGCCAGGCCGGCGAGTACGGCGCCGGCCGCCGCGCTCAGCACCGCGGCGATGCCGGCCCACTCCAGGGAGCCGCCGACCGCCCCGCCGAGCGGGTCGAAGCCGGTGACGCCGCCGACCACGTGGAGCGCGGCCACGCCGAGCGCGACCACCGCGCCGGCCCGCCACGCAGCGGCCGTGTCCCGTACGGCGAGCAGGGCGCCGGCCGTCAGGCAGAGCAGGGTGACGGTCAGGGCGAGCAGGGTGCCGGGGTCGCCGGAGGTGAGGCCCGCCAGATCGCCGGGGACGTGCAGCCCGCCGCACAGGAGCAGGGCGAACGCCACCGGCCAGCGCAGTATGTGGCGCAGCGCGCCGGTTCCCTGCCGTGCCGGGCCCCGGGCCGGGGACGGGGCGCGGACCTGGCCCTGGGCCGGGGCCTGCTGGCCCTGGGTCTGCTGTGCGGGCGGGGGAACGGGGGTCCGTACCCGGTCCGCCTGCTCGGGGCGGCGCTGCGGGTGCTGTTCCCCGGTGCCGAGGATGCTGACGAGCAGGGCCACGTCCTCGATGGGCCGGCCGAGGGCGGCGGCCCGCAGCGTGATGTCGGCCTCGACCAGCTCGTGCGGGGGCTCGCCCAGCAGGCCCACCATCTCGTGGACCTCGTGGACGGGCCGGGACACGGCGGCCGCGCGCAGCGCCGCGTGTCCGGGGTTGGGGACCTGTCCGGAGTCCTTGAGGAGGTTCACCAGATCGGTGACCTCCCGTACGGGACGGCCGGTGGCGGCGGTCTCCAGGATCGTGTGCGCGGACGCGGCCCCGGGCCGGGCTCCGGGGTCGGGGCCGGGTCCGGCCCCTGCCCCGGGAGCGATTCCGGGCTGGGTCCCGGAATCGGTCCCGGACTCCGTCCCGGATTCGGTCCGGGTGGTCCCGGATTCGGTCCGGGGGTCCGGCTCGGGTCCGTAGGCCCGGTCGTCCGGGCCGGGGGCCGGCGGCGGCCAGGCGTGCGTGGTGTCGGGGAGCCGGCGCGGTTCTTCGTACTCCGTCGCGGCGAGCGTGATCGGGTCATTCATGGAAAGCTCCGTTCGCCGACGCGCGGGTCTACACATCGCACGCCGGTCATCGTGCGTCATGGGAAGCGCACGCTTTGTTACATTCAGCGGCACCCGGCCCCGCTGCGCCATTCGGGGCGGGCAAACGGGGGTCCCCCGCGGTGCCGCGGGCTCCGTCGGCGCCTGTCGTGGGCATGGTGGGGGCATGAAGGGTACGGAGGTACTGGCCGACGCGTTCGGCCGGATCCGGGACGTGGTGCACGAGGCGGTCGAGGGGCTGGAGCCCGGGCGGCTGGACGCGCGGATCGATCCCGGTGCGAATTCGATCACCTGGCTCGTCTGGCACCTGACCCGGGTCCAGGACGACCACGTGGCGGATGCGGCCGGCCGGGAACAGGTCTGGCACGAGCAGGGCTGGGACGAGCGGTTCGGGCTCGCGCTGCCCCGCGGGTCGACCGGCTACGGGCACACCGCCCGCGAGGCCGGCGCCGTCCGGGTCGAGTCCGGGGAGCTGCTGCTCGGCTACTTCGACGCCGTCCACGCGCAGACGGAGCGGTTCCTGCGGGGGCTGTCCGCGGCCGATCTGGACCGGGTCGTCGACGAGCGGTGGGACCCGCCGGTGACCCTCGGGGTGCGGCTGGTCAGCGTGATCGGCGACGACCTCCAGCACGCGGGTCAGGCGGCCTTCGTCCGGGGCGTGCTGTCGAGGGGCCGCTGATGCCGCCCCACGGCGCCCTCCTGCTGGCCCTGCTCCTCCTGACCCCCGCCACCACCGCGGGAGCCACCACCACGACCCCGCCGACCGGTCCCGCAGCCGGGGCCGGGGCCGTCACCATGGCCGGAGCCGAGGCCCGGGCCGGGGCCGGAACCGAGGCCCGGGCCGGGGCCGGAACCGAGCTCCGGGTCGGGGGCGTTGCCGGGTCCCGGTCCATCCCCGGGTTCGGAGCCCTCACCGCGCCCCACACCCCCGCCGGGACCGCCGACGCCGTCCCGACGGCCGGGCTCGCAGCCAAGACCGGGTCCGGAGCCGGGGCCCCGGCCGCCGCCGGGTCCGGGAGTCTCCCGGGGCTCGGGGCCGTCCCAGCGCTCGGGGCCGTCCCCGGGTTCGGCGTTCTCGCCGCGCCCCGCGCCCGGGGCGGCCTGACCGGGCACGGTGTCGGCGGGCGGCCCGTGGTGGTCACCGACCGGGGAGCGGTGCGCGGGCGGGAGGGCGGCGGGGTCCGCACCTTCGAGGGGATCCCGTACGCCGCTCCGCCGACCGGGGCGCTTCGCTGGCGGCTTCCGGAGCCCGCCGCGCCTTGGGCGGGCGTGCGGGACGCGGGTGCGCCCGGGGCCCGGTGCGTGCAGCTGCCCGCGGTGGGGCCAGGAGGGCCGAGCGGTTCGGAGGACTGTCTCTTCCTCAACGTCACGGTTCCCGGTGACGCCACCGGCATCACCGGGAACCGGCCCTTGTCCAGCGCCGGGATCGCTCCTGGAGCCCACCCGGCGGGGGCGGCAGGGGGCGCGCGGCGCGCCGGGACGGCCGGGGCCCGGTCCCGGCCCGTGATGGTCTGGTTCCACGGCGGCGGGTTCATGAACGGCGCCGGGGAGCTGTACCGGGCGGACCGGCTGGCTTCGGCGGGCGGGGCCGTGGTCGTCACCGTCAACTACCGGCTCGGGATCTTCGGCCTCTTCGGGCATCCCGCGCTCCACGGAGCCCCCGGCTTCGCGCTCGCCGACCAGCAGGCGGCCCTGCGCTGGGTGCGGGCCAACGCGGCCCGCTTCGGCGGGGATCCCGGCAACGTCACCGTGTTCGGCGAGTCCGCGGGCGCCCTGAGCGTCTGTCTGCACCTCACCTCCCCCGCCTCGGCCGGCCTGTTCCACCGGGCGATCGTGCAGAGCGGCTCCTGCTCGCTCCGCATCCCGGCGCACTCGCTGCTCCCCGCGCTGCCCGCCTACGAGCCGTTCGTGGCGCAGTCCCTGACCGCGGCCCGGGGAGCCGCGGCGGCGGTCCGGCTCGGCTGCGGGCGGCCCACGGACGCGGAGGTGCTGCGGTGCCTGCGCGGGCTGCCGCCCGGCGCCCTGGCGACGCCCGAGCTCATGACGCTCTTCTCCGTGGTGTCCTACGGCACCCCACTGCTCCCCACCGAGCCCCGACGGGCCCTGGAACAAAGTGAGTTCCACCGGGTCCCGGTGGTTCAGGGTTCGACCCGCGACGAGATGCGGATCTTCCTCGGGCAGACCCTGGCGGCCCATCCGGTCGCCGACGCGCAGGCCTACCGGTCGCGGCTGCGCGCCGCGTTCGGGGAGGGCGCGGCCGGACTCGTCGAGGCCGCCTATCCGGTGACGGCCCATCCGACGCCCGCGCTGGCCTTCGCGGCCGTGCTGACGGACGCCTCCTTCGTGTGTCCGCAGCTGCGGGACAGCCGGGCGCTGGCCCGGCACGTGCCGACGTACGACTACGTCTTCGACGACCGGGGCGCACCGGACTTCACCGGGCTGCCGCCGGTGCCGGGCTTCCCGTACGGGGCATCGCACGGGTCCGAGCTGCCCTACCTCTTCGACACCGGGCTCCCGATGAGCGCCGCGCAGCGGGTGCTCGCGGAGCGGATGACCGGCTACTGGACCCGGTTCGCGGCGACCGGCGATCCCGGCCTTCCCGGAGCGGGGCCCCGGTGGCCGCGCTCCCCCGCCGTACTGTCCCTGGCGCCGGAGTCCTCGGGCGGCATCCGCCCCGTGGACGCGGCGGCCCGCCACCACTGCGGGCTGTGGGACTCCGTAGGACAGGCTCTCGAAAGGGCGGACTCGTGACCGGTTTGACCGACATCCTCCAGCCGTTCGTGGACGACGGAACCCTGCCGGGGGCGGTGGCCCTGGTGGACCGCGGCGACGGCAAGGAGCCCGAGGTGGCCGCCGTCGGCAGCGCGGACACGGAGGGCGGGGCCCCGATGGTCCGCGACTCGATCTTCCGGATCGCCTCCCTCACCAAACCGGTCACCGCGGCGGCGGTCATGATGCTGGTGGAGGACGGCCGGTTCGCGCTCACCGACGCGGTGGCGCCCTGGCTGCCGGAGATCGCGGCGCCGGTGGTCGTACGGACCCCCGCGAGCCCGGTGGACGAAGTGGTCCCGGCGAAGCGGGCGGTGACGGTGGCCGACCTGATGACCTTCCGCGCGGGCTGGGGCTTCCCGGCCGACTTCGCACTCCCGGCGGTGGCCCCGCTCTTCGGCGAACTGCGGCAGGGCCCGCCGCGGCCGCAGGACATCGCGGCGCCGGACGAGTGGATGGCCGCGCTGGGCCGGATCCCGATGCTGTACCAGCCGGGCGAGGCCTGGCTGTACAACACCTGCTCGGACGTGCTGGGCGTGCTCGTCGCCCGGGTGGCGGGGTGCTCGCTGCCGGAGTTCCTGGCGGAGCGGATCTTCGAGCCGCTGGACATGCCCGACACCGGTTTCGCCGTGCCGGCGGGGCAGTCGGGGCGGTTCACGCACGCGTACCGGGCGGGCGCGGACGGGGGTCTCGACCTCGTGGACGCCCCCGACGGGCAGTGGAGCGCCGTGCCCGCCTTTCCTTCCGGCGCGGGCGGGCTGGTCTCCACGGTGGACGACTACCACCGCTTCGCCCGGATGCTGCTCGACGGGGGCGGTCCGCTGCTCTCGGCCGATTCGGTGCGCCGGATGACCACCGACTGGCTGACTCCGGACCAGCGGGCTGGTGCCGCGCTGTTCCTGGAGGGCCAGGGCTGGGGGTTCGGCGGGTCGGTCGACGTCACGCCGGCCGACCCGTGGAACGTGCCCGGGCGCTACGGCTGGATCGGCGGCACCGGTACCGCCGCCCACATCGTCCCCTCGACGGGAGCCGTCACCGTCCTGCTGACGCAGCGGGAGCTGTCCGGCCCGTCGCCGTGCCCGGAGACGATGCGCGCGGTGTGGGCGTACGCGGCCGCCCCGTAGGCCGCGTACGCCCACACCGACCCCAGCGCCCGCAGCGGCCGCACGCCCCCTAGTGGTTCTCGGTCGGGCGCAGGTCGCGCGGGATCAGCGTCCAGGTGGTCGCCGCGGCGGCGATCGCGAGGACTCCGGCCATCAGGAACGCCGGGGTGATCGCGAGGGTGTAGGCCTGCGAGGCGGCGTCGAGCAGGGTCCGGCCGAGGCCGCCGCCGAGTTGCTGCGCGGTGTGGGCGGCCTCGCCCACCGAGTCCCGTACGGCGGCCAGCCGGGCGGGGTCCAGGTCCAGCGCCGGGAGGTTGCCGCGGTAGAGCGCCGCGGCGGTGGAGCCGAGGATGGCGACGCCCATGGCCGAGCCGAGTTCGTAGCAGGTCTCCTCGATGGCGGCGGCGCTGGAGACCTGGTCGGCCGGGGCCGCGGAGATGAGGGTCACCGAGGCGACGGTGGTGGCGATGCCCGCGCCCAGGCCCATGATGGTCAGCGCGACGGCGAAGGCGGGGTAGCCGAGATCGGTGAACTGCTGGAGGGTCCAGGGCAGGGCCATGCCCGCGGCGAGGACCACCAGTCCGCTGCCGAGCACGTGGCGGATCGCGAAGCGCTGCATGAGCGTCGGGGCGACCATCGAGGCGCAGATCAGCGCGAGCGGGGCCGGCAGCAGGCGCAGGCCGGCCTCCAGCGGGGTGTAGCCCTGGCCGTACTGGAACCACTGGGTGACCAGGAACAGGATCGCGCCCATGCCCACCATGGGCAGGAAGATCGCGGTGGCGGCCACGCTGAAGGCGGGCTTGGTGAAGAGCCGGACCTGGAGCAGCGGGTTGTCCACGCGCAGCTGGCGGCGGACGAACAGGGTCAGCGACACGGCCGCGAGGGCCAGCAGGGCCCAGGGCAGCGGGTCGGCGATACCGCTCTTGCCGAGCTGCTTGATGCCGCCCGCGAGGGCGAGCATGCCGACGATCGACTGGCCGACGCCGGTCCAGTCCCACTTTCCGGCGGAGCGCGGGGAGCGGGATTCGGGGAGGTAGCGCAGGCCGGCGGCGACGATCACCGCGGTGACGGGCAGGTTGAGGAGGAAGGCGGAGTGCCAGCCGTAGTCCTGGACGAGCAGACCGCCGACGACGGGGCCGAAGGCCATGCCGCCGCCGAAGACGGCGGCCCAGACGGCGAGGGCGAAGGCGCGTTCCTTGGCGTCGGTGAAGACGCTGCGCAGGATCGACAGGGTGGAGGGCATGATCGCGGCGCCGCCGACACCGAGGAGGGCGCGGGCCGCGATGACGTGCCAGGCCTCGGTGGAGAGGACGGCGATGAGCGAGGCGAGGGCGAAGATGCCGAAGCCCGCCATGAGCAGGCGCTTGCGGCCCCATCGGTCGCCGAGGGCGCCGGCGGTCACCAGCAGCCCGGAGAGGGCGAGGGCGTAGACGTCGATGATCCACAGCTGCTGTACGGCGCCCGGCTGGAGGTCGCCGACGAGCGAGGGGAAGGCCACGTTGAGGATCGTGGTGTCCATCGAGATGAGCAGGAGACTGCCGGAGAGGATCGTGAGCACGATCCAGCGGCGCGGGTCCTGCGTGGGGGTGTGCATTTGGGTTCCGTTCACGGTTGTTTCACGGTCTGCGCGGAGGCGCGGCGTTCGCGGTGCGGGGGTGCGGCTTTCGCGCTGCGGGGTGCGGGGTGCGGACTGCCGGCTCAGGCGGCCGGCGACGGCCGGGTTCCGCCGAGGAAGGAGCCGAGGACGAGCCGGCCGATGTCGCGGCGGGCGAGGTGGCCGTCGCGGACGCCCTCGGCGGCGGCGTCGAGCAGTCCCCACAGCGAGTACCAGATCCAGTACGCGGGCAGGTCGACGCGGAGCCGGCCGAGGCGCTGGCCGAGGGCCAGGAAGGCGAGGGCCCGCTGGTCCTGGCGCTGGATCCCGGCCCGGAACTCGGGGTCGGCGAGCACGGTGGCATCGCGCGAGGTGAACCCGTACAGGTGCGCCGCGGGCAGCAGCCCGGTGACGAGCAGCTCCAGCGCGGCGTCGAACTCCGCCCCGTCGGCGGTCTCGGGCAGGTCGGCGGGCGCGAGGCACCCGTCGACGACGTGGATGGCCCGGACGGCGACGGCCTTGAGGAGGGCCTCGCGGGTGGCGTAGCGGCGGCTGAGCGTGGCACGGCTGGTGCCGATGCCTGCGGCGATGTGCGCCATGGAGGCGCTGTGGTCGCCCGCGAGCACACGGGCGGCGCCGTCCAGCAGCTCTTCGTCGTTCATCATGCGATCCTCCTTCGTATCAAACGATACAAATTTGTCTCACATGAAGCAAGTCTGATTCACGGATTCCCGTATGTGCCCATCGGGCATGATCGGCAGAATGCTCATCGAACTGATCGAGGTCGGACCGCAGGGATCGCCACCGGTGCCCGTCGCACACGTCCGGACACCGCTCGGCGAGGTCTCCGCCGTCTGGTGCGGGGATCCGTCGGCGGAGCCGGGCCGGTACCGGGTCGAGTGGACGGTCGACGAGGAACTCACCTGGGGAGAGAACACCTGGCCCGCCGAGCCGGAGTCCGGCCCCGGGATCCACCAGGACGCACAGGGCGCCATCACCTTGCGGGGACGGCTGGACGCCGAGGAGGACGGCGTGTTCGTTCTGCGACTCGGCGCTGACCTGCTCCTGCTCGAGGCGGCCGTGCCGCTGCCCGGCCCGGCGGTCGCCCGATGGGTTCAGCTGCGATGTCCGCGGGAGGCCGTCTCCCTCCATCCGTACGGCCTCTGAACGACGGGTCAGGCCTGCTCGTCCGTGCCCGGCGTGCGGGCGCGGGCGCCCGAGCGGGTGCGGCCCGTGGTCTGGGCGCGCTCCGGGTGGCGGCGTACGTACTCGCGCTCCAGTTCGTCCATCCGGCGGGTGTGCGTGAGCAGGGCGTCGTCCGAACCGTGCAGCAGGGTCTCGTGACGCGTGCGGTGGATGGCTTCGAGCTCCTTCATCAGGCGGCCCTCTTCCAGCCCGTCCGCCGACGGCCCGGCCTCGCGGGCCTCGCGCTCCGCCATGGCAGGTCCCCTCTCCCTCGGCCGGGCCGGGCCCCTCGCCCGGCCGCGCTCATCCCATCATCGCCGAGGGGGAGAGATAGACACTGTCTACTCTCTGGTGGTAGACAGTGTCTATGGATCATCAGGACAGCGGGCTGCGCGAGCGGCTGATCGACGTCGGCGTGGAGCTCGTGACGAACGAGGGGACCGCCGCGCTCGGGCTGCGCGAGATCGCCCGCCGCGCCGGGGTGTCCCACGGGGCGCCCCGGCGGTACTTCCCCACGCATCACGCGCTGCTGTCCGCCATCGCCCGGCGCGGGTTCGGGGAGCTCGGTTCCCGCATCCCGGCCGCGATGGCGGGCCCGGGGGCGGAGGACCCGCGCGGGCAGGTGCGGGCGCTGGGGCGGGCGTACGTCGGCTACGCGCTGGAGCACCCGGGCATGTTCGAGCTGATGTTCCGCCACGACCTGCTGGACAGCTCCGGGCAGGACGGGCCGCCGGGGGCCCCGCAGGGGGCCCGGCTCCGCGATTCCACGCTGCCGATGTTCGAGCTGCTCGTCTCCCTGGTCGCCCGGTGCCGGACGGGCGGCCAGCCCCGGATCACCGCCGCGGCCCTGTGGGCCAATCTGCACGGCGTGGCCCAGCTCTGGTCCCGGGGCAGTCTGCCGCTCGCCCTCGACGGCGACCCGGAGGGCTCCCTCGACCGGGTCGTGGACGCCGCCGTCGACGCCCACCTGCGCCCGTGAGGCCCCGGCTCGCGCTCGGCGTCAGCGCGGCCGGCGCGATGCTCGTCGCCCTCGACGGGACCGTGCTGCTCATGGCGCAGCCCAGCATGCGGCGGGACCTCGGCGCGAGTCTGGCCTCGGTGCAGTGGACCAGCGGCGCGTACCTGCTGAGCGTGGCCGCCTTCCTGGTCCTCGCCGGCCGGCTGGGCGACCGGTACGGGCACACCCGGCTGCTGTTCACCGGCGTACTCGGCTTCGCGGCGGCCTCGGCGGGCATCGCGCTCGCGCCCGGAGTCGGCTGGGTGATCGCCCTGCGCGCGGCCCAGGGGCTGTTCGGCGCGCTGCTCCAGCCGGCGACGCTCGCCCTGCTGCGGCTCGCCTACCCGCCCGGGCGGCTCGGCGGGCCGGTCGCGGTGCGGACCGCGGCGATCGGGCTGGCCGCGGCGGCCGGGCCGCTCCTCGGGGGCATGCTGGTCGAACGCTTCGGCTGGCGCGCGGTGTTCGTGGCGAACGTCCCCGCCGCCCTCGCGATCGCGGCGGCCGCCCTGTTCGTACGGGTCCCCGCGCCGCCGCCCACCGAGCCCGGCCGGATACGGCCGGGCGGCGCCGCGCTCCTCTCGGCGGCCCTCGCCGCGCTGGTGCACGCCCTGGCCGGCGTACCGGAACACGGCTGGTCGGGGCCCCGTACCCTGGCCGGCTTCGCCGCGGCCGCCGCGCTGGCGGCCCTGCTCGTCCGGTCGGAGCGCCGCTCCGCCCAGCCCCTGGTGCCGCGCCCGGTGGCCCGCTCCGTCCCGGTGACGGCGTCCGTCGCACTGCTGGCCCTCGTCTCCGCCGCCCTGTTCGGGGCGCTGTTCGGGGCCGGCTTCGCGCTCCAGGACGGGGCGGGGCTCGATCCGCTGGCCACCGGGCTGCGCGTGCTGCCGATGACGGCCGCCATGGTCGTCGGCGCACCGGTCGCGGGGGCCCTGCTGCGCCGGTTCGGGGCCCGCGGAACGGCGGTGGCGGGGACCGTGCTGGTGGCGCTCGGGATCACGGGGCTGGGACCGGGCTGGGGGTTCGGGGTGCTCGGCGCGGGCTTCGCCGCGGTGATGGTGACGGCCACCGGCACGGCGGTCGGGGACGCCCCGGCCGGGTACGCCGGGGTGGTGGGCGGGCTCAAGCAGACGGCGATGAACGTCGGGCCCGCGCTCGGCATCGCACTGGCCGCGGGGACCGGGGCTTCGGTCACGGCGCTGACCGCGCTGGCCGCCGCCGGACTGCTCCCGGCCTCCCGGCTGCCTTCGGCACGACCGCCCTCACCACAACCGCCCCCACCACACATGCCCTCCTCACGACCGCCCGCGTCCCCACTGCCCTCCTCACGACCGCCGGGGTCACCGCCGCCGGCGTCACGACCGGCGTCACCGCCGCCGGTGTCACGGCCGCCCGGGGGCTGACGCGCGGGCCACGCAGCTGCGGGCCACCTCGTCGGCGAAGGCGCGGGCGAGCGGGGCGAGGGCGGACCAGCGCCGGACGGCCCAGCCGACGGCGAGCGGCGGCAGGGCGGGGACCGGCACCAGACGCAGCGGCCCGTCCGATCCGGGGACCTGCCAGCCGGGCAGGGCCGGCACGACGGCGTGGCCGAGGCCCAGTTCGGCAAGGAGGAGGGCGGTGTCCCAGTCGGCGGCGCTGGTGTCGGAGCTGACCCGGATGCCGGCCTCGGCGAGGGTGGCGTCGAGGTGGGCGCGGGAGGCGGAGTTCTCCGGCAGCCGGATGTGGCGGATGCCGCCGAGGTCGGCCGGCTCGAGGCGGGAGCGTGCGGCGAGCGGGTCGTCGGCGCCGACCGCGAGGACCCAGGGCAGCCGCATGACGGGGCGTTGCTCGATGCCCCGGACGGCGGCGCCGATGGTGATCCACGCGAGGTCGAGGTCCTCGGCGGCGAGGGCTTCGAAGCAGCTCCGGCTGGAGTTCTCGGTCTGGAACTCCAGGCTGACGCGGGGATGGCCGCGCCGGAAGGCGACGATCGCCTCGGCCATGAAGTGGCGCACGGTGGTGGCCCCGGTGGTGACCCGGACCGAGCCGCCGTCGCCCCGTACGAGGGCGTCGAGCCGGCGCAGGGCTCCGTCGAGCCCGGCGATGCCGTCGGCGGCGGCCGCCTGGAGGATCAGGCCGGCCCCGGTGGGCGAGACTCCGCGCGGGTGCCGTTCCAGGAGCGCGGCGCCGGTCTCCTTCTCCAGGCGGCGGACGTGCTGGCTGACGGCGGACTGGGTGCGGCCGAGGTCGCGGGCGACGGCGCTGAGGCTGCCGGCCCGGCAGACGGCGACGAAGACGCGGAGATCATCGAGGGTCACAACCCCCAAGGTATCCCTGGGGGGTTGGCAGAAATCCGGAGGATTGACTTGGATGTCCGGCTGCCCGACGATCGGTTCACGGCCCAGGGCGGCAACCCGGTCCCCGCCCTCGCGAGGTGGTGACCGGGTGCCGACCCGCTGCCGCCGGGGCCGGGGCCCGGGCTGTCCGGCGGGGAGGGTGGGGCCGCCCGTCAGTTGCCCCGGGCGGCGGCTTCGGCGAGCGCGGCGATGCGCGGCGCGAGGGTGGGGTCCGGCGGCTGGGCGAGCAGGAACAACCAGGCGTACGCGGTGCCGAGCACGGCGGCGTGCACCAATGCGGGATCCGCCGGTGCGGGCAGCTCTCCCCGCTGGTGGGCACGTTCCAGCAACTCCGCGATCTGTGCGCGCTCCTGCGCGATGAAGGTGTCCTGGAACCGCGCGGCGATGTCGGGCTGCTGCTGGAGGTCCGCGAGCAGCCCGGGCGCGGCCGCGGCGGTCACCGGGTCGGAGAAGATCCCGAGGATCAGGTGCGCGAGCGCCGTGAGGTCGCCGGTGAGCGTTCCGGTGTCGGGCAGGGGCCTCGATGTCCTCCCGTGGACGAGGACGGAGAAGACGAGCTCGCCGCGTGAGGTGTGACGGCGGTAGATGGCCGCCTTGCCGATGCCCGCCGTGGCGGCGATGGCGTCCATGGTCAGGCCGGCGTATCCCACGCGGGGCACCAACTCGCGTACCGCGTCGCGGATCGCGGCATCCACTCGGGTCTCGCGCGGACGGCCGGCGGGTTGCTTCGGAGGCTGCATTGGCCCATCATACGGAACTATGAGTATCGGAACTGAACGTATCGAAATTCCATCGGCCGACGTCAGCACCCGCACCCGCACCCTGACCCTGTGGGCGGGCCGCAGCGCGGTGGCCATCGGCGGCCTCCACACCGCGCTCTTCGCCTTCGCGTCCCGGTCGCACTGGGGTGGCTGGCTGGCGGGCGACCTGCGCGGCGCGGACCCCGACACCCACGCCGAGACGGTGCGCCTGTTCTGGGCACTGCCGGGCGGCTTCGCGGTGCCGCTGATCCTGCTGGGCCTGCTGCTGTCGCGGATGGCCCGCACCGGCCAGGACGTCCCGCGCTACGTGGGATGGGTCCTGGCCGGCTGGGTGGTGCTCGCCGCGTGGATCCTGGGACCGTCGGGGTTCCCGCTGGGCCTGGTCCCGGCCGCGCTGCTGATCCTCGCGTCCCGGGGGCGGCGGGGCTCCCCGGACCGGGCCGCCTAGGCCGTGACGGCGGGGCGGGCGAGCTTGGCCATGACCTCGTCGCGCAGGAGCTCGTACTCCGTGCGCAGGCGGCGCAGTTCACTGTCCGGGGGGCGGGGGACGACGACCCCCTCGGTGATCTTCTCCTCCGGTGCGAACTGCTCGCGGGTGAGGTCGATCTCTATGCCGAGACCGAGCCGGTTCCACCAGTGGTAGTCGACGCGTTCGCCGCCGACGAGGACCTCGCCGCGGATCAGCTCGCCGCCCAGCAGGTCGTTGAGGACGAGGGCGGTCACACCGCACTGGTCGCGGGCCGGGTTCTCCCTGGTCCACCGGTCGCGGTACTCGGGCGTGCACGTCATCGCGCTCCAACTGCTGCGTACGGCACGGTCGATGTCGGTCAGAAGGAAAGGCGTCATGCCGGCCATCCTCGCAACCGGCACCGACAGCGATCCAGACCCGGGCCGACCGAACGGTCGGATCGTGCGCGTTCCCGTCAGTCCGGGCGGCCGTCCGTCGCGTTCTCGTCAGTCCCGCGCCGGACCGTCCGCGAGGAGTTCGCCGATGACGTGGCGGGCGATGGCCGCCATGGCGGGGTGCGTCTTCCGGTAGTAGTTCAGCTCCATGAGGGCGATCGACAGGGCCCAGCCGCGGGCGCGGGTCCACATCGCCCCGTCGGCGGCGAGGGCGGCCCGGAAGGCGGGGCGGGCTGCGGCCGGGAGGACGTACCAGGCGGCGATCAGGTCGACGGCCGGTTCACCGAGGCCGGCGCAGCCGAAGTCGATGACGGCGGCGAGCCTCCCGCCGGAGAGGAGCAGGTTGCCCGGCTGCAGGTCGGCGTGGATCCAGACCGGCGGACCGGACCAGGGCTCGGCCCGCAGGGCCTCCTCCCACAGGGCGGTCACCGCCGCCACGTCCACGTCGGCGCCGGCGCTCGCGCCCAGTTCCGCGAGCGCGCCACGCGTCTCGGCGTCCCGGCTCCGCAGGGTCTCGCTGCGGTAGGAGGACGGAGCGTCCGCCGGATCGGCCCGGCGCAGCGCGGAGACGAACTCCGCCAGGTCCTCGGCCAGGAGCTCCGGCTCCGCGATCCGGCCGGGCACGGGGTTCTCCCCGGGGACCCAGCCGAAGACGGACCAGGACCAGGGATAGCCCTCGGCGGGCCGCCCCATGCCGAGGGGCGCGGGGATGGCGGCCGGCAGGATCGGGGCCAGCCGCGGCAGCCAGACGTGCTCCATCGCCACGTCACCGGCCGCGCCCGGCGTACGGGGCAGCCGTACGACCAGCTCCGCGCCCAGCCGGTACATGGCGTTGGAGGTGCCGGCGGAGCCGACCCGCTCGACGGGCAGCTCTGCCCACTGCGGGAACTGACCTGCGATCAGCGCGCGGACGAGGGCGGCGTCGATGTCGGGTTCGTCGGCGTGCATCTTCGTGGCGGGCACGTTCGCGGCGGGCAGGTTCGCGGCGGGCATGAGCACCTTCCTGAAGGATCCGGGCTGCGCGGCCCCCACCGTAACCGCCCGAGCCGGAGCCCGGCCCGGCTGGATGCCGGGCCGGGCTCGGTGGGGGGTGTCGGAGGGTCTTCGCCGGGCGGGGATCACGGGCCGGCCGGGAACCCCGGGGGTGGCCGGGTCAGGGCGTGAACGTCCAGCGCTGGGCCGGGGTCGTCGCGCACGCGATCCGGGTGAGCTTGGTGCCGTTGGCCGTGGCGGAGCCCGCCGGGGTCAGGCACTGGCCGGAGTTGCGCAGGCTGCCGTCCGGGCCGGTCTGCCAGCTCTGCCCGGAACTGCCGTTGCAGGTCTGGACCGTGACGGCGTTCGCGGTGGCGGCGTCCAGGCAGACTCCGCCGAGGCCGGTCAGCCGGCCGTCGCCCTGGAGGGTCCAGCGCTGGTTGGGGCCGCCGTGGCAGCTGTAGAGGGTGGGCTGGGTGCCGGGGGTGGTGGCGCTGCCCGGGAGGTCGATGCAGGTGGCCGAGGCCCCGTTGACCAGGGTGGAGGCCGCGGGCAGCGGGGTCGGGCGGCCCGTGAGGGTGATCTCGGCGGCGCTGGACCAGGGGCCACGGCCGCCCGCCTCGGTCAGTGCCTTCAGGCGGAGGTAGCGGCCCGCCTTGGCGGACAGGGAGACCGACTTGAGGGCCGCCGTGTCGGCGAAGGTGCCGGTGGCGACCGGGGATCCCCAGTCGGTGGTGGTGTCCGAGACGTAGACCTCGTAGCCGCCGATCCTGCCGTTGATCCCGCCGTCCTGACGGGGCAGGTAGCCGAGGCCGTCGGCCGTGTAGCGGGCGCCGAGGTCGATCTGGATCTCGTGCGGGAGCGGCGCGGGGGCGGAGCCGGACCAGGCGGTGTGCCAGATGGTCCCGGTGTTCCCGTCGAAGGCGTTGCCGGCGGCGCCGTTCTCGCCGCTGGTCTCCTGGCTGTCGGCGGAGACCAGGCTCCAAGCCGACTGCGGGACGGGGCTGGAGGTGACCGGGATGGGGTCGGCGGCCGGGACGGAGGTGCCGGTGGCCGAGACGCTGAACGCGGCCGACTTCGTACCGGTCTTGGTCCACAGGATGCCGCCGCGGTCGGCCGCGTCGAAGAACCAGCCCGTCGGCGCGGCGTCGTAGGCGGCCTTGCTGCTCAGCCGGGTGAGGGCGGCGCCGTCGACGGTGACCGTGCCGGGGGCGGTGGCCACGTGGAGGCTGAACTCGTAGCCGCGCGAAGCCGGTTTGCCGGTGTAGCTGCCGGTCGGGGCGGAGACGGACACGGTGACCGTGCCGGAGCCGGAGGCCGGGGCGGTGACGTCGACCTGCTGGCGGGCGAAGGCGCCGGTCTGGTGGGCGCGGGTGATGCCGTCGTCCTCGTACAGGCTGAAGGAGGTGGCCCCGCGCGGGTGGATGTCGTAGGTGAGCGTGGAGACGGCCTTCTCCCCCGTGTAGTTCATCTGCGGCCACATCGGGACGATGGCGCCGCCCTTGACGAACAGGGGCAGGGTGTCGAGCGGGGCCTGGTAGCCGTTGAGCCAGCCCGGTCCGGCATAGGTCTTGCCCGTCCAGTAGTCCGTCCAGGTGCCGGCCGGGAGGTAGATGCCGTCGCGCACGGAGGTGTCGGAGACGACGGGTGCGACGAGGAAGGAGTCGCCGGCCATGAACTGGCCGCTGGTCAGGTTGCCGCGCGCCACCGGGTCGTCGGGGTACTCCAGGACCATCGCGCGGGTGCTCGGGACGCCGGTCTCGTGCGCGGTCCGGCTCATCGTGTACAGGTACGGCATCAGCCGCATCTTCAGCTGGAGGTACTTGCGGTTGATCGAGAGGTACGGCTCCGCGAGTCGCCAGGGCTGCTTGTCCTGGTAGCCGGCGGTCGGGCCGGTCGCGCCCCAGCCGGACATGGTCATGAAGGCCGGGGTGAATGCCTTCCACTGGAGGTCGCGGGCGTACGTCTTGGGGCTGCCGGCGAAGATGCCGTCGACGTCGCCGGTGGCGTAGTTGAACCCGGAGAGGCCGGCGCCGGTGACGGCGGGGACGTGCCAGCGCATGTCGTCCCAGGTGCCGTTGGTGTCACCGGTCCAGACGACGGCGTTGCGCTGGGTGCCGGCCCAGCCGTCGACGGTCCAGACGTAGCGGCGGGCGTCGGAGTTCTTCTCTATGCCGTCGACGGCCTGCTGGACGCCCGAGAAGGCCGTCTTGTAACCGCCGCCGATCCAGGCGACGTCGGTCTTCACGCCCCGCGAACCGGCGATGCCCACCTCGTCGTTGATGTTGCCGAGTCCGGTCGAGGTCCACAGTCCGGTCTGGAAGCCCTTGGCCTTCAGCGCGTCGACCGTGGACTTCAGGGGCGCGGTGTAGCCGCAGCCGTAGCCGTCGTTGGGCAGGAACCAGCCCGAGGGCATGTCGGCGGCGCGGGCGTCCGTGGCGTAGCCGACGACGTCCGGGGTGGTCTGGTGGCGGAGCCGGTTGTGGTCGCCCTGGTAGGCCGGGTTGGAGGCGTTGAAGCAGTCGGCATTGCCGAGCTCGAAGCCCCAGACCGGAGCCAGGAAGGGCTTGCCGCTGACGTCGGTGTAGGCGTCCAGCACGGTTTTGAGGGAGGTTCCGGTGAAGTACCAGGCGTCGAAGCGCTTTTCGTCGTGGGTGAGGGTGGTGGGCGCGTTGAAACCGTAGGAGCCGGGGGCCCAGGTGTTGCGCATCACGCCGTAGTTGTTGGTGGACACGTAGAAGGGCGCGGGGCTGGCGTTGTTGTTCTCGCGCCACTTGTTGTCGACGGCGATCGGTACGGTCTTGCCGCGCAGGGCCCATTCGCCCAGGCGCAGGCCCGTTCCGTAGAACTGCTCGTCCGCCGCGCGCGCCAGGTACTGGGTGGTCTGGCTGCTGGTCCAGGAGGTGGGCTGCGTCTCCTGCCAGACGAGGGTGGAGTTGTCGGCGCGGTAGACGGAGAACTGGAGCGGGGTCTTGTTGGCCCGGATGGTCAGGGAACCGGTGGTGATCTTGTAGTAGGTGCCCGCGTCGGTCCAGGCGGCGCTCACCGGGCCGAAGTCGGTGGTGGGGGCGAGGTCGGTGCCGGCCGGGTCGTTGGTGAAGGCGCCGTCGGGCGAGAGCCAGAGCCGGAAGATGTCGGCGCGGGCGACGACCACCCGGGCCTTGGCCCCGCCGGCGGTTGCGATGGTGAAGGTGTTGCCGGACTGGGTGATGCCGGTGGCGTTGCCCGCCGTGGCGGGGGCCGGCGCCGAGGCGGCCGCCGAGGCCGGGGAGGAGAGGGATCCGGCGGCGGCCAGACCGGTCACGGCGAGGGCCGCGGCGAGCAGCGCGGCCGCCGGGGCGCGTCGGCGCCGTGGGCTCCTGCGGATGCTGATGAGTCTCATGGGGCGGCTCCTCGTGCGGTCCGGCTACGGACACACCTTTTGGCATGCACCGGGCAACATAGCGCTCCGGAGGCCCCTTTTGAAGGAAGATGCTCGCAATGGCTGGTCACCGAGCATCTTTGAACATGAAGCACGTGGCCGGGTCCACGGTCGGGCCTTCACCCGTTCGGCCCACCCGCCCTGCGCGGACCGCCCCGCGCCGCGAGCCTGGGACGAACCACGGACATTTTCTGGAGGGCCCGGCACCCATGGAACAGGCTCAACAGCCCGCACAGCCGCAACAGCCCGCATCGCTCCGTCAGCTCCTCCTCGCACCCGCGACCCTGCGGCTGCTCGCGCTCTCGGCGCTCATCGGCATCCCGGTCTCGCTGTTCGCCTTCGGCTTCGTCAGCCTCGAACACGCACTCCAGCACTGGCTGTGGCACACCGTGCCCGACCTCCTCGGCTACGACCGCGCCCCGTGGTGGTGGGGTCTGCCCACGCTCGCCCTCGCCGGACTGCTGGCCGCGCCGATCATCACGCGGATGGCCGGCGCCGGCGGGCACGTCCCCGCCCACGGCTTCGGCGGCCCGGCGACCATGCCCCGCGAGACCCCGAGCGTGATCCTGGCCGCACTGGTCTGCCTGCCCCTCGGTGTGATGCTCGGACCCGAGGCACCCCTGATGGCGATCGGCAGCGGCCTCGCCCTCCTCAGCATCCGCGCCGCCCAGCGCGCCACCCAGCCCGAGCTGGCCACGGTGCTCGGGATGGCCGGATCCACCGCCGCCATCAGCACGATCTTCGGAAGTCCGCTGATCCCCGTGGTGATGGTGCTGGAGGGGGCCGCCCTCGTGGCCGGGGGCCCGCGCCTGTTCGTACTGATCCTGCCCGCCCTGGTCGCCAGCGGGGTCGGGGCCCTGGTCTTCACCGGGTTCGGGCACTGGACCGGCCTCGGGATCGGCGCGCTGACCCTCCCCCGGGAACCCGCCGCCGGTCTGCCCGACGCGGGCGACTTCCTGTGGGGCATCCCCATGGCCGCCCTGATCGGGATCCTCATCGCCCTGGGCAAGTCCGCCGGCCTGCGCGTCCACGCCTGGACGGGCACCTCCGCCCGGCGGATCGCCCTGTGCGCGGTGGCCGTCGGCATCTGCATCACCGGCTACGCGCTGGTCACCGGCCGCTCCCCCGAGGAGGTGGCGCTGTCCGGGCAGAACACCGTCGGCCAGCTCGCCGCCGCGCCCTCCTCCTGGGCGGTGGGCGCGCTGGTGGCCCTCTCGGTCTTCAAGCTGATCGGCTGGAGCATCGCCCTGGGCAGCCTCCGCGGCGGCCCGATCTTCCCGTCCATCATGATCGGGGCCTCGATCGGCATCGCCTTCGGCAGCCTTCCCGGCTTCGGCATGGCCCCCGCCCTGGCGGCCGGCATCTGCGCCGCCGGGGTGGCCGGAACCCGGCTCCCGGTGACCGGCGTGGTCCTGGCCGCCGCCCTGCTGGGCAAGGAGGCGCCCACGCTGATGCCGCTGCTGGTGATCTCGGCGGTCACGGCCCTGCTGGCCTCCACCCTGATCGACCGCGCACGCCCCGCCGATCCGGCCCACCTCCAGCCCGCCCCGGCCGACGCCTGATCCCGCGGGCGCCGGCCGGGCCTGGTCGATGCCGGCCTGGTCGATGCCGGCCTGGTCGATGCCGGACCGATCGATCCCGGCCTGGTCGACCCCGGCCCGATCGGCACGGCACCCCCGACCCCAGCCCCAGCCCCGACCCCGGCCCGCTCAGGCCGGACCGGCGGGCAGGGCGGAGTACGGATGGACTTCGATCCGTACCGGCGGCTCGGCGAGCAGGCCGATGATCTCGTCGCGCAGCTCGTCGGCGAGCGGGCTGTTCTCGTAGGCGTCCTTCGCCTCGCGGCTGCGGAACACCTCCATGTTCCACAGCACGTCGGGGTCGGCGTCCTCCCGGGCGATGATGAAGCGGTCCGAGGACCCCGACTTCTCCATCCCGGCCGTGGCCAGCTCGAAGAGCTTGTCACCGAGTCCGGGCTTGGCCCGCATCCTGATCAGGTACGCGGGCTGGTCCTGCAGTGCCATGGTTCCTCCTGCTGTTTCACGTGGGCCGCCCACGGACGGCCATCGGTCTGGAACGACGTTCCATCAGCAGTGTGGAACGGCGTTCCATCCATGTCAAAATGGCGGGGTGACACCACCGACCCCACCGACGCGCAAGAAGCCCGAGCGGCGCACCGACCCCCTCTCCCGTAAGCGGATCGTCGAGGCCGCCGTCGACCTGCTGGACACGGCGGGCGAGAGCGGGCTGACCTTCCGGGCCCTGAGCGAGCGCCTGGCCACCGGCCCCGGAGCGATCTACTGGCACGTGGCCGGCAAGGGCGAACTGCTGGCCGCGGCCACCGAGCACGCCGTCACCGTGGCCCTCACCGGCGGGGCGGACGGAGCGGACGGACCGCCGGGGGACCTCCACGCCGTCGCCCTCGGCCTCTTCGACGCGATCGAGGAGCACCCGTGGCTCGCCGCCCAGCTCGCCACCCAGCTCGCCCACCACCCCTCCGGGCCGGTGGCGCTGCGGATCTTCGAGGCCATCGGGCGCCAGGTGCAGGCGCTGGACGCGCCCGCGAGCAGCTGGTTCACCGCGACGTCCGCCCTGGTGCACTACATCCTCGGCGCCGCCGGTCAGAACGCCGCGAACCGGATGCGCGCCCGCGGCCTGGGTCCGGACGCCGACCGGAGCGACTACCTTGACACCGTGGCGCGGTCGTGGGAACAGCTCAGCCCCGAGGACCATCCCTTCATCCGGGCGCTCGCCGCCCAGGGACTCGACCACGACGACCGCGCGCAGTTCCTCGCCGGCGTCGATCTCATCACCACGGGCGTGACCGGATCACGGGCGTGACCGGATCACGGGCGTGACCAGCCCTTTGCCTTTTTCGTAATCTTTGGTGACGAACCATTCCTTCCCTCGCGCGGTCTCACAGGCCGGCAGCCGGACCGGCCGCCTCCGCACAGGGCTCAGGAGTCACGCACGATGAAGCACCGCACACGCCGGGAGGCGCAGCACGGACACGGCCGGGTCCAGGGGCGGGCCGGCGACCGGCCGCCGCGGTGGCGCCGGTGGGCCGGGGTGGTCGTCCCGCTGGTGTTCGTGTGCGGGCTGGCCGCCGGCGTACTGATCCACCTCGACCCGTTCGACGACACCGGTGACGTCGTGCACCTCGACGGGCCCACCACCGGGGCCCAGGGGCAGGCCGGCGGTGCGCCGGGCGACCCGCTGACCCGGATGCCCACGGGACCCGCGCCGGAGCTGAGGGTGTCCGGCACCATCCCGGAGGACGGCAGCAAGGTGATGGTGACCACCCTCGCCGGGAAGAAGTCCCATTTCACCGGCAAGGTCTGGCTCTGGCTGCCGCCGCAGTACCACGACCCGAAGTACGCGCACAGCGGTTTCCCCGTGATGATCGCGCTGCCCGGGGGGCCCGGCTTCAACGCGAACTACTGGAGCGGGAGCAACCTCAAACTGGAGGCGGACATCTCCAAGTGGTCCAAGGCGGGCGCCAGCCTCCCCTTCATCCTCGCCATGCCCGTGCTCAACCCCGCATCGGACAAGGACGGGCTCTACTGGGACGGCAGCGACATCCCCGGCCAGCCGAAGATGGGCACCTGGCTCACCGAGGACGTCCCCGACCTGGTCCGCGCGACGTTCCGTACGATCGGGTCCCGCGACGGCTGGGCCTTCATGGGCAGCTCCTCCGGCGGGTTCGCCGGGCTCAAAGCGGTGCTGCAGAAGCCCGACCTGTTCCGTGCCGTGATCGCCGGCGGGCCCGACATCGTGCCCGACTCCCGGCTGTGGAACGGCCACCCCGCGGAAAAGGCGCAGAACAGTCCGCCCGAGCTCGCGCAGAAGCTCATCGCCCGGGGCGGACCCGAGGTGGACCTCGCCTTCCAGGTCGGCACCAAGGGCAGTGACGTCCAGAACCGGCCGCCGATCGAGAAGTTCATCAAGGACTACGGCAAGGGGCCCGTGAAGACGATGTTCCACATCGACCAGGGCGGCGGCCACGACGCCTACACCTACGTGCCCGGCATGTACGACGGCGGGCTCATCCAGTGGGTCAGCAAGCTCATGCGAGGGCCCGTCCCCAGCCCGTGACGGGCGGGGGGGCTCACGGCCAGGACAGGCGCCGCCGGGGAGCCGTACCGGTGCCCGCAGGGGTCGAAGACCAGAACCACCGGCTGTCCCGGGCGCTGGCGCCAGGAGATGCGCTCGGGTGCTTCCTCGCACACCGGGCAGCACGGCAGCGGACCCGGGCGGCTCTGCGGACCCGGCCGGCCCTCCGGGCCCGCCGGGTTCAGCCGCCTCGGCTCCGCCCGCTGCCCGGGGGCGGCCGCGAGCTGCGTGGAGTGCTGATCGCTAATGGAGACTCCCTGGTCGTGCGGTTGGACTGCTCGCACAATGCCATGGACGTGCCCTCTGACGCACGGGTGAATCCTCCAGTGTTCCGGCGATGTTCCGGCAGGTCAGAGGTGTGCGTCCGGGGCTTCTCCCTTCCCTCTCCGGGAAGTTGGCGCTCAGCGCGGGTCCGCGGCGACGTCCACGACACCCGATTCGTAGGCCGCGATGACCGCCTGGGCCCGGTCGCGGACGCCCAGCTTGCCGAAGATGCCGGTGATGTGGTTCTTGACCGTGGAGATGCTGATGTCCAGGTCTGCGGCGATCTCGGCGTTGCGGATCGCGGCGGTCAGCTCCTCCGGGGAGACGTCCTCGGGCAGGAACCCGCAGGCTCCGGCGCGCAGGGCGGCGACCACGGACGGACGGGGCCGTCCACGGTGAACCCGGTGTCCGGGCCCCCGAGCCTGGCGCCGGCGACGATCCGCTCCAGGCCGGCGGTGCCGGGCTGCGGGGCCGGCGGGCGCGGCGGCCGCCGGGAGCCCGGGCGGGGCTTGGCCGGCTGAGGCGTCGGGCC
Organism: Streptomyces sp. NPDC002104; assembly: GCF_053593795.1. NCBI lineage: Bacteria > Bacillati > Actinomycetota > Actinomycetes > Kitasatosporales > Streptomycetaceae > Streptomyces > Streptomyces sp. NPDC002104. The sequence continues at coordinate 46,898 of NZ_JBSFDF010000012.1, read as the reverse complement.
GGCCGGGCGGGGGCCGGTGCGCGAAGCTCCGTGGGAGGGGTTTCGCGCGCCGGCCCCCACGGGCTCACGCCAGCTTGTCGACCTCGGGGTGATCGGACAGCCAGGCGCGGACGGCCTCCTGCTCCTTGCCCTTGCCGGACTCCTGGATCTTGGCCTCCAGGCCGGTGAGCTGCGCCTCCGTCAGCTTGAAGGACTTCAGCCACTGGGCGACCTTCGGCTCGTCGGCCGCGAAGTCCTTGCGGGCGACGTTGTGGATGCCGTCGCCCTTGCCCCAGGCGCCCTGCGGGTCCGTGAGCTTGGTCAGCTCGTACGAGGCGTACGCCCAGTGCGGCGACCAGAGCACGACCGCGACGGGCTCCTTCTTCTCGTAGGCCCGCTTGAGTTCGGCGAGCATGCCCGGGGTGGATCCGTCGACGACCTTGTACTCGCCGTCGAGCCCGTACTGCGGCATCACCTTGTCCTTGAGGAGGCCCATGGCGCCGGCGCTGGGTTCGATGCCGATGATCCGGCCCTTGAACCGGCCCGCCTTGCCCTTCAGGTCGGCGAGGGTCTTCACGTCCTTCACGTAGGACGGGACGGCGAGCTCGATGGAGGTGGGTCCGAACCAGGAGCCGAGGTCGTCGAGCTTGTTGCCGTACTTCTTCCAGTACTCGGCCTGCGTGGAGGGCAGCCAGGCGTCGGTCTGGAAGTCCACCTGGCCTCCCGCGAGGCCGGTGTAGAGCGCGCCGAGCTCCAGCTGGCGGGCGTCGACCTGGTAGCCGCGGCGCTCCAGGAGCTCCTTCCAGAGGAAGGTGGAGGCGATGCCCTCGTCCCACGGGATGTAGCCGATGCTGAGCTTGCGGCCCTTGCCGATGTTCTCGACGCCGGCCCCGCCGGCGGCGTTGACCTGCGATTTCCCGGAGTCACCGAAGATGCCCAGGCCGCCTGCGACCAGCGCCAGCACCAGGGCCGAGGCCACGGCGAAGACGGGCTGCGGGCGGTGGCTCCACACCTTGGCGGTGCCGGTGGCGGCGGAGCGCGCCTTGGCGAGGGCGCGGCGGCCGAGCGGGGAGACCTGGCGGCCCAGGGCCCCGGTCATCCGGTCCAGGTACATGGCGAGGATGACGATGGAGATGCCTGCCTCGAAGCCGAGGCCGATGTCCACGCTGCCGATGGCCCGGTAGACGGCGCCGCCGAGGCCGCCGCCGCCGACCATGCCGGCGATGACCACCATGGACAGGCCGAGCATGATGACCTGGTTGATGCCCGCCATGATCGTGGGCAGCGCCAGCGGGAGCTGGACCCGGACGAGGGTGTTGCGCGGGGTGGTGCCGAAGGCTTCGGCGGCCTCGACGAGTTCCGCGTCGACCTGGCGGATGCCGAGCTCGGTCATCCGGACGCCGGGCGCCAGCGAGAAGATGATGGTGGCGATGATGCCGGGCACCACGCCGACCCCGAAGAAGATGATGCCGGGGATGAGGTAGACCATGGCCGGCATGGTCTGCATGAAGTCCAGGACGGGCTTCAGGACGGCGCTGACCTTGTCGGAGCGCGAGGCCCAGATGCCCAGCGGGATCGCGAAGACCAGCGTGACCAGGGTGGCGACCAGGACCAGCGCGAGCGTGGACATGGCATCGGGCCACAGGGCGACGGAGTCGATCAGGGCGAAGCCCGCGAAGGCGAGCAGGGCGGCGAGCAGCCCGCGCAGCCACCAGGCGGCGACGGCGAGGACGCCGGCCAGCAGCAGGGGGTTCGGCGCGGACAGGACGGCTTCGACGCCGTCGTAGAGCCCGGTGACGAGCGCCGTGATGGCGTCGAACAGCCAGGACAGGTGGCTCTGGAGGAAGTCGACACCGCTGTCGACCCAGGATCCGAGATTCAGGCGGGGCATCAGGCCGCCACCTCCGCGCAGTCGAGCGCGGCGCGGCGCTCGTCGCCGATGAAGGCGACGAGGCGGTCCTGCGGGACGGAGCCGACGACGGTGCCGTCCTCGGCCGTGACGGAGACGTCGTGCGGGACCCGGGCGCTGACGGCGCACACGTCGGCGAGCGGGGTGCCGGCGGAGACGGTGGGGCAGTCGCAGTCCGGGCGGCCGCCGGGCTCCCCGGTCATGACGGCGTCGGCCGTCAGGACCCGCGAGCGGTCCACGTCCTGGATGAACGAGGCGACGTAGTCGTCGGCGGGGCGGGTGAGGATGTCCTCGGCCGTGCCCTGCTGGACGATGCGGCCGTCGCGCATGACGGCGATGGAGTCGCCGAGCCGCATGGCCTCGTTGAGGTCGTGGGTGATGAACACGATGGTCTTGCCCAGGCTCTTCTGGAGTTCGAGCAGCTGGTCCTGCATGTCGCGGCGGATCAGCGGGTCGAGGGCGCTGAACGACTCGTCCATCAGCAGCAGGTCCGCGTCGGTGGCCAGGGCGCGGGCGAGGCCGACGCGCTGCTGCATGCCGCCGGACAGCTCGTCGGGCCAGGACTTCTCCCAGCCGCCGAGCCCGCAGAGGGCCAGCGCTTCGGCGGCCCGCCGTTCGCGCTCGGCCCGGGGGACGCCCTGGACCTCCAGGCCGTAGCCGGCGTTCTCGAGCACGTCGCGGTGCGGGAACAGGGCGAAGTGCTGGAAGACCATGCTGATCTTGGTGGAGCGTACGCGGCGCATGTCGGCCGGGGAGAGGGCCGTGAGGTCCTCGCCGTCGAAGAGGATGCGACCCGCGGTGGGTTCCAGGAGGCCGTTGAGCATGCGCAGCAAGGTGGACTTGCCCGAGCCCGAAAGACCCATGACGACGAAGATCTGGCCGGGCTCGACGGAGAACGAGGCGTCGATCACCGCCGCCGTCGTTCCCTCGGCGCGCAGCTCGTCGCGGTCGGTCTCGCCGCTTTCGAGTGCGCGGACCGCCTTCGCGACGGCCGCGCCGTTGTCGGGTCCTTTACCGAACACCTTGTACACATGCTCGGCTGTGAGCGTGGACACATACACCTCAAGGGTCGTACCGGAGACGGCCCACCGGCATACGTGCGGCCGGCGGGCCGTGGAGCGCGACGGGATCCGCCCGTCACCCGCGCACTCCGGCCGCTGTCGGCCGGCGAGCGGGTCCGCTCCAGGGGCGCTCCTGCCCGCACTTAACCCCTGCAAACGGTGAAGTGAGTCATGTCACTTACGCTGCGTGGCCGCCGGCGCCCGCCGTCGCACCCGTGCGGCCGGATTCCGCTTGCTGCGGGATCCCGGCTGCGGGACGCTCCGGGTCGGCGAGCATCGAGGTCCGCAGATGCGCGAGCACCCGGCTGAGGAGGCGCGAGACCTGCATCTGGGAGATGCCGAGGGCATCGCCGATCTGGGCCTGGGTGAGCTCCTCGCCGAAGCGCATCGACAGCATGCGCCGCTCGCGGTCGCTGAGACGCTCCAGCAGCGGCGCCAGGGTCTGGATGTCCTCGACGCGCTCCAGCGCGGGCTCCTCGGCCCCCATCGTCTCGGCGAGGCTGTGGCCCTCCGTGCGGCCGTCGGCCCGTTCGGAGCCCGGGGCGTCGAGGGAGCCGCTGGTGTGGCCGTTGGCGGCGACGAGTCCCTCGATGACCTCCTCCTCGGCGAGCGAGAGGTGCGCGGCGAGTTCGCGGACCGTCGGCGGGTGGTCGAGGAGCGCGGTCAGCTCCTCCTTGGCCTTGGCCAGGTCGATGCGCATTTCCTGGAGCCTGCGCGGTACGCGGACCGCCCAACTGGTGTCGCGGAAGTGCCGCTTGATCTCGCCCGTGATGTACGGCATGGCCAGGGCGGCGAACTCCACCTCGCGGGCGGGGTCGAACCGGTCGATGGCCTTGATCAGGCCGATGGTGCCGACCTGGAGCAGGTCGTCGAGCTCGCCTCCGTCGCCGCGGCCGCGGAAGGGGCGCATCGCGAACCGGACGAGCGAGATGTTCATCTCGATGAGGGTCTCGCGGACGTAGCGGTACTCGGCGGTGCCCTCGTCGAGCTCGTGGAGCCGGCGGAAGAAGAGCCGCGTCAGCTCGCGGGCGTCCGCGGGGGCCACCTCGCGCGGCTCCGCGATCCGGGGCGGGAGCGCGGTGGCGGCGGGGTCGGCAGGGGTGGGCCCGGCGGCGCTGCGCTCGGCGCCGGCGGGTCTCTCGGCCCGGGCGGCGGCGGGGCGCGGGACCGGGGCGGCCAGCCGGCCCGCACAGGGGCCTGGCCGGCGACCGGTGCGGGAACCGGGCAGGGGCTCGGTGCGGGGACCGGGCAGGGAGCCGGGCGTGGAGCCGGTGCGGGGACCGGGCAGGGAGCCGGAAAGGGGGCCGGCGGTATGGGAGAACGGGGCGGGTTTCGGCACGGGGTCGCTCCTTGGGCTGGTCGGCTTGCGGCGCATGACCTTGATGGGCGTACACCCTAACCGGTTCCGGATCCGTTCCCCAGTTCCCTTTCTCCTAGATCAACCGGCCGGGACCCGGCCCCATTTACGCCAGGGTCACGTTCCGTTCGCACATCGGCCGGACGGCCGCAGTCCCCTCGGCCGTCCGGTCAATTCCCTTCCGCCGCAGGCCCGCCGGGGGTTCCCGGGGCGGTGGCGAGGGCCGCCCCGGCAGGGGTGTCCGAGGTGGTGCGCAGCGCCCGGATCAAGGCCTCGACGCCGGCCCGCGCCTTGGAACGCGGGCAGCCCACGTTGAGGCGTACGAAGCCCGCGCCTTCGGGCCCGTAGGCGGTTCCGGGCATGATCGCCACCTTCTCGGTATGAATCAGCTCACGTTGGAGCGCCTCGTCGGGAAGTCCGAGGGGCCTGAGATCGATCCAGGCGAGGTAGCCGGCCCTGGGCGGATGCCAGTCCAGCCCGGGGAAGGCCTCGGCGAGGCGGTCGCCGACCATGCGCAGGTTGTCCGCCACATAGGCGTTGAGCGCGTCGAGCCACGGGCCGCCCTCGCGGTAGGCCGCGATGTGTCCGGTGACGGAGAGGACGGCCGGGGAGGACAGTCCGTCGGCGTCCTTGAGGAGGGTGAGGTAGCGCGCACAGGACTCCGCGTCGCCGAAGATCCCGTAACTGCCGGTCAGTGCCGGGATGTTGAAGGACTTCGAGGCGGAGGTCACGATGGCCCAGCGTCCGCCGGGGCGGCCGTGCAGTGCCCACGGGCGGTGCCGGTACGGGGCGTGCGCGAGATCGGAGTGGATCTCGTCGCTGATCACCGCGACCCCGTGCCGCTCGCACAGCCCGGCCATCCGCTCCAGCTCGGCCCCGCTCCACACGTGGCCGGTCGGATTGTGCGGGGAGCACAGCAGCAGCACGGTGGTGTCGGGCCGGGCCAACTCCCGTTCCAGTGCGTCCCAGTCGTGGAGCGGGACCCCGCGCATGTCCCGGTCCCGGGCCGCGAGCAGCCGCGGGAAGGCGTCGTAGGCCGGGGTGTGGACCACGACCCCGTCGCCGGGCGCGGACCACAGGTCCAGGATCCGGCCGGCCTGGTAGAGGACGGCGGGGGCGTAGGCGATGCGGTCCTGCTCGACGGGGGTGCCGTAGCGGGTGGCGTACCAGTGCCGGACCGCCGAGAGGAAGTCCTCGTGACGCCAGCGCGAGTAGCCGAGGACCCCGTGCTCCAGGCGGCCGCGCAGGGCGGCGAGCACCTCGGGGGCGGTCTCGAAGTCCATGTCGGAGATGGTGAAGGGGAGCAGTCCGGGGACCCCGAAGCGGTCCTCGACGTAGTCCCACTGCGTGCACCAGGTGCCGTGCCGGTCGACCGGTGCGTCGAAGTCGTAGCGCGTGTCCATGGGTCAGCCGACCGGGGTGAGCTTGGCCAGGGCGTCCTTCACGGACTGGACCTGGGGGCCGATGATGACCTGCACGTTGTGCTCGTCGAGCCGGACCACGGCGATGGCTCCGAGCTTCTTCAGCCGGGCGTCGTCCAGCAGGGCGGCGTCGCCGACCGTCATCCGCAGGCGGGTGATGCAGTTGTCGAGGGCGTGGATGTTGGCCGGGCCTCCGAGGGCTTCGAGGATGGCGACCGGGTCGTACTTGCCGGCGACGAGCTCGGCCTTCGGGGCGTCCGCGCCGGCGCCGGTGACGTCGTCGGCGTCGGCGCCTGCGGAGGCGCCGGCCGCACCGGAGTCCGAGGGTTCGTCGTCGCGGCCGGGGGTCTTCAGGTCGAACCTGGTGATCGCCCAGCGGAAGAGGAAGTAGTACACGGCGAACCAGATCGCGGCGATCACCGGGACCAGGTACCACTTGGTGGTCGTGCCCTGGAGGACTCCGAAGACCAGCAGGTCGATGACGTTGCCGTCGGTGTTGCCGATGTACACGCCGAGCACGGCGGAGACCAGGAAGCCGAGGCCCACCAGGACCGTGTGGATCAGGTACAGCCACGGGGCGATGAAGAGGAAGAGGAATTCGAGCGGCTCGGTGACCCCGCCGACCACGCAGGCGACGACGCCGGAGACGAGCAGCGCCTTGATCTCCGGGCGCATGCTGCGCTTGGCGCAGTGGTACATGGCGAGCGCGGCGCCGGGCAGGCCGCCGAGGTACGCGGCCATCTTGCCCTGGGACAGGAACTGGGTGGCGGTGTGCGCGGCGCCCGAGGGGGTGGGGCAGGAGAGCTGGGCGTAGAAGAGGTTCAGGGCTCCGCTGACGTGCTCCCCGCAGACCGCCCCCGCGCCGCCGGCGTCGGTGAAGCGGAACAGCGCGACGAGGATGTGGTGCAGGCCGATCGGGCGCAGCAGCACCTCGCCCATGCCGAAGAAGAAGGGGCCGAAGACCCCGGCGTGCGCGATGCCCGTGCCGACGGAGGCGATCCAGCCGCCGAGGGTGGGCCAGACGAGCGGGACGAGGAGTCCGACGATGCTCATGGCCAGGGCGGAGACGATCGGGACGAAGCGCAGGCCGCCGAAGAAGGCGAGGGCGTCGGGCATCCGCTTGGTGCGGTAGCGCTTGTGCAGCAGGGACACGATGACGCCGACCGCGACCGCGCCGAGCAGTCCGGTGTCGATGGACTTCACGCCGAGCACGTCGGCGATGCCGTAGTGCGCGATCTCGCCCTTGTCCTCGAAGTCCACGCCGCGCGTGGTGAGGAAGAAGTTGACGGCGAGGTTCATGGAGGCGAAGCCGACGAAACCGGAGAAGGCGGCGACGCCCTTGTCCTCGCGCGCCAGGCCGAGCGGAATCGCCATCGCGAAGAGGACCGGGAGGAACTTGAAGGCCACCAGACCGGTGTTGGACATCCAGGTGAAGACCAGCTGGAGCGGTTCGCTGTCCAGGAAGGAGAGGTTCTGCAGGACGGCCGGGCTGGAGAGCGAGGAGCCGACGCCGAGCATGATGCCGCAGAAGGCGAGGAGCGCCACGGGCAGCATGAAGGTCTTGCCCAGGCCCTGGAGGAATTCCCAGAGCGCTGCCTTCGTCTTCTTCATGGTGGATCTTTCGTCCGGCTTCGGAGGGGGCCGCGCAGAGCGGGGTCGTACGTATCGGGGTCGCACGTCACGGGGTCGCACATAAAGATTCCGTTCTGTGAACGAGTGGCGCTAAGAGGACAAGGGCCCCAATCCCCAGGGTCCGATTCCTCCCGCACGGGCCTCTTGTGCGGAGCTTGTGAACGCAGCACTCTGGGCGGACGACTCAGGGGGGTCAGATTCCATGATCATGCGATCACGCTTATTGCGGCGGTACGGAGCCGTCGTCGCACTCGCCTCGGCGCTCGCGCTCGGGGTGGACACCGGGGCCTCGGCCGCCACCCCGCCGGAGGGGGAGGTCCTCTACGCCGGAGCGCCGGGAGCCGTCGCCGACAGCTACCTCGTCCTGCTGGACCCGGCGCGCGCGGCTTCCCGTACGGACCGGGCCCGCTCCGTGGTCGAACGGTTCGGCGGCACGGTCGGCCGGACGTACGACGCGGCGGTCAACGGCTTCTCCGTCCGGATGACGGAGCGCCAGGCCCGGCGGCTCGCGGCCGATCCGGCCGTGACCACGGTCGCGCAGAACCGCACGCTGCACCTCGACACCACGCAGCCGGCCCCGCCGTCCTGGGGTCTGGACCGGATCGACCAGCGCAGGCAGCCGCTGAACGACAAGTACACGTACGCCTCTTCGGCCGGTGTGGGCGTGACCGCGTACGTCATCGACACGGGTGTCAACATCGCCCACAAGGACTTCGGCGGGCGGGCCCGGTACGGCTACGACGCCATCGACGGCGACAACGTCGCCGAGGACGAGCACGGGCACGGCACGCACGTGGCCGGAACGGTCGCGGGCACCACCTTCGGGGTGGCCAAGCGTGCCAAGGTGGTGGCCGTCCGGGTCCTCGACGCCACCGGATCGGGCACGACCGAGCAGGTGGTCGCCGGCATCGACTGGGTGACCAGCCACGCGGTGAAGCCGGCGGTGGCGAACATGAGCCTGGGCGGAGACCCGGACAGCGTCCTGGACGCGGCCGTACGGGGTTCCATCGCCTCCGGCATCACCTACGCGGTGGCCGCGGGCAACCAGGACAAGGACGCCTCGACGCACTCGCCGGCCCGGGTCTCCCAGGCGATCACGGTCGGGGCGCTGAGCGCCCACGACGCGCGTTCCTCGTACTCCAACTACGGTTCGCTGGTGGACCTGTTCGCTCCCGGCGACAACATCACCTCGGCGGTGTGGTGGGACGACGAGTGGAGCACCCAGATGTCGGGGACCTCGATGGCCTCCCCGCACGTCGCGGGCGCGGCCGCGATCTACCTGTCCCTCAACCGCACCGCCACCCCGGCGCAGGTGGCGACCTACCTGAAGTCCAAGGCCACCACCGGGGCGGTGCTCGACCGCGGCTCCGGCTCTCCCGACCGCACCCTCTATTTGGGCAGCGTGGCGAACCCGGTGGTCACCAAACGCCTCTCCAACACCAAGAACTACGCGGTCGGCGACCTGAAGACCATCAAGTCACCCATCACGGTCAGCGGGGTCGAGGGCAATGCCCCCGCCAAGCTGGAGGTGGAGGTGTCCGTCAAGCACCCGGACTCCGGGACCCTGCGGATCGACCTGATCGCACCCGACGGGACGGCGTACCCGATCAAGGACGAGTACACCGACTGGGGCGAGAGCGATCTCGTCGGGCTGTACTCGGTCAACGCCTCCTCGGAGACGGCGAACGGGGTGTGGCGCCTGCGCGTGTACGACGCCTTCGCCGGGAACACCGGGTACCTGGACTGGTGGGCCCTGAGGTTCTGAACGGGGCGCTGCTGAAAGCGCGTTGCTGAACGGCGCGGTACTGGAACGACTGGGCGGCGGCGCGCCCCGGGCCTGAGGAACCCGGAGCGCGCCGCCTTTCCGTTCCCGCCGGCCGGATCAGCCGTTGGGAACGGTGTCCACGAAGGCCGTGCCCGCGGTGCGGTAGCCGCCGACCTTGGCCGCCACCTGCGCCGGGGTGAGGACCTGGTCCTTGACGTGCAGGACGTAGTCCACCTTCTGGTCGTAGGCGCGGGGGGTCGAGCCCGGCTGGCCGTTGAGGTCGATCAGCCACTGGTTGAAGTTGATCGACATGCCCCGCTCGGGCAGGTACTTGGCGTCGTGCGTGCCGAAGACCTGGCCGTCGATGTAGTAGGTGATGGTGGTGTTGTCGATGGTGAGCACCAGGTCGTGCCAGCCCGCGTAGCTCTGCCGGGACTCGGTGTGCTGGTTGACGGCCACCCACGGGTCGGCCTGGTACGTCTCCCACGAGGTGGTGTAGAGGATGTTCGAGGGCTCGCCCCAGCCGCCGTTGGGGAGGTACTCGAAGTCGTACTCGGAGTAGTCGTCGGCCATCGGGGCCTTGAGGTCGTTGATGGGGAAGAAGGTCTGCACGAGGTGGTCCCCGTCCGGGCCGTACTTCGGGGCGTCGGAGAACTTCACCCGCGCCGCGTAGGTGCCGTTCTTGAACTTCATGGTCTTGGTGAGGATCTCGGTGTGCTTGGTGCTCTCGCCGGTGCCGGCCGTCGAGGTCTCCAGGTTCATGACGGTGTTGCCGCCCTCGGCCGCGAAGGTGACGTTCTCCGGAGCCCAGGTGGCGCCCGGGACCCCGGGGCCGCCCGCGTTGGAGCGCACGCTCCAGCCGTGGGCCCCTATCGCCGGGTCGGAGGAGGAGGTGTAGGTGAAGTCGTCGAAGAGGGTGGCTCCGGCCGGTCCCGGGTCGGTCGGCGTCGGGCTCGGGCCGGTCGGCGTCGGAGTCGGAGTCGGCGTCGGGTCGGGGGTGTTGCCTCCGGGCGCGGTGCCCCAGACGGTGCCGGTGCCCAGCTTGGCGGTCACCTTGTCCCAGTCGGCGTAGGCCGTGCGGGACCCGTCGAAGGAGTAGTCGTCGGACTGGCGCAGGGTCTGCCAGTCGGCGCGGTAGAAGCGCAGTTGCATGTCTCCGGTGTCGGCGCCCGGGGCGAGGCTGCCGGCGCCGCCGGTGAAGGTGATCTCCAGGTAGCGGTCGGCGGTGGCCGTCGGGTTGGCCAGGGTGCCGAAGGTGCCGGTGATGTTGGCGCAGCCCTTGACCGCCCAGGAACAGGCGAACCGGTACTGGGTGCTGGGGCTGTCCGCCTTGAAGTAGTAGCGGAAGGAGACCTGGTTCAGGGAGACGGTGCCGGAGCCGTTGTTGACCACCTTGAACCAGGGCTCCGCCTGGTCGGCGGTCGCCCCGGTGGCGCTGGTGCGGTACTGGACCTTGACGGAGTCGGCCGCGGCGGTCGCGGGCAGGGCGCTCAGGGCGGCCGAGCCGAGACCGGCGGTCAGGGCGATGGCCAGGGCTACGGCCGTACGGCGCTTGCGGCCGTCGGCGCGGGAAGCGGTCCGGCCGGGGGCGTGGGTAGGGCTGCGCATGCTGCGTTCCTCTCGGGGTGGGGGGAGCGAAGGGATCGGCCGCGCACGTTTGCGGAGGCGGCGGTCACGGGTCTCGGGATGTCTCACCTGGCTGCTGCGTCAACCCACAGGAGGGGAAACGGAGTTGACCAACTAACCAATTGGTTAGCTGAGTGGCTAGAAGGTGACATGCCCCGCCTGCGCCGTCAAGCCTGCACGGCCCCATGAATTTCGGCGGACTCCTCGCGTCCCCTTGCCCCGAGTGGTTAGATGTACATGACCAGTTGGACAGGTGAGCAGAGAGAAATGGGGGCGGGCCATGACGAAGGACGCAACCGACTCGTCCGGATCCGTACTCAAGCGCGAACGGGTCCGGGAGCACCTGCTGGGGCTCATCGACACGCGGCGGCCCGGCGACGCGATCCCCTCCGAACGCACCCTGTGCGCCACCCTGGAGGTCTCGCGTCCCACCCTGCGCGCGGCGGTGGACGAGCTCGTCGCCACGGGGCTGCTCGTCCGCGAGCACGGGCGCGGGATGTTCGTCGCACCGGCCAAGATCACCCAGGAGCTGAGCGCCGACGAGGCGGCCTTCGCGATGCGGCAGGCCGCCGGGAACTGGTCCAGCCGGATCCTGGAGCACTCCACCGTCCAGGCGGGCGCCCGGATCGGCCGCCGCCTGCGCATCTCCCCCGGCGCGAGCCTGCTCTACGTCGCCCGGCTGCGGCTGGTGGACGGGGCCCCGATGGCCATCGAGCACCTGCACATCCCGGCCGCCCTGGTACCGGCCCTGACCCCGGCGGAGCTGGAGGCCGGGGACCTCTACGAGCATCTGCGCGACCACCACGGCGTCTACGTGCACGAGGCGCAGCAGTCCATCGAGCCGACGGTGGTGAGCGAGGCGGAGGCGGGCCTGCTGGACGTTCCGCTGCTCTCCCCCGCCCTGCTCATCGAGCGGCTCACCACCGACTCCACCGGCCGCCCCGTGGAGTACGTCCACTCCGTGTACCGGGGCGACCGCTACCGGATCGTCTCGCGCCTGGCCCTCGGGGTGTCCCAGGGCTCCGGACGGCCGGGCGGCCACCACCCGGGGATCCCGCCGGGCGACCTCGGCCGCCGTGCGGTCATCACCTCCACCACCACCGGGGACGTCCACACGAGCACGTGACGGGCCTGCGTGCGGGGGCTTGACGTGGAGGTCGGGGTCCTCCTCCGTGATCAGCAGCCGGCCCGTTTCGTTGCGGGGCTGCGCGATGCGGTACGCCCTCTCGCCCAGGTCGAGGAGGGCGTCCACCCCGACGGTGTCCGGCCTGGCCCCGGGGTCGCAGACACCGGTGGTCGACAGCACCACCCGGTGGCGCACCCCGGACCCGACCGGGTGGCCGTCGACCTTGACGACCTCGCCGCTCCACTGGACGGTGCCTCCCGCCGGGTCCCGCTCGACGGCCGACTCCACGACCTCGACGGCGGTGTCGGGGAACGGCCTGAAGGTGTGCCTGCGCGGGGTGCCGAAGGTTTGGTCCGTGCACAGCCAGCGGTAATCGGCCAGGTCGAGGTCGACGGTGCGGCTGCGCAGGACGTCTCCGGGCGGCGGGGGCCCGGCCGCGGCCGCGTCGCCCGCCCAGGCCGCCGGACCTCACTCCGACGGTCCCGGCACGGCGGCGCGGCCCCTTGCCGCCCGGCCGGCCGGCCCGTTCTCAGGTGACCCGGAAGCCGATGGCGGCCGGGGACCGGTCGAAGGTCAGCCGGTCCCAGGTGGGGAAGGCGAGATCGGTGACGGCGAGCAGCCGGCCGGAGGCGTCGTGCAGGGTGCGGCGCACGGAGAGGCCGCCGGGCGCGGTGGCGGCCCGGGGCGAGTTGGTGCGGGTCATGGTGATGGTCTCGGCGACCCGGCCGGCCCGCGCGGCCCCCTCCAGCCAGTGGTGCAGGGGACCCAGGTCCTCGTCCCGGACACCCGCCACCAGGCGGTCCCGGTAGCGGGCCAGTTCGGGGGTCCGGACGACGGTGCGGGGGCAGAGGTACGTCACCGCGTGCCGCCGGGTCTGGCCCGTCGGGCCGGTTTCCCGGTGGTGGTGGACCAGGGTCTGCTCCCCGCCGCGCATGCCGAGCTGTTCGGCGAGCGCCGGGGCCAGGGTGACGAGGGTGAGCCACGCCTGGGCCCGGCTCCCCGCCGGCGCGGGCGCGGGCGCGGCCGTCGCCACGGCCGCGGCGACCGCCACCGGGGCGGGTCCCGGGGCCGCAGCGCCCGCCGGGAGCGCCGCCGGGGGCCGCTGCTCCGGTACCGGGAACGCCGGCCGGGTGCCCCGCCGCCCGGTGACGACGAGGCCGTCCTCCCTCAGGTGCTGGAGGGCCGCCCGGATGGTCTGCCGGTTGACCTCGTAGCGGGCGGCGAGGGTGCGCTCGGAAGGGAGCCGGGCACCGGGGGTCAGTGCGGTGAGGTCGAGCTCGCGCCGCAACGCTGCGGCGATCCGCTGGTACTTGGGCATGGCGGCCGGGCCGCCGCCCCGCGAAGGGGAGGGCATGGCTTCTCCTCTGACGGGAGGTCAAGGACTGCGCGGTCTGCTGAACCAACGTAGCATTGGTCTATACCTGTCAGTGAGGGGGGATCCGGTATCCGGACCCTCTTTGGCCGGAACCGCACGCCCCCTCAGGACCGCAGCGGGTTGGGAAGCGGCAGGTAGCGGGAGTCCGCACCGTCGGCGCGGGTCCAGCGCAGCAGCAGGTTGGTCTTGGCCGGGAGGGTGGGGGCGGTCAGCAGGGCCTCGACCTCGGGCAGGTCGTGGGCCTCGCCGCAGCGCCGGAACTCCGCCCGGGCGGCGGGCCACAGCTCCCCGGCCAGCTCCGGACGGCTCTGCGCGAGCGCGCCCGCCACCTCGGTCAGGTGGTTGACCACCAGGCAGTAGACGAGGCGCTGCCAGGCGGCCTCCCGGTCCAGGTCGGGGAGGAGTTTCACGCCCTCCGCGTCCCGGAAGAGGGCCTGCCCGGGCATGCCCTGGGCGTCGACGGCCACCAGGGTGTTCTGCAGGTGCGCTTCCAGGACCACGCCGTGCCGGGCGAAGAGGTGGAGCACGGGCGGCACCACCTGGCGCAGGTACGCCCGCCACCACGCGACCGGGTCGGCCGCCCCCGCCAGCGGGCTGCCCGGGTACCCCTCCGCCAGGGCGGCCGCCAGCAAGGGGGTCAGCCCGGGTTCCGTGTGCGCCGCCAGGCCGTCGCGGACGAGCACGGCGAGCTCCTCGAAGGCGAAGGCGGCCGTCCGGTAGCCCCGGTCGGGCAGCCAGGCCGCGACCGAGCCGGACCGGCGCAGTTCCGCGAAGCCCACCTCGACCGCGGCGTCCGTGCGGCGCAGTTTCAGCAGGTCGTGCCGCCACAGCCGGCGCACGTCGTTGGTGATCCGGACGTCGAGGCTGAACTTCACGAACAGATCGCCGGCCGGGCCGCTCCCGCTCCCGCGCCTGCTCCCGCCCCCGCGCCTGCTCTCGTCCCCGTCCCTGCTCTCGTCCCCGTCCCTGCTCCCGCTCGGGCTCCCACTCCTGCCCGGAACGTAGAGGGTCCGGATCGAGGCCGTCGGCCAGACCGGTACCCGCCCGGTTCCCAGCGCCAGCAGTCTCCCGTCCTCCAGGGCCTCGCGGACGGCCGGCCGGCCCGAGACCAGGTCGAGCTGCCAGGGGTGGGCGGGCAGCAGCCGGTAGCCGGCCGGCGGGCGCGGCCCGTCCAGCGCCTCCGCCAGCGAGTCGATCGCTCCGGCCGCCACCGGCCCGCCCTCCTCGGCCACCTGGTCCTCGCGCACGCCCAGGAAGGCCAGCGGGAAGCGGGCGTACGCCTCGGGGGCGTACGGCAGCCACCCGCTGGCCGGGCCACCGCCGCGGGCCTTGGGGGCCGGGTGGTGGGGGTGCCCCATGACCAGCGACTGTTCCGACCGGACGTACGGGTCCCGCGGCGGGGGCGTGAGCGCGCGGGCGGCCAGCAGCGCGGCGATGGTCTCGCGGCTGTCGGCCATCTCGACCGGGAGTTCGCCGTTGGACACCCCGGTGGAGAGGCGCAGTTCGTCGGAGACGAGTTTGAGCAGCTCGGTGTGCGTCAGTGGGTGCCAGCCGGACCCCGCACCGGACCCCGCACCTGAACCGGTACCGGTACCGGTACCCAGCTCGGGCCGCTCGGGCCTGCGCCCGGCCCGTACCCGCAGCAACCGCCCGCTGCCCGACAGCCGGTACACGCGCCAGCCGTCCTCCTCGGAGCCCTCCGAGCCCTCCGAGCCCTCGAAGCCCTCGGAGCCCTCGGAGCCCTCGGACACCCTGGCTCCCCCCGCCCCGGCGGCCCCGGCGAGCGGGACCGGTTCGGCGGCCTCCCGCAGGAGGCAGTTCAGGAGGGGGGCGGCCGCGTAGGTGTCGGCGGCGGCGTTGTCGGTGGCGTTGAGGTCCACGGATTCCATTCGGTCCAGCCGGAGCGCCGGAGGTGCGCGGGACGTACCACCGGCCGTGATCTTCAGTATCCGCGATGATGAAGTGATCATCACGTCACCCGAGAGGACCGGGGCCCTGGATCCCAGCATGCACCTCCCCGCCCCCGCGGCCGAAGAGGCCGTGGCCGCCGAACTGGCCGGGACGGCCGAAACCGCCCCCGGCGCCGGACCGGCCTCCCCCACCGGCCCGCCCACCGGCCCGCCCGGCGCACGCCCCGGCCTCGCGGCGGCCTACGCAGCCGCGCTCCCCGGGGCGCGCGCCGCCGTCCTCACCCGGCTCTGGCGGGCCCTCGCCTTCGAGCCGCTGCCGTGGATCACCCACCGGGAGCGGGGTTCCGGCACGCTCGTGCTCCGGCTCGCCTCGGGCTCCCGGCTGGAGGGCCCCCTCCCCGACGCGTACGCGACGACCTACTCCGCGGTCCGCGCGAGCGCGCCCCCCGTGACCGAGCTGCTCCTCGACGGGCGCCCCTGCCGGCGGGCCGCCACGCTCATCGCGGCGCTCGGGCTGCCGTACGGGGAGGAGTTCGCGGCCGAGCTCGACGAGAGCACGGCCTCCCTCGCCCTGTCCCGCGCGGGCCAGCCGGCCGGTCCCGGAACCGGTGGCACGGAGGGGCTCGCCGCCTGGGAGTGGGAGCAGCGGGTGGTGGACGGCCATCCGTACCACCCCAACTGCCGCTCCCGCCCCGGTTTCACGGTGGCCGAGCAGCTCGCGTACGCCCCCGAGCACCGGCCGGTGGTCACCCTCGGGCTGGCGGTCGTACGGGCCCGGGAGTGCCAGGTGACCGGGGAGTGGCCTGAGCGGTGGCGGGAGGCCGGGCGGATCCTCGTACCGGTCCACCCCTGGCAGGCCGCGCACGTGGTGAAACAGGGACAGCCGGAGGGGACCGGCCCCGGCAACGGGCACGGGTACGGGTACGGGCACGAGCTGCGGCCCGGGCCCGCCGCGCACCCCTTGATGGCCCTGCGCACCCTCTCCCCCGTCGGGGGCGGGCCGCACGTCAAGACCGCCCTCAGCACCCGCCTGACCTCCTCCGTGCGCGACATCTCCGTCTACTCGATCGAGACGGCCGCCGCGGTCTCCGGCTTCGCCCAGAGCCTGTCCGAGCGCCTCGACGGCCGCCTGCACATCACCCGCACCCTGGGCGCCGTCACCGCCGGCACCCCGGACCTGGCCGCCGTGCTCCGCGAGCCGCCCGAGGCGTACGCGGACCGGGGCGCGGGCGAGCGCGTCCTGCCCGTCGCCGCGCTGGCGCTGACCCCGTACGCGCGTTCCGACGCCTGGCGGGCGGGTTTCGCCCGTCTCGCGCTGTCGGTGTGCCTGCGGGTCCTGGACCTCGGAGTGGCCCTGGAGGCCCACGGCCAGAACCTCCTGGTCGTCCTGTCCGCCGACGGGACCCCGCTGCGGCTCGTGTACCGCGACCTCGCCGACATCCGGATCAGCCCGGCCCGCCTCGCCCGGCACGGCCTGGCGGCGCCACCGCTGTCGGGGCGGCTGATCACCGACGACGTGACCCTGCTGCGCCGCAAGCTCTTCGGATCGCTGGTGGCGGGTGCGCTCGGCTCCACGGCCGGTTCCGCCGCGGCGCTCGCGGCGGACCTGGCGGCGGCCGGGCCCGGCCTGCCCTCCACCGCCGACACCCGGGCCCTGCTGACGGAGCCCTTGCCGACCAAGGCGCTGACGCTGATGCGGCTGAGCCCCGGGGTGCCGGGCGATCAGTGGGCCGAGCTGGACAATCCGCTGACCGGGGGCTGAGTTCGGGGTTCGGGCGGGCTACTGTCCGGAGGCATGGGATCGACTTCGCACCTGAACTCCGTCCGGTCGTCCTACGACGCCGTCGCCGCCGACTACGCCGCGCTGCTGGCCGGTGAGCTGGAGGGCAAACCGCTGGACCGGGCCATGCTGGCCGCCTTCGCGGAGTGCGTGCGCGGGGACGGGCCCGGCGCCGGCCGCGCCGTCGCGGACCTGGGCTGCGGCCCGGGCCGGGTGACGGCGCACCTCGACGCCCTGGGCGTACGGGCCTTCGGAGTCGACCTGTCCCCGGCGATGGTGGCGGTGGCCCGCCGGACCTATCCGGGGCTGCGGTTCGAGGTCGGCTCGATGGCCGCGCTGGACATCGCGGACGGGGTCCTCGGCGGGGTGCTCGCCTGGTACTCCACCGTCCACACGCCCCCGGCCGGGCTCCCGGCGCTGTTCGCCGAGTTCGCCCGGGTGCTGGCCCCCGGCGGGTACCTGCTGATCGCGTTCAAGGCGGGCGACCGGCAGCACCGGCTGGAACACGCGTACGGGCACCCGGTCGACCTCGACGTGTACTGGACCCCGCCCGAGCTGATCAACGAACTGCTGGCGGGCGCGGGCCTGACCGAAACGGCCCGCCTGATCCGCGAACCGCACGCCACGGAAAAGTCCCCGCAGGCCTTCCTCCTGGCCCGCCGAACGCCCTGAGGCAATCGGACCGCCCCCGGCGGGCCGGCCCCCGGGGCCGGCCGGGGCCGGTATCGGTCCGCTCCCCCGTCCCCGCATGGGCCGTTCGGGGGGCAAGCCGGGCCCCGTGGGCCCGCCTTCGCGGCGAATGGGCAACGCGGTGGCAGGAAGGAGGGATGAGCCTCCACCGCCGCCAGGTCCTCGCGGGAGCCGCCACCGGCGTCCTCGCCTCGATCGGCGCGACGGCCCGCGCGACGGCCCGTACGAGACCCCGCGCGGACCCGGACTACGGAGCGCTCGCCCGGTCCCTCGACGGCCGGGTGGTGACGCCCGGCGACCGGGAGTACGACGAGGCCCGGCAGCTCTTCCAGCCCCGCTACGACGCGGTGCGGCCGGGCGCGGTGGCCTATCCCGCGCATCCGGGGGACGTGGCCGCCTGTCTGGACTTCGCGCGCCGCTCGGCCGTCCCCGTGGTGCCGCGCGGCGGCGGCCACGGCTACGCGGGCTGGTCCACCCGCGAGGCCGGACTCGTCATCGACACGGGCGCCCTGGCGGAGGTGGTCGTGGAGACCGGCTCCGGGAGCGGGACCGGGACCGGGGTACGGATCGGCGCCGGCGCCCGGCTCGGGGAGGTCAGCTCCGTCCTCGCCGCGTGGGGCCTCGCCGTCCCCACGGGGCTGTGCCCCTCCGTCGGCATCGCCGGTCTCACCCTCGGCGGCGGGCTGGGTCTGTCCTCCCGCTCCTGGGGCGCCACCTCCGACCGGCTCACCGGGGTGACCCTCGTGACCCCCGACGGAACGGTCCGCGAGGCCGGCGCCGACCGGGAGCCCGATCTGTTCTGGGCCCTGCGCGGCGGCGGGGGCGGCAACTTCGGCGTGGTCACCGGCTTCCGCTTCCGCACCCACCCGGTCTCCGACTGCGCCTTCGCGGAACTGCGCTGGCCCGTCGACCGCTCCACCGCCGTCCTGCGCGGCTGGCAGCGCTGGCTCCGCACCCTGCCCGACCCGTTCTGGAGCCAGGTGGAGTTCACCGTCGACGGCGGCCCGGTCGGCGCCCCGGCCGTTCGGGTGCTCTGCCTGGACGGCGGGAGCACCGAGCTGGAACGGCAGCTGACCCGGCTGTCCGACCTGGCGGGCGGCCCGCCCCGGGACACCTGGACCGTCGTACGCGGCTACGGGGACACCGTCCGGGCGATGGCGGGCTGCCCCGACGGGGACCCTGCCGCATGCAGCCTGCCCGGCAGCCTGCCGGGGCACGATCCCCGGGGACGGCTCGGCCGCGCCTCCTACGCCGCCCGGTCCGATTTCTGGGCCCCGGACGGGCTGCCCGAACCGGCCGTCGAGGCGGTCCTGGCCGCGCTACGGCGCTACGCCGGAAGCGTGCCGCGCGGCGGGTTCGGCGTGGTGCAGTTCGACGGGGTCTGCGGCGGCGCCCTCAACCGGATCCCGGCGGGGGCCACCGCCTTCGCGCACCGCACCGCCGGGTTCCTCGCCCAGTACCTCGCGTACTGGCCCGCCGCGGCCCCCGGCGCCGACACCGCCCGCCACCAGGACTGGCTCGACGGGCTCTGGCAAAACCTGCGGCCCTGGGCGGGCGGAGCCGCGTACCAGAACTACGCCGACCCGAAGCTGACCGGCTGGCGCGAGGCCTACTACGGGCCGAACCTGGCCCGCCTCGAAGAGGTCCGGCGCCGCTACGACCCGGACCGGCTGCTGCGCTTCCCCCAAGCCCTGTAGCCCCGTAACCCCATCCCCTCTCGCCCCTGCGCCCTTGCGCCCTCCCTCACATCCCCGAAGAAGGAGACGGACATGCGACGTACGTTGACGGTGGCGGCGGCCACGGCCGCCCTGCTGCTGCCCGGCGGGCCCCTGCCCGAGGCCGAGGCCGGCACCGCGCCGGCCCACGCCCCGGTGCGGGCTCCCGCCACCGACCGGTGGTCGGCCCAGGAGGCGGAGCGGTTCTGGACCCCCGACCGGATGGCGTCCGCGGTGCCGATCAGCCGCGGCGGAGCCCCCGCCGCGGTGGACGGGACCGGCCGGGACTTCGACGGCATCCCGGTCGTCGGCCGGATGTTCGTCATGAAGGACGGCGGCGCGTACTTCTGCACGGCGAGCGTGGTCGCCTCCCCCGGCCGGGACCTCGTGCTCAGCGCGGCGCACTGCCTGCTCGGGACGGACGCCCGGCAGGTGGCCTTCGTACCGCAGTACACGGCCCAGAACCCGCAGCCGTACGGGATGTTCCCGGTCCTGCGCGACGCGGCCGGCCGCTCCAAGGTGTGGATCGACCCGCGCTACCGGCAGCTCGGCGCGGACAAGGGCGCCGCCCTCGACGTGGCCTTCGCCCAGGTCGGCCCGGACGCCGACGGCTTCCCCGTGGAGGACGTGGTGGGCGGCAACCGCCTGGTCACCGGCGCCACGTACGCGCACCCGAAGGTCTCGCTGATCGGCTATCCGGCCTCCGCCGCCCGGCCGCGGCTGTGCGTGAACCGGACGACGAAGTTCACGAGCACCGATCCGGGGATCCCCGGATCGTTCCTGCGGATCGACTGCACCGGATACCCGGGCGGCACCAGCGGCGGCCCGTTCCTGACCGGCTTCGACGAGCGGACCGAGACCGGTGACGTCATCGGGGTGATCGGCGGCTGGAAGACGGGCGGGGACACCGCCGACACGTCCTACAGCTCCTACTTCGGCGCCGACATCAGGAAGTTGTACGAGACGGCTCTTGCCGGGGCGCGGGTGGCGTGAGCACCCGCACCCAGCGGGTGCGGCGCGGGTTGCCCACCGTGCGCGGGGTCACCGGCAGCCCCTCCGCGGTCAGCGCCTCGGCGGGCGCGAGGCCGAGCTGCCGGCGCAGGTCCGCGAGGGCGGTGTGGACGGGGCCGAGGATGACCTCGGCCCGGGGATGGGCGTACGCGAGGGCGTGCGCGGCCGTCTCGATGGCCTCGGCGGCGTCCTCCGCGGCGCCCCGGCTCCACCCTCCGGGGGCGGCGCGCCCCCAGGGCGCGAGGGCGTCGTAGAGGTGGCAGGCGGCATCGGCCACGGCGTCGGCCTGTTCACCGACGCCGGGCGCCGCGATCGTCGGGAGCTCCATACCCGCTCAACGAGCGGAACCCGCCCGGGGAACGAAGGCCGCGGCGGTCACGTCGAGACGACGGCCTGCAGCCAGAGCGGCAGCAGGAGGAGGGAGACGAGCGAACTCTTGATCACGACGGCGGCGGAGAGGTCCACGCCCACGTCGTAACGCTGGGCGAAGATGAACAGGTTCTGGGGCGTCGGCATCGCCGCGATCAGCACGAGGTACGTGAGCCACTCGCCCCGGACCCCGAACAGCGCCCCGCACACCGCCCAGGCCAGGAGCGGGAAGGCCACGCACTTGAAGCCGATGAGCGCGAACTCCTCGGCCGTGGTTCCCCGGACGTCGAGGCCGATGCCGCCGAGGTGGAGTCCGAGGGCGAAGAGGGCCACCGGGGAGGCGCTGTCCCCGACGAAGGCGGCCCCGTCGAGGACCACCTCCGGGACGTGCACGGAGAGCAGGTTGAGCAGGATCCCCGCGTTGCAGGCCAGGACCAGCGGGGTGACGAGCGAGGCGCCGACGGCGCGCGTCAGGCGTCGGGCGGGGCCGCCCGAGCCGGGTCCGGACCGGCCCAGTTCCATGATGGCGATGACGACGAGCGACAGGACGCAGACCTGGAAGAGCAGCACCGGGAAGATCGGTGCCGCCGTCCCGAAGAAGGTGATGAAGACGGGGACGGCGAAGTAGGCGGTGTTGACCTGGACCCCGGCCATCACGCGCAGCGCGACGGTCCGCGGGTCGCGCAGCCCGGCTGCCGCCGAGGCGGCGGCGACGGCCACGACGGCGAGGGCGGCGGCCGCCGCGTAGCCGCCGATGGCACGCCAGTTGAAGAGGGCGGCGAGGTCCGCGGCGTAGATGTTGCCGAACAGGTAGCACGGGACCGCGAAGAGGAAGGCGTAGTCGGCGAAGGCCTTGGAGGCCTCCGCGGGGACCACCTTGCGGCGCGCGAGGAACACGCCGACGCCGAAGGCCAGCGCCACCGGGATGAGCTTCTCCAGCGCGGCCGCCCCGCCCATGCGTACGTGCTCCCCCGTTGTGCACCGCTCGTCCGGGCCGGACGGCGATTCCCGGCCGTCCGGGCCGTACCCGTTCCTGCTGGTCCGGGCCCGGCGCAGTCTATGCCGGGCGGGTACCCGCCCCGTGGGGCGGCCTGGCGCGGTGGCTGCGCGGTGGCTGCGCGCAGGGGCTGCGCGGTGGCTGCGCGCGGGGCCCGCGCGGTGGGTACGCGCCGGGCCCGCGCGATGGCTGCGCGCGGGGCGTTCGCCCGGGCCGCGGCGGGCTTGACCCTGACGTGCGGGTCAGGGGTTAGCGTCTGCGCACTCACCCACCCGCCCCCACCACCCACCACCCACCACCCGCCCCGGCCCGGCGGCGGCCGTCCGGACCGTCGCCGGCCGCGCGCCCTGCCGAGGAGTCCCGATGGCCACCGACCTGCCCCGTACCGCACGCGAGATCCGGCTCGCCGACCGCCCCCGAGGGCTGCCCGGGCGGGCGGACCTCGCCGTCGTCGAGGCACCGGTGCCGGAGCCCGGGCCGGGCCGGGTGCTCGTGCGCAACCGCCACTTCCTGGTGTTCCCCGGGCTGGTCACCCTGATGGGCGATGCGGTCGAGGGGGTGCCGCTGCCGCCGCTGCGTGCCGGTGACACGCTGTTCGGTCCGGCCGTCGGCGAGGTGGTGGCCGCCCCGGCCGGCAGCCCGCTGCGGCCGGGCACGCTCGTCTCCCACCTGCTCGGATGGCGCGAGTACGCGCTGCTGGACGCCGCCGACTGCACCCCGCTGGACGACACCCTGCCCGACCCGGTCGCGTACCTCGCCCAGGGCTCGGCCCCGTACGGCGCGCTGACCCGGCTCGCGGGGATCCGGCCCGGGGACACGGTCCTGGTCACCGGCGCCGCCGGCGCGGTCGGGACCCTCGCCGGCCAGACGGCACGGCTGCTGGGCGCGGGCCGCGTGATCGGCACCACCGGCTCCCCGGAGAAGGCCGACCGGCTGGTGGCGGAGCTGGGCTACGACGCGGCGCTCCTACGGGGCTCCGGGCGGCCCTTCGCCGAACAGCTCGCCGGGGCGGCGCCGGAGGGGGTCGACGTACTCGTGGACACGGTCGGCGGCGAGCAGCTGTCCGCGGCCCTCGGCGCCGCCCGGCAGGGCGCCCGCTTCACGCTGGTCGGCGCGCTCTCGGGCCAGTTGGCCCCGGGCCCGGCCGGGGGCGGCGCCCCGGTGGGGCTCGACTCGTTCCGCCTGGTCGTCCAGGGCGTGTCGGTGCGCGGGTACCGGGGTACGGATCACCCGGACGTGGAGGAGGAGTGGACCGCCCGCTTCGGGTCCTGGTTGCGCTCGGGGGAGATCACCTTCCCGCACGTCCGGATCCCGGGCATCGACCGGGCCCCTCAGGCGTTGCGGGAGCTGACGGAAGGCCGGCACTTCGGGGCCGTGGTGGTGCAGTTGCCACGCTAGCCCGGTCCGGGCGGATCGGTCGGCCCAACCAAGGCGGCCTTCCCGGACAGCCCAGTCGGGGCGGCGCAAGGCAGCCTTCCCGGGCCAGGCAGTCGGGGGCAGCACGGATCGGTCGGCCCAACCAAGGCGGCCTTCCCGGGCAGTACGGTCGGGGCAGCACGAGGCACCTTCCCGAGCCGTGCAGTCGGGGGCAGCACGGGTCGGTCAGCCCAACCGAGGCAGCCTTCCCGGGCAGCCCGGCCAGGGGGTCTTCCTGTGCGGCCCGGTTGGGGGGCGCGGGGAAGCCTTCCCAGGCTGGGCGGTCGACGCGGCACGGGTCGGTCAGCCGAACAAGGCAGCCTTCCCGGCCAGCCCAGTCGGGCGGCACAGGACAGCCTTCGGACAGCCTTCCCAGGCCGGGCAGTCGACGCGGCACGGGACGGTCGGCCCGACCAAGGCAGCCTTCCCGGGCAGCCCGGCCAGGGGATCTTCCTGTGCGGCCCGGTTGGGGGGCGCGGGGCAGCCTTCCCGGGCAGCCCAGTCGGGGCGGCGCGGGACAGCCTCCCGGACCGGGCGGTCGGGGCGGCGCGGGGCGGGGCGGGGCGGGGCGGGGCGGGGCGGTCGACACAAGTCGGTCGGTCGGCACCGGCGGGGCGATCGACGCGGGTGCGGTGCGGTGCCGTGCGGTGGGTGCCGTGCGGGGAACACGAGCGGAGGGGAACACGGAATGCGGATCGGTGACGCGGCGGCGGCAGCGGGGACCACGCCGAGGGCGCTGCGGTTCTACGAGCAGCGCGGACTGCTCGCACCTCAGGGCCGAAGTCCTTCCGGCCAACGGGAGTACGGGCCCGGCGACGTGGCCAGGGTCCGGATCATCCGAGACCTGCTGGCCCACGGTTTCACCGTCGAAGACCTGCGCGGGGTGGCCGACCGGCTCCACCTGCTCGCGGCGGACCCCCCGCCGACCTGCGGCTCCGCCGGTGGCGTCGTCGGGCACCGGCTCTCAGCGCTCGACGCGGAGATCGAGCGCCTCACGCGCCTGCGCGAGGCCCTCGCCCGCCGCGCGGGCCTGCCTGCCTCCACCGCCCCGCCCACGGCGGTACCAGTGCGGGACCCGGCGGCCGGCCCGCATGCAGATCCGGTGATCGGCCCGGCGACCCCACTGATGGAGCCTGTGACCGTCCCGGGACGTCCCTGAGGCCGGACCCCGTGACCCCACCGGTGACGTCCCTGGGGCCGGCCCCCGCGATCGTCCCGGTGGCATCCCCGAGGCCGCCGGGCCCCGAGACCGTACCGGCGGTGACCCCGGTGACAATCCCCGCGGCAGCCCCGGTGACCGTCCTGGCGGCGGCAACAGCGCCGGACCCAGGCCTCGACGTCGGATGCGACCCGAGCGGCCGCATTATTACGGCGGCCCCGGAAGGCCCCCGGCTGGCGCCGGCCGCGGCCATAACGCGACCCGGTGCCTGTATCGGTACCGGTACCGGTACCGATACCGGCATCTCACCCGGACCCCGCACCAAAATCTCACCCGAGCTGCCACACCACTACGGCAACCCCGGGCGACCGCCCGTAGGCGCCGACCGGTGCCCGTGCCGAACCCGGTGCCCGAACCCGGGCGCGGCCCAGGCGGGGGCGCCCGGGTGGCCGGTGGGCGTCGGCCGCGGCCCGGGCGGGGCTCGGGCGCATACGCTGGACCGATCATGAGCGAGCGAGCCCGATCCCGATTCCGATCCCTCTTCCGAGCCCGGCCCGGGTCCCGGCCCGCGTCCGGAGCGCCTGCTGGAACCGCGTCCGAATCCCCGTCCGGATCCGAGTCCGGCTCCGGGGCGGGCTCCGGGGCCGGCTCCGAGTACAGGGCCAAGCCTGGGTCCGGCTCCGGCTCCGAGTACGGGGCCAAGTCCGGCTCCGGCTCCGGCTCCGAGTACGGGGCCAAGTCCGGCTCCGACTCCGGCTCCGACTCCGGCTCCGGCTCCGGCTCCGAGTACGGGGCCGAGTACGGGGCCAAGTCCGGCTCCGGCTCCGGCTCCGACTCCGGCTCCGGCTCCGGCTCCGAGTACGGGGCCAAGTCCGGGTACGACTCCGGCTCCGGCTCCGACTCCAGCTCCGGCTCCGGCTCCGAGCACGGGGCCAAGCCCGGGTACAACTCCGGGGCCGACTCCGGCTCCGGCTCCGGCTCGCCGCACGGGTCCCCCTTCGCATCCCCCTCCGGGGCCGGGCCAGGATCACCGCCCGGGTCCCCCTCCGGGCCCCGGCCAGGATCACCGCCCGGTTCCCCCGCCCGGCCCCGCCCCGGATCCCCGGCCCCGTCCGTGCCCCGCACCCCGGGCGGGCCCGCCCCGCGAGGGCAGTTCGCGGTGGCGTTGCGGACGCCCGCGCGGGCCGCCGAGCCGCTGCTCGCGCACGCGCCCGCGGCCTGGCAGCGGATGCTGCCGTACGCCGTGACCGCCGTGTGCGTGATGACGCTGCTGCCGGTGACGATCGCGGTGCTGACCAACGACTACAAGGCGGGTGGCGGCTGGGCCGGGGCCCTGGGTGTGGCCCAGACGCTGCCGCTGCTGCTCGCGGTGACCCGGCCGCTGCCCGCGTGGGGCATGGTGCTGCTCGCGGACGTCATCGGGGCCGCCGTACTGACCCAGGCCGACCGGGTGACCGGGCACGCCTGGCCCTGGACCCCGATGGTGATCGTCGGCTACCTGGTGCTGATGGCCTGCCTCGGGCTGCGCGAGTCCATCCGGACCCTGGTCGGGGTCTGGCTGGCGACCGGCGTGGCCGGGGCGCTGCTGAGCGCCTCCCAGCCGGACGGGGTGACGAACACGGTCGCCCTGCTGTTCGTGCTGGCCGGGGTGACGCTCGCACTGACGGGGGCCCTGCGCGGGCTCGGCGACGCGCGCCAGAAGGTCGCCGAGCAGGAGAGCATCAGCGAGGCGGAGCGGGCCGGGCGCACCTTGCTGGAGGAACGGGCCCGGATCGCGCGGGAGTTGCACGACGTGGTGGCCCACCACATGTCGGTGATCACGGTGCAGGCGGACTCGGCCCCGTACCGGCTGCCCGGCATGGCGGAGCCGGTGCGCGAGGAGTTCGCCGCCATCGCGGCGAGCGCGCGCGAATCGCTGGGCGAGATGCGGCGGCTGCTGACGGTGCTGCGCGGCGACGAGGCGAACGGCGCCGCCCGGGCCCCGCAGCCGGGGATCGGCCGGTTGCAGCAGCTGGTGGAGGCGACCGTACGGGCCGGGCAGCCGGTGGAGTTGGCGCTGGCCGCGGGCGCGGCCGGGGCGGCGCCGGCGGCCGTGGACCTGTCGGCGTACCGGATCGTCCAGGAGGCGCTGGCCAATGTGGTGCGGCACGCACCGGGGGCCCCGACGCGGGTCTCGGTGACCTTCGACGAGGAGGAGCTCCTCGTGCTGGTGGTCAACGGCCCGGCGCGGGACGCGGTGGTGGCGGTGGAGACCTCGGGCACGGGGCACGGGCTGGTGGGGATGCGGGAGCGCGTACGGTTGACGGGCGGGACGCTGGACACCGGCCCGCTGCCCGACGGCGGCTTCCGGGTCGCCGCCCGCATGCCCATCAACACCGCTCCTGAGGAACCAAGTTGACCATCCGCGTGATCATCGTCGACGACCAGGCCATGGTGCGGGCGGGTTTCGCCGCCCTCCTGTCGGCGCAGGCCGACATCGACGTGGTGGGCGAGGCGCCCGACGGACGCCAGGGGATCCAGGTCTCCCGGACCGTCCACCCCGACGTGGTGCTGATGGACGTCCGGATGCCGGAGATGGACGGTCTCAGCGCCGCCCGCGAGCTCCTCGACCCGCCGCCGGGGGTGGTGCACCGGCCGAAGGTGCTGATGCTGACCACCTTCGACATCGACGACTACGTGTACGAGGCCCTGCGCGCGGGGGCCTCCGGTTTCCTGCTCAAGGACGCCCCGCCGACGGATCTGATCGCCGCGGTCCGGGTCGTTGCCTCGGGCGAGGCGCTGCTGGCTCCGTCGGTGACCCGGCGGCTGATCGCGGACTTCGTCGAGCGGCGGCCCGCGCCGCGCCGCGATCCCGCCCTGCGGCTGAACGGGCTGACCCCGCGCGAGACCGAGGTGCTCGAACTGATCGCGCGCGGGCTGTCCAACCAGGAGATCGCCGGTCATCTGGTGGTCGCCGAGCAGACGGTCAAGACGCACATCGGGCGGGTCCTGGGGAAGCTGGATCTACGGGACCGGGCCCAGGCCGTGATCTTCGCCTACGAGGCGGGGCTGGTGCGGCCGGGCGACGGCGGCTGACCCGCGCCCCCACCCGCCCAGGGTTCTCCTCCACCCCCTACCGGGGTATGACATAGGACTTGGCTCCACGGTGCGACGCCCTCTCCGGGACCTCCTTCCTACCTTCCTCCTCGTCACGAGGAGAGGAGAAGGGGCATGGGCCGCTTCGCAAGGACACTGGTCACGGCAGCACTGGCGGCGGCCGTCGTCGCGGGAACCGCGGGATGGGCCTCCGCGGACGCCCAGACGGCGGTCACCGGCCCGCCGCCCGGCGCCGCCGCCTGGCGGGCCGACTCGGTGTCCGGGCGGCCGCTGCCCGATCCGGCGCGGGCGTCACCGGCCGAGGTCGCGCGGTTCTTCGCCGATCTGGACGCCTCCCGGGCCCGGGACCTCGTACGGGCCCACCCGCTGGTGGTCGGCAATCTGGACGGAGCTCCCCTCCCCCTGAGGTACGAGGCCAACCGGCTGGCGGTGCTGGCGGCCGGCGAGCCCCGCTTCGCCTCGCTGGCCGCGCCCGGCCGGCAGATCCTGGCCTTCGACCCGCGCGGACGGGGCACCGTCGCCGAGGTGTTCGGGGACCTGGAGCGGACCGCGCACGTGTCCGTGATCGTGCCGGGCTCCGACAACGACGCCACCACCTACGACCGCCCGCGGGCCGCGTACACCGGCCCGGCGGGCATGGCCCGCTCCCTGCGGTCCGCGACCGGGGACTCCGCCGCCGTCATCGCGTGGACGGGGTACACCACGCCCGTCGGGGTGGGGCTGGACACCGCCCAGGGGCGGCTGGCGCGGGCGGGCGCGCTCCGCCTCGCCCGGTTCACCGAGGGCCTCGACGCGGTCGGCGCACCCGACCCGGTGCTGTTCTGCCACAGCTACGGCTCGGTGGTCTGCGGGCTGGCGGCCCGGCACACGGACGCCACCGACATCGTCGCCCTCGGCTCCCCCGGGATGCGGGCCGGCAGCGTCGGGGGCCTCGGTACCGGCGCCCGTGTCTGGGCGGCGCGCGGGCCCTCCGACTGGATCGCCGACGTGCCCAACGTGGAGTTCGCGGGGCTCGGCCACGGAGCCGATCCCACGTCGGCGGACTTCGGGGCGCGCCGGATCGACGCCGCCGGCGTGGCGGGCCACACCGGCTACTTCGCACCCGGGACCCGGTCCCTGACGGCCTTCGCCGCGATCGCGACGGGAGCGGTCCGATGAGTACGAGCAGCGCCACGCCGCGTACGGCAAGCCTCCTCACCGCCGCGCGGACGGCCGCCGGCCGGATCGACGCGAAGACCCCCGCCCACCGGGACCGGGCGATCGACGGACTGCGGGCGCTGGCCCTGCTGGCCGTGCCGACCGGGCACTGGCTGCTCGGCGGGTTCACCCTCGACTCCGACGGCGCGCTCCACAACGCGAGCCCCCTCACCGCCTTCGGCGGTCTGGCTCCGGCCAGTTGGGTGCTCCAGATGCTCGGCGTGTTCTTCCTCGTCGGCGGCTACGCCTCGGCGCTCTCGTTCCGGCGGCGCACCGGATCGGCCGGGGCCTGGCTGAAGGGCCGGATCGCCCGGCTGGGCCGGCCGGTGCTCGGGGTCACGGCGGTGTGGGCGCTGGCCGCGCCCGTGCTGTACGCGGCCGGGGTGCCCGAGGCCACCCTGCGGACCGGGGCGAAGCTGGTGATCCAGCCGCTGTGGTTCGTCGGGGTGTACGTGGTGGTCACCGCGCTGACCCCGTACTGCGTGCGCGCCGCGCGCCGGTTCGGCGGCTGGGCGGCGGCCCCGCTGCTCGCCTCGGTCGCCGTGGTGGACTTCCTGCGCTACGGGCCCTTCGCGGACTCGGTGCCCGGATGGGTGGCGCTGCTGAACATCCTGCCGGGCTGGCTGTTCGCGTACCAGCTCGGCGTGGACTGGGGCGAGGGCCGGATCGGGCGGCGCGGCGGGTGGCTGCTGCTGGCGGGCGGGAGCGCCCTGTTCGCGGCCCTGCTGGTGGTCTTCCACTACCCGGCGTCGATGGTCGGCGTGCCGGGCGAGGCCCGGACCAACTCCCATCCGCCGTCGCTGCTGGTCCTGGCCCTGGCCGCGGCCCAGTCGGGCGCGGCGATCCTGCTGCGGGACCGGCTGGCGCGGCTGCTGGCCCGGCCGCTGCTGTGGGCGCCGGTGGTCGTGATCAATCTGTGTGCGATGACGATCCTGTGCTGGCACCAGACGGCGATGCTCGCGGCCGCCGTGCCGGGGTCGTTCGCGGGCGGGCTGGCCGGTCTGACGACGGCGCCGGACAGTGCGGGGTGGATCGTGGCGCGGCTGGCGTGGATGCCGGTGTTCGCGGCGCTGCTGGTGGGCATCGCCCGGTACGCGCGCCGGTTCGAGCGGCCTGCGCCGGGCCTGCATCGGGCCGCGGCGCTGCGCGGAACCGTGGCGGGCCTGCTGGCGGCCGGGTTCGCGATGTTCGCGCTGGGGCTGGCGTAGAGCCGCGGCCGGAGCACCCGTACGAAACGAGAGCGCCGCTCCCCTCGGGGAGCGGCGCTCTCGTGCGATCGCGGTGCGGGGTGCGTGGTGTGCGGCGCGCGGTGCGGGGTGCAGGGTGCGGGGTGCAGGGTGCGGGGTCAGGCGATGGAGGCGGCGACGATCGCGGCGACCGCGAGGTTGCAGGAGGCCGTCACCCATACCGCGGGGTGCGGTTCGGGGTCGACCACGATGGCGCCGAGCTTGCCCGGGGTCACCAGGTCCAGCACCAGGAACGCCACGGCCATCAGGACCAGGCCGAGGATGCCGAACGCCGCCGTGGACAGCAGGCCCTTCCCGAAGTCGTCGTACGTGGTCCAGATCGAGGTGAAGACGATGCCGCCGATGCCCAGCAGCGCCGAGGACAGCAGCACGGAGGCATTGCGGTTGCGCTCTTCCCAGATCTGCTTCGGCAGTTTGCCGGGGGTCAGCACGTCCACCAGGACGATGCCGAGGATGAGCAGCACCAGACCGACGCCGCCGAAAGCGGTGGTGCGGCCAAGTCCGTTGATGATGTCGCTCATTGGGAAGCAGTCTCCGGGGTGGGTAGGAAGGACGTCGCGTGCCTGTCGGCGCGGTGGCCGAATCTATCGCACCGCATGGCACCGGACCATGGGGAGGTCAGGAAATGGCAAAGCTCAGGGCCGCGCGGGCCGGGGAGGCCGCGGAGCTGACGGAGCTGGTCATGCGGTCCAAGGCGCACTGGGGGTACGGGGCGGAGTTCCTCGCCGCGTGCGCGCCGGAGTTGCGGATCGGGGCCGGGGACGAGGTGCGGCGGCGGATCGTGGTCGCCGAAGGCACGGCCGGCGGCATGACCGGGGGCGCCGGGTTCCGCCCGGGCGACGGCCCGGCCGTCGTGCTCGGGCTCGCCTCCCTGGACGGGGAACCGCCTTTCGGGCGGCTGGGGCTGCTCTTCGTCGAACCGGCCGCCATCGGCGGGGGCGTGGGCCGCTCGCTGTACCGGGACGTCCTGCGGCGCGCCGCCGGGCTCGGCTTCCGCCGGCTGCTGATCGACGCCGATCCGCACGCCGCCGGGTTCTATCGGGCGATGGGCGCGGTGCCCGCGGAGCCGCGACCGGGTCCGGAGACCGGTCCGGAGTCCGCCCCGGAGCCCGGTCCCGAAGCCCCCGGCGGGCTGGTGCGGTTCGAGGTGGCGCCCGTGGCCCTGGCGGACTGGGCGCGGGCCTGGAGCGGCGGCGGGGCCGCCGTGCACGTGGGCAATGTCGCCGAGTACAACGCGCAGTTCGCGGACGCCTCCCTCGACGGGGAGCAGCGGGCCGCCCACCACTACGCCTGTCTGGCCGCCTTCTACACCCCGCGGCCGGCCGCCCTGGTGCTGCCGCGCCCGGTGTCGCCGGGCTGGGTCTCCCTGCTCGGGCGGCAACTGGACTGGCCCGCCGGGGTGGAGGTGTACGACGGGCTCGCGGACCGGGGTCCGGGCCTGTCGGACGCCGTACGGGCCCGGCCGGCGCTGGCCGCCCGGCTGACCGGCGCCGGGGCCGGGGCCGGGGACGGGCCGGAGGCCGCGGCAGGGAGCGGCGCACGCCTCGTACCGTGGGGCCTGACCGCCCCCTTCGCACGGCTGGAGCGGCGACCCTGGCGGCCGGAGGAGCTGCGGTACGAGTCGAAGTCGGCGGCGCACGGACTGTTCGGCCGGATCCTCGCGGAGGGCGGGCACCCGGCGATCACGCTGCCCGCGCAGTGGCGTGCGGACACCCGCAGGTCGGCGGTCCGGCTGCTGGCGGGCCGGACGCGGGCGGGCGAGAGCACCGTTCTCAAATCGGAGCACGGCGTCGGCGGCTCGGGCACCACGGTGCTGACCCCCGGGCGGGTCCGCGCGGCGGGCGGGGCCCGGGCCGTGCTCCGCGGGCTGCCGCGCGGGCCGCTGCTGGTGGAGGAGTACGTACGCGGTCCGGCGGATCCGGCCGAGCCGCGCGACCTCACCTACGACGGGTTCGTGGACGCGGACGGCCGGGTCCACGAAGTCGGCGGGGCGGTGATGGACGTGGCGGACGGCGGGTACCGCGGAGCCACGGTGGGGCCGGGGGTGGTCCCCGGGTGGGCTCGGCGACCCCTGCTGGCCTTCGGCGGGGCGGTGGGCCGGGAGCTGTCGGCGGCGGGCTACCGGGGCTGGTTCGACGTGGACTTCGTCGCCGACGGCGCGGGCCGGCTCGCCCCGACGGAGACGAACCTGCGCCTGACCGGGCCGTCCGTCGCCTTCGTGGTGGCGGCCCGGCTCGACGAACTGCGGGGCGCGGG
The DNA here is from genome assembly GCF_053593795.1 of Streptomyces sp. NPDC002104. Lineage (NCBI taxonomy): Bacteria > Bacillati > Actinomycetota > Actinomycetes > Kitasatosporales > Streptomycetaceae > Streptomyces > Streptomyces sp. NPDC002104. The sequence continues at coordinate 14,804 of NZ_JBSFDF010000012.1, read as the reverse complement.
GCACTGCGTACGGATCGCCGACCGGGTGGAGCTGGGGGCCCGGCTCCCGGAGGCGGCCTTCGACGAGTGGTGCGAGCGGCTGTCCCGCCGGTGCGCGGCGCTCGGCGCGGTGTTCCTCCCCGCCATCCCCACCGGCGCCTTCGAACCGGCGCCGTGGATGGGCGCCCTGGTGGCCGCGACCGACAGGGAACTGCTGGACACGGCCGAGCGGTTGGTGCGGGCGGAGGCGCTGGCCGTCGGGGCGATGTTCGAACCGGCGGCCGGAGACCGACCGCCGCCCCGGCCCCGGCCACCCCACGCCCAGGCGACCCGAACCGCAGCGCCCGAGGCGGCCGGGACGGCCGGGACAGGCGGGACGGCCGAGACAGGCGGGACGGCCGAGACAGGCGGGACAGCCGGGACGGCCAGGACAGCCGGGACAGCCGCGACGGCCAGGGCGACCGGGGCAGACAGGACGGCCGGGGCAGACAGGACGGACGGCACGGCCAACGCGGCCGGGACGGCCAGGGCAGCCGGGACGGCCGGAATGGCCAAGGCGGCCGGAACGGCCGGGACGGACGGCACGGACGGCACGGCCAAGGCGGCCGGAACGGACGGCACGGACGGCACGGACGGCACGGCCAAGGCGGCCGGGACGGACGACACGGCCGGCACGGCCAAGG
>NZ_JBSFDF010000012.1:0-14043 GCF_053593795.1 Streptomyces sp. NPDC002104 | reverse complement strand
CGGCCGGGACGGACGACACGGCCGGCACGGCCAAGGCGGCCGGAACGGACGGCACGGACGGCACGGACGGCACGGCCAAGGCGGCCGGGACGGACGGCACGGACGGCACGGACGGGACGGACGGGGGTCAGCCGGCCGGGTCGGTGTCCCGGGCCGCGTCCCGTTCCTGTGCCTGCGCCGGCACGGATCCCGATGCCGATCCCGGTGTCGGGCCCGGCACCGGCACCGGCACCGGCACCGACCCCGGCGCCATCTCACGCTCCGGCTCCCCGTCGACGGCGCTGAGCGGCGGACGGGACGCGTAGACGGCCACGATCATCGCGGCGATCATCAGCGGAATGTTGAAGGCGTAGACGAGCGCGGCCTGTCGGGGCCAGTCCTGCTTGGCCGTGAGCCGGTAGAAGTTGTCCTGCGGCCACCAGGCGACCAGCAGGTAGACGATCGCGAGATGGGCGGCCGCGGTGATGCCGGGGCCGCGGCGCCCGTGGCGGCGCATCCGGGACCGGCCGGCGAACAGGAACCACACACCGGCCGCGAACGCCCAGCACTCGCACATGTAGAGGAGGAAGAAGAGCGTGGCGTACGGGTTCGGGACGCCGGAGAGGTTCGTGGAACCGGGCCAGAAGATCAGGGTGAGGATCATGGTGAAGCCCGCCACCAGGAGCAGCCCGAGCACCATGAAGAAGACGACGCCGGCCCATCCGGCGACGTTGGGCCCCGAGTCCCTCCGCACGTACCTGCCGCCGTACTTGCCGCCCCCGGCCCCGCGCCCGCTGTGGTCGTCCGCACCGCCGTCGCCCCCGGCCCTCCCCGGCGGCATCGGGAGCGCGGTCCGCTGCTCGCGGCCGGCCCGGTCCCGGGGGATCCTCGGCAGCCGGCACACGGCGCCCGGCATCATGGCCCCGGGCAGCCGGCCCGCCAGGTGGCGGCGCAGTTCCCTGCCGTCGGGGAGGTCGGAGCCCGGGGGCCAGGTGTCGTCCTCCGCGGGCGGGGCGAGGAAGGCGACGAGCAGCCGCCGCGCGTTCGCGCCCGTACCGGCGCCGTCGACCTCGGCCAGGAGCGCCGCGCCGACCGCTTCGTGACCGCGGATCGCTGACTCGACGGGATGCGGGTCGAGGGCCTTGCCGTCCGCGGTGAGCCGGTCACGGATCCGGCCGCGGAACTCCAGCAGCCCGTCGGGGCGCAGTGCTCCGAGGTCCCCGGTCGGGACCGGTTCAGCGCCGCCGGGCACGGTCAGGTGGATCTCCCCGTCGCGTACGTCGAGGCGGCAGCCGGGGAAGGCGGTTCCGATCAGCGAGAGTTCCTCGGCCCCGTCCAAGGGGGCTGCGAGCTGCGGGAGTTCGAAGCGGGCGCCGGTGCCCGCCGCTTCGGTGGGCCCGTAGACGTTGAGCAGCCGGGCGCCGGGCCGCAGCCGGGCGAGCAGGGCGGCCTGTTCGTCGAGGTAGAGGCGGTCTCCGGCGACCGTGACCAGGCGCAGGGACCGCAGCCCCTCGTCGGGGCGGCGCAGGGACCGTGCCAGGGAGGCTTCCCGGTCGCGTACGAGGAGCTGGGTGGCGGTGCCCGGGTCGGTGTGCAGGACGGTGACCCGTTCGGCGTCGACGGCGCGGCGCAGCGACTCCGGTGTCCAGCGCGGGCCTTCGGGCAGGACGAGGGCGCCGCCCTCGCACAGGGCCCGCGTCCATCCGGCGGCGAAGCCGGTGAGGTCGGGGGCGGCGGTGATCAGGTGCCGGTCCTCGGGTACCGGCCCCGCCACCGCCGCCCAGCCTTCGTGGGCGGCGAGGAGCCGGTCGTGGGAGAGGGGGACGGCCCGCCGGTCCGCGCCCCCGGTGAACAGGACGGCGGCGGTGTCGCCGTGCGGGGCCCGGTCCGGCGGGTCGGCGGGCAGCCCGGCGGTGGCGGCCGCGTACGCCCCGCCGGTACGAATGACCCGCAGCTCGCCGCCGTCGTCGAGGCGGGCCTGGTCCGCGGTGTCGGCGAGCAGGGCGAAGGGCCGGGCGGCGGCGAGCTGGCGCTGCCCGGTGCGCGGGTTGTCAACGTCGATGACGGTGTAGGCGGCGCCGGCCTTGAGGATGCCGAGGAGGAGGACGACGAGCTCGGCGCGCGGGGCGGAGCCCACGGCGACGACGGCCCCGCCGGGCAGTCCGTGGCCGAGCAGGTGACGGGCCGACTGGTTGGCGCGTGCGTCGAGTTGTCCGTAGGTGAGGCTGTCGGTGCCCGCGGCGACGGCCTGGGCTCCCGGGGTGTCGCGGGCCCAGCGCTCGAAGCGGGCGAGAACGGTGTCGCCGGCGCTTCGGCCGGACGGCGTGGAGGGCTCTGATCCCTGCGTCATGGGCCGATTCTGGCACCGGGCACCGACAGGCACGAGGGCCGGGAAAATCCTTCGTACGAGCGAGGGTTGATCCACTATCGTCCTGCGCTGGCTGGTACCGGTCGGTACCGGTGGACAGGTTTCGAGTGGTCGGAGGCCGTATGGCCAAGGAAATCCAGGTGACGTACGACTGTGCGGATCCGCGCGCGCAGGCCGTGTTCTGGGCGCAGGCACTGGGCTATCGCGCCCAGCTGCCGCCCGAGGAGACCGCCGGCTGGGCGGCCATCTCGGATCCGGACGGCCACGGGCCGCGGCTCTACTTCCAGAGGGTCCCGGAGTCCAGGACGGAGGCGAAGAACCGGCTGCACCTGGACGTGCGCTCGGCGCCCGGCCTGAAGGGGGAGGCGCGGATGGCCGTGCTGGAGGTGGAGGCCGCCCGGCTGGAGGAGCTGGGTGCGAAGCGGCTGTACCGTCTGGAGTCCGACGAGGTCAACGAAGGGATCATCGTGATGACCGATCCCGAGGAGAACATCTTCTGCCTCGACTGACCTGTCGAACAGGCTTCCTGGCCGTCCCGGGGCCGTCACCCCCTTGACCTCAAGTTTGGTCGAGGTTCTACCGTTCGGCTCATGGATATGGAAGTCACCGCCTGGACCTCGCTCCACAGCGCGATCAACGCCCAGCAGGACCGCCGCCCGCTCTCGCGGGCCGGTCTGCGCCGGGTCGCCGCCTTCGCCCGCCCGCACCGGCGCGGGCTGACGTTCTTCCTGCTGCTCAGTGTGGTGACCGCGCTGCTCGCGGTGGCCACCCCGGTGCTCGCGAGCCGCGTGGTCACCGCGATCGTCGAGGGCCGTGAGGGCGGTACGGTCACCCGCCTCGCCCTGCTGATCGCGCTGATCGCGGTCGCGGAGGCGGGGCTGGGGCTGGTCCTGCGCCGGCTTTCGTCCACCCTCGGTGAGGGGCTGATCCTGGACCTGCGGACGGCGGTCTTCGACCACGTGCAGCGGATGCCGGTGGCGTTCTTCACCCGGACCCGCACCGGGGCGCTGGTCAGCCGGCTCAACAACGACGTGATCGGCGCGCAGCGGGCCTTCAGCAACACCCTGTCGGGGGTGGTGTCGAACACCGTGACCCTGCTGCTGACCCTGACCGTGATGCTGGGCATCTCCTGGCAGATCACCCTGCTCGCCCTCGTGCTCCTGCCGGTGTTCGTGCTGCCCGCCCGCCGGATGGGGGTGCGGATGGCGGCGTTGCAGCGCGAGGCCTCGGCGCTCAACGCCTCGATGGGCACGCAGATGACCGAGCGCTTCTCGGCGCCGGGCGCCACCCTCGTCAAACTGTTCGGGCGGCCCGACGACGAGTCCGCGGAGTTCGCGGCGCGCGCCGCCCGGGTGCGCGACATCGGCATCCGTACGGCGATGGCCCAGTCGGCCTTCATCACCGCCCTCACCCTGGTCTCCGCGCTGGCCCTGGCGCTCGTGTACGGGCTCGGCGGTCACTACGCGCTCGCCGGCACCCTGGACGCGGGCTCGGTCGTCGCCCTCGCCCTGCTGCTGACCAGGCTGTACGCACCGCTGACCGCGCTCGCCGGGGCGCGGGTGGAGGTGATGAGTGCGATGGTCAGCTTCGAGCGGGTCTTCGAGATCCTCGACCTGAAGCCGCTGATCTCCCAGAAGCCGGACGCCCGCCGGGTGCCCGAGGGGCCGGTGACGGTCGAGTTCGACAAGGTCTCCTTCGGCTACCCCTCCCCCGACAAGGTGTCCCTCGCCTCCCTGGAGGAGGTCGCGACCCTCGACGCGCGGGGCGGCACCGAGGTGCTGCACGAGGTGTCCTTCCGCGCCGAGCCCGGGCAGATGATCGCCCTGGTCGGCTCCTCCGGCGCCGGCAAGTCGACCATCGCTCAGTTGCTGCCCCGGCTGTACGACACCGACGCGGGCGCGGTGCGCCTCGGCGGGATCGACGTACGGGACCTCACCGCCGACTCGATCCGCGAGACGCTGGGCATGGTCACGCAGGACGGCCACCTCTTCCACGAGTCGGTACGGGCCAACCTGCTGCTGGCCCGCCCGGAGGCGGGCGAGGACGAGATCTGGGAGGCCCTGCGCCGGTCCCGCCTCGACGGGCTCGTGGCCTCCCTCCCGGACGGGCTGGACACGGTCGTCGGCGAGCGCGGCTACCGGCTGTCGGGCGGGGAGCGCCAGCGGCTGACCATCGCCCGGCTGCTGCTGGCCGGGCAGCGGGTGGTGATCCTGGACGAGGCCACCGCCCATCTGGACTCCACCTCGGAGGCGGCCGTCCAGGAGGCCCTGGCCGAGGCCCTGTCGGGCCGGACCGCGGTCGTGATCGCGCACCGGCTGTCGACGGTGCAGGCCGCCGATCTGATCCTGGTGGTGGAGGACGGCCGGATCGTGGAACGCGGCACCCACACCGAGCTGCTGGCGATGGGCGGACGCTACGAGGAGCTGTACCGCACCCAGTTCGCGACGGCCGGCCCGGACGGGGACACCCCGGCGGCGCGGGGCCTTCCGGGCGGCGCGGCGGCGGTCTCCGGCGGATGACGGCCCGCGGGGCGGCCGGGACCGGCACCGGCACCGGCACCGGAACCGGAACCGACGGGGATGACACCGGCGTGCCGGCGGGAACACGACGACGGCGACGCGCCGGGGCCCGGGAATCCGACGCCCCGGGTCCCGGGAATCTCTTGCCGCAGTCTTGGCCGCGCTTTTGAAGACCGGTCCGGGACCACGGAACTACCGTTCCCGCCATGCCCCCACGCCCCCTCCCGTACCGCAAGCCGACCCGCGGCCGTGACTACTGGATCCTGGACGACGTCCTGCCGGACCCCGATGCCGTACGGGCCCGCTGCCTGGCGAAGGAGGACTGGGTCCAGGGCGCACCGCACCGGCCCGAGCCCTGGCCGGGCCTGCGGGCGATGCCCGCGCTGGAACCGGACGAACTCGCCCGCGTCGAACGCCTGGTGCGGCAGTCGACCGGAGCCCGGCGGATCTGGCCCGAACCACCCGCCGCCGGCGGCACCTTCAACCACAACTGCGTCCAGGTCGTCGGCGAGGACGAGTGCGAGTCCCGCCCGCACACCGACTCCCGCACCGTGTGCCGCTACGCCGCGGTGCTCTACCTCGGCCCGGACGTACCCAAGGACTGCGGGACCAGCTTCTACCGCCAGCAGCTCCCGGGCGGTGGCCTCGGCGGCAACCAGGTCCTCGCCCCGTACAACAACCTGGTCGACGCCCTGGGCACCCGCTTCGTCCCCCCGGACTCCTTCACCGAAGACCTGCGGGTCCCGCACCGCTACAACCGGCTGCTGCTCTACTCCGCCAACCTGATCCACAGCGCGACCGGCTACTGGGGCACCACCCTGGAGGACAAGCGCATGACGGCCGTCTTCTTCTGGATGGCCTAGGGGGGGGTGTCTTGGCAGTCCCTTTCGGATCGCGACGGGCCGCTCGAAGCGGTCCTCGCGGCCACTTCTCCGACGGCGAGCGGGGACCCCGGCGGCACGCCCGGGCTCCGCACCGGAGGAGACTGTCCCCCGGGGGCACCTGAGGGAACACCGAAGAGGGAGTACCGCCATGAGCACCGTCGCGCTGCTGGGGACCGGAATCATGGGAACGGGGATGGCCCGCAACCTGCTGAAGTCGGGGCAGGAGGTCCGGGTCTGGAACCGGACGCGGGAGAAGGCCGCCGCGCTCGCCGCCGACGGCGCCGTGGTCGCCGACAGTCCGGCCGAGGCGGTGGCCGGGGCCGACGTGGTGATCACCATGCTGGCCGACGGTGCGGCGGTGGCCCGGGCCATGTCCGCCGCCGTGGAGGGGCTGAGCGCCGGTCAGGTGTGGGCGCAGATGGGCACGGTCGGCCTGGCCTCGATCGAGGAGCTGGCCGCCTTCGCGGGGGAGCACGGGCTGGTCTTCGTGGACGCCCCGGTGCAGGGCACCCGGCAGCCCGCCGAGGCCGGGACCCTGGTGGTGCTCGTCGGCGGCCCGGCCGATCCACGGCTGGACCCGGTCTTCGCCGCCGTCGGGAGCAGTGTGCTGCGCGTCGGGGAGGAGCCGGGGGCGGCGACGCGGCTGAAGCTGGCCACCGTCGGGTACGCGATCACCGTGACGGCCGCGGTCGGTGAGGCCCTGGCGCTGGCCGAGGGGCTCGGGGTGGACCCGGAACTGTTCGCGCGGGTCGTGACCGGCGGGCCGATGGACAGCGCGTACCTCCAGACCAAGATGCGGGCCGTACTGGACCGGGACTTCACGCCGAGCTTCACGGTGCGCGGCGCCGAGAAGGACACCGGCCTGATCGCCGAGGCCGCGGAGTCGGCCGGGGTGTCGGTGGACCTGGCCGTCGCCGCGCGGGCCCGTTTCCACCGCGCCGACGCCCTGGGCCACGGTGCCGAGGACATGGCGGCCGGCTATTTCGCGGGCTTCCCCGACCAGCCCTGACGGCCCGGCCCCGGTGGCCCGGCCCCGGCGGCCCGGCCCCGGCGGGCGGGGCTCGGCGGGCGGGGCCCGGCGGGGCCGAGCTCGGCGGGGCGGGGCTCGGCCCTCGTTCGGATTCAGCCCGCGTACGGATCGGGGCGGGTGCGCAGGGCGCGGCCGTGCCGCACGCCCTCGCGGAAGGCCTCCTCGTAGGCCTGGTCGCCGAGCTCGCCGCGCGCCGTGCGCTCGAACTCCGCCCGTACCGAAGCCAGTTCGGGTGTGCCGCGCTGCGGGTGACCGACGGCCTGCCAGTAGGCGTGGCCCGTGCCGTAGGCGCGCGCCGCGCCGACCCCGTCCCCGGTCGCCGCGCGGGCCGCCGCGAGCAGGTCGAGGCCCAGGGCCGTGCCGAAGCTGTCGCCCAGCTCCCGCTTGCTCTCCAGCATGGCGCGGGCGTGGACGGCGGAGTCGGCGGGGCGGCCCTCGAAGAGGCAGATCAGGGCCAGTTGGTAGTCGGCGTAGGCCCGGGTCCAGTGTTCGCCGCGCTCGGCGCAGCCGGCGCGCAGCAGTTCCGCCTCCTGGCGGGCATCGGTGAACAGGCCGGTTCCGGTGAGCGCGAAGACCCGTACGAGGTGGCAGCGGATCCGGGGCGCCGAGTCGAAGGGCGTGCCGGGGAAGGCCTCCAGAGCGTTGTCGGAGACGATCCGCGCGGCGAGCGGCCGCCCGGCCAGCAGATGGCTCAGGCCCAGCAGGTACGCGGCGTCCAGGGCCGGCCCGGAGTCCCCTTCGAGCCCCGCGGCCAGGGCCTCGCAGCCGACGGCGATGCGGTGCGCCTGCTCCTGTTCGCCCTGGAGCAGCAGGGTCACCCCGAGGGCCCACAGGGCGCGCGCCCGGGTCCGCGGGGCCACCTCCTCGGGCCGCGCGGCGGCCAGCGCGCGCTCCAGGTAGCCGCGCGCGGCGTGCAGGTGGCCGCAGCAGGCCCAGTAGAAGCCGGCCCGGGCGGCCAGGTCCAGGGCCCGCTCCGGGGCGGCGGTGTCCAGGTGGTGGTCCAGGGCCGCGCACAGGTCTCCGTGCACCGCCTCGACGCGCCGGTACCCGGTCCGCTGGGCGGGACCGAGCCAGTCCCGTTCGGCGGCGCGCACGAGGTCGGTGAAGTACGCGGCGTGCGCCTCCCGCAGCGCCTCGCGCTCCCCGGCCTCGTCGCGCCACATGGCCCCGTACTCCCGGATCGTGTCCAGCATCCGGTACGAGCCGTCCGCGACCCGGCGTACGACGGACTTGGCGACCAGGGCGTCGAGCAGCGGCGCCACGTCCGCCGGGGTGAGCGGGGCGGCGGAGCAGACGGCGCGTGCGGCGTCCAGGTCGAAGGCTCCGCCGAACACGGACAGCCGCAGCCACAGCAGCCGTTCGCGCGGTGCGCACCACTCGTGGCTCCAGCCGATGGCGGTGCGCAGCGCGCCGTGGCGCGGCGGGTGGGCAGGGGCGGGCGCCGACAGCGGGCCGATCCTGCGGGCGAGCCGCACGGCCAGTTCCTCGATGGTGTGGTCGGTCAGCTGGGCGGCGGCCAGTTCCAGCGCGAGGGGGATCCCTTCGAGACGGGCGCACACGGAGCGGGCGGCCGCGAGCCGGGCCTCGGTCCAGGGCGGCGCCTGTCCGGGGGAGGTGGCGGTGGCCCTCCGGGTGAACAGGGCGAGGGCCTCCTCGGGGCCGGACGGGTCCGCGGTGTGCGGCAACGGGCCGATGTCCAGGACCCGTTCGTCCGCGAGCCCGAGCGGCTGCCTGCTGGTGAGCAGCAGGACGAGGTGCGGGGCCGCGTCGAGCAGCTCCCGTACGAGGTCCCGTACGGCCGTCACCAGGTGCTCGCAGCAGTCCAGTACGAGGAGCAGCCGGCGCTCGCCGATCCATTGCCGCACCGCTGCGGCCGGGGTACGGGCGGTGTGGTCGGCGAGGTCCAGGGCGTCGGCCACGGTGGCGACGAGGAGGCGTTCGTCGGGCAGCGGGGAGAGGTCGGCCCAGTGGACCCCGTCGGGGAAGGCCGTGCCCGCCGCCTCCGCGAGGCCGGCGGCGCGGCGGGCGAGGCGGGTCTTGCCGACGCCGCCCGGCCCCGTCAGGGTGATCAGCCGATCCTCCCCCAACCTCTCTTCGATCAGGTCCAGTTCACGGGTCCGCCCCACGAAGGAGGCGGAGCCCCCGGCCTCGTACCCGTCGCCATGTCCCAGCACCCGACCAGTGTGGCGTACGGGGCGGGTGCCGGGGGTGGGGTCAGGACCGGTCGTGGTCCCGGGCCGGGACGCCGCGGGCGGCGGGCGCCGCCGTTCCGGGCTGCGTGTGCACGGGCGCCCAGGGTGCGTCGCAGGTGACGGCGCGCCCGTTGGTCACGCAGTGGGTGTGGTAGAGCGTGCCCGTCTTGGTGACGGCCTTGATCTTCACGTCGTTGCCATGGATGGCCAGGGCGACGGTGCAGACGTCGGCGGGGTAGCCGGTGACCGGCGCCACGGTGAGGTCGGTCCAGGCGAAGTCGCCCCACTGGCCGGCCGTGTCGCGGGTCCGGCGGCCGAGGTAGGTCTTGCCGTCCTTGAGGACGAGCGCGAACTCCTCGGAGTTGTTGGGCATCTGGTTGTCCACCGAGGAGCACGGGCCGATGGGGCCCGGGACCCCCTGTGGACCCACCGGGCCCAGCGGGCCCATCGCCCCGGTGGCACCGGTCGGGCCCGGGGCCCCCTCCCGCCCGGACGGTCCCGCGAGCCCCTGCGGCCCGGCGGTTCCGGGAAGGCCCGGCAGCCCCTGCGCACCCGCCGGCCCGGCCGGCCCCGCGGGCCCCTGCTGCCCCTGCGGCCCGGCCGCCCCGACGTCCCCGGTCCGCCCCACGTCCCCCTTGCCCCCCGGATCCCCCTTCCGCCCCACGGCACCCCGCTCCCCCTTGAGCCCGGCACTCCCCCTGAGACCCGCCTCCCCCTTGGGCCCGGGGGGCCCGGCGTCGCCCTTGGGGCCGACGTCACCCTTGGGTCCCGCATCGCCCTTGGGTCCGGCATCCCCCTTGGGCCCGGCGTCACCCTTGGCGCCGACGTCCCCCTTGGGTCCCGCATCACCCTTGGGCCCGGCGTCACCCTTGGGGCCGGCATCACCCCTGGGCCCGGCGCTCCCCTTCTCCCCCGGCTCACCCTTTGCCCCGGGCGGCCCGGCGTCACCCTTGGCGCCGGCGTTCCCCTTCCCGCCCGGCTCGCCCCTGGGACCCGGGGGCCCCGCTTCGCCCCTGGGCCCAGCGGCCCCCTTCTCCCCCTTGTCCCCCTTCGCACCCTTCGGCCCCCGTGGGCCTTGGGTCCCGTCCGAATCGGAGCACGGGTGCCCGCCCTCCGGAACCGCCTCGGCGCGTTCCCGCGCGCAGCCCCCGTCCCGCCCTACGGACACCGGCTCCGGCGCAGGGCCGGGCCGCAGCGTCTGCGGAGCACTCCGCATGCCCGACGCCGAAGGCGCGTACGCCGCCTGCGGAGCGCCCTCTCCCCCGGACTGGGCTCCGCCGCCCCCGGCAGATCCCGCCGCGGCACCCGGACCGCCGGCCACCCGCCCACCGAAGTCCGAGGCACCCTCCGCGGAGGCAACCGCCGCACCCCGCCCGGAACGGGGCCCTGCGCCACCACCCGCGCCTGGTGCCACGCTCCTCCCGGAATCGAGCGCCGCGCCGCCACCGCCCAATCCCGGCACAGCCCTCTTCCCGGAAGCCGGCGCAGCGCCCCCACCGGAAGCCCGCGCGGGACCCCCCTCGGAGGCAACCACCGTTCCCCTCCCGAAGCCGGGCACTTCACCACCCGAGCCCGGCAGAGCACCCCCACCGGAAGCCGGCACCGCCCCATCACCCAAGCCCGGCGCAGCACCCCCACCCGGAGCCCGCGCAGCACTCCCGCCGGAAGCCCGCACGGCACCCCCCTCGGGCACAGCCGCCGCGCCCCTCACAGAACCGGTCACCCCGCCACCATCCATGCCCGGCACAGGACCCCCATCGGAAGCCGACACCGCGCCATCACCCAAGCCCAGCGCAGCACCCCCACCCGGAGCCCGCACGGCACCCCCCTCGGACACGGCCGCCGCGCCCGGCACAACACCCGTGCCGGAAGCCGGCACAGCCCCTCCCGAACCCAGCACAGCACCGCTACCGGAACCGGGCCCCGCGCCACCGCCCGAGAGGGGCGAAGCAACCCCGCCGGAGGCCGACGCAACGTCCCCCGAAGCCGACACCGCACCGCCTCCCGAGACCCCCGCCGAGTCGGAGGCCACCGCCGGGGCCGTGAATCCACTCAGCGCCACGGCCACCGGCAGCACGAGGCCGCCGGCCAACCGGGCCCTTCGTCCGGTTCTTGCTGTGGAAGACATGCGAGTACCCCTTCGCCGAACGGAAATGGTCGTCTGCTCCGGCCGAAGCGAGGGGGAGCATCTCCCGGAAGGGGGTCCGACGAAGATCAAAAACGCCGATGCCGCCGCAGCGTCAACGAGTTGGGCCAACGACACGCGGTGCCGGTACGCCGGACGGCGGGGCGCCGACACCGCCACCCCGACGCCCGGTTGCTGGACGCCCGGTTCCCCGACGACCGCTTCCCCGACAGGCCGACAGGCCGACAGGCCGACAGGCCGACAGGCCGAGATTGCCCGACGTCCCGGGTTGCCCGTCGGCCCGGGTTGCCCGGCTCCCTGACGGCATGACGGGTGACGGGTGACGGGTGACGGGTGACGGGTGACGGGTGAGGTTGTCCCACGGCACGGGCTGCCCGGTTGCCGGGTTGCCGGGTTTCCCGGACAACCTGCGCGGCACGCGCGGCACGCGCGGCACGCGCGGCACGCCCCAGCCATCCAGCCCCGCCCTCCCAGCAACTCGCCAGCCCCACGGGCCCCGTCGGCCCGCCGGTCCCCGGCCGCCCGGGCAGACGGCCCGGCACTCAGGCAGGCAGCCGGACAGGCAGGCATGCGGGCAGTTGGCCAAACGGGCAGCCCGGCACGCGACACGCTGGACAGGCAGCCAGGGAGGCGGTCACGCAGCCGACCGGACGCCCCCGGTCAGGCCGGCAGTTAGGCAAGCGGGCAAACAGACGGCCGGGCGGCCGGCCATCCGGTCGGGCGGGCATGCCGCCAGGCGGCTCCGCGGGGGGCGGTCATCGTACGTGCAGCCCGAAGCCCCCGCGGCCCACCGGCTCCAGGCCCTCCTTCAGTTGCAGCGACGGGATCTCGTAGTCGCCGAAGTTCTGCCGCCGGAAGGGGATGGGGGCCGTCGACTCCAGGGTGAGCAGTCGCTCCTCCCAGGCCTTGGCGGCGTCCGCGTAGTCCTCCGCGCTCATCCGGTCGGTGCCGTACAGGACGAACGGCGGCAGCGGCTCGATGCCCGGGTAGTAGAGGATCCCGTGGTGGATCGGGAACAGCAGGTCGTCGATGGGGCCGTTGATCCCGCGGGCGGCGTAGTGCGACTCCGGGCCGCCGGCGGTCACCGAGAGGAGGGCCCTGCGGCCCGCGAGGGTGCCTTCGCCGAAGCGCTCCCCGTACTTCGTGTCGCTGTGCTCGCCGACCCCGTACGCGAAACGGTAGGTGAACACCCGGTCCACCCAGCCCTTGAGGATCGCGGGCATCGAGTACCACCACAGCGGGAACTGGAAGATGACCGTGTCGGCCCACAGCAGCTTCTCCTGCTCGGCGAGCACGTCCGGGGACAGCGCCCCGGCCTCGAAGGCCCGGCCCGAGTCCAGGGCGACCTTCAGCGGGCTCGACGCGTGGGGGCCGTAGTCCTCGGCGTCCACGACCGCCTTCCAGTTCATCGCGTACAGGTCGCTCACCCGCACCTCGTGCCCGGCGCCCTCCAGCGTGGACACCGCCAGGTCCTTCAGCGAGCCGTTGAGCGAATCGGGCTCGGGGTGGGCGTGGACGATCAGCGTCTTCACGGGTACTCCTCGGGTTCGGATGCCTTCGATCCTGGGCCCCGCGGCGCCCGTTGTTCAGGGGCGCGCCTTCCGTCGGACCGGAGTTCCTGGTACTGGCAGGGCCACCTTCACGGGCGCCGCCGCGGTCATACTGGGCCGATGGACGATCTTGCGGGCTTCCTGCGGACCCGGCGCGCACGGGTCGACCCGGCGGCCGCCGGCATCCCCACCGACAGCCGCCGCCGGGTCGCGGGCCTGCGCCGCGAAGAGGTGGCGCACCTGTCCGGCGTCAGCGTCGACTACTACGTGCGCCTGGAGCAGGGCCGCGCGACCCAGCCCTCCGAGCAGGTCCTCGACGCGCTCGCCCGCGTCCTCGGCCTCGACGAGACCGAGCGCGAGCACCTCTACCGGCTCGCCCGGCAGCGCCGGCGCCGCGCGAAGGCGCCGGGCGGGAGGATCCGCCCGGAAGTGCTGCGCGTCCTCGACCTCGTCGCCGGCGCGCCCGCGCTGATCATGGACCACCGCCTGAACGCGCTGGCCGGGAACCGCCTCGCCGGGCTCCTCTTCGGCCGGCCGATGCCGGGCCTGAACATCGCCCGGCACCTCTTCCTGGAGGAGGCCGAGCACGGTCTCTACGCGGAGTGGGAGCACTGCACCCTCGACGTGGTCGGGCACCTGCGCCTGGCCGCCGGCCAGTACCCCGACGACCCCGGACTGGCCGCGCTCATCGGCGAACTGGCCATGGGCAGCGAGCGGTTCCGGCGCCTGTGGGCCCGCGCGGACGTGCGCGCCCGCACCCACGGGCGCAAGACGTACAGGCACCCGCTGGTCGGACTGCTGGAACTGCACCAGGAGAACTTCGCGCTGCCGGGCGAATCGGGCATGGAGCTGCTGGTCCTGTCCGCGGCCCCCGGCACCCCCGCCGAGGACGGCTTGCGCCTGCTCGCGGGCCTGGGAGCGGACGGCGCCAGCACGCGCACCCGTCCCCGCCCCCGTCCCACGGCGGACGCCCCCGTACGCGACTGACCGCACGGGCGGCCCGTCCGCCCCGGGAGCCCCGGCCGGCTACGGCGCGAGTACGTCAAGTTCCTCCAGCGCGCCGACCGCGATCTGCCGCGTCAGCGCCTCCGCGCCGGCCGCGTCGCCCTCCCGTACGGCCTCGGCCACGCGCACGTGCAGCGTGACGGCGGCCGGGTCGGGGTCGTGGAACATCACCGCGTGCTGGGTGCGCCCGGTCAGGACCTCGGCGACGACGTCGCCGAGCCGCGCGAACATCTCGTTGCCGGAGGCGTTGAGCACGGTCCGGTGGAAGGCGATGTCGTGGTGGAGGTACCCCTCGAGCTGATGGCCGCGTGAGGTGCGGACCATGCCCAGGGCCGCCTCGGTGAGCTCGGCGCACTGCTCCGGGGTGGCC
>NZ_JBSFDF010000011.1:0-192792 GCF_053593795.1 Streptomyces sp. NPDC002104 | reverse complement strand
GTATCAACTTTTTGGCGTTGATTTTTGGCACGCTGTTGAGTTCTCAAGGAACGGACGCTTCCTTTGTACTCACCCTCTCGGGCTTTCCTCCGGGCTTTCGTTCTGTTCTGTTCTTGCGTTTCAGACTCTATCAGAGTCTGTCTCGCTTGTTTTCCGCCTTCCAGGTCCTCCGCTTTTCGCGGTTTTCCTTTCCGGCGATTCCAACTCTACCAGATCATTTCCGTGTCGTTTCCGACTTGGATTTGAATTGGACGGCCATTGGAGAGCCATTCCCTTTCGGGCGAGCCAGACTTTATCAGGTTTCCCTGCTCTGGAATCCCACCCGCTCGCGGTGACATGCCCGGGCACACGTGTGTGCAGGGGGGTCGTGCGAGGTGGAGACGTAAACGTACTGGAGCGGGGCCCCCGGATGCAAATCCGGTTGCCCCGCTCCGGTGTGGTCGCTACCGCGAGGGTCAGACCTCGACGACGACCGGGAGGATCATCGGGCGGCGGCGGTAGCCGTCCGAGACCCACTTGCCCATCGTGCGGCGGATGAGCTGCTGGATCTGGTGCGGCTCGGCCACGCCGTCCGCGGCGGCCCGGGCGATGGCTTCCTCGATCTTCGGCAGGACCGACGAGAACGCCGAGTCCTCGATGCCGGAGCCGCGGGCCTGGATGTTCGGGCCGCTGA
Source organism: Streptomyces sp. NPDC002104 (assembly GCF_053593795.1). Lineage (NCBI taxonomy): Bacteria > Bacillati > Actinomycetota > Actinomycetes > Kitasatosporales > Streptomycetaceae > Streptomyces > Streptomyces sp. NPDC002104. The sequence continues at coordinate 192,119 of NZ_JBSFDF010000011.1, read as the reverse complement.
CGATCTTGCCCGTGGTGCTGTCCACCACGACGTAGACCGAGATGATGCCCTCGTCACCCAGGATCTTGCGGTCCTTGAGGTGGGCTTCGGTGACGTCGCCGACCGAGAGGCCGTCCACGTAGACGTAGCCGGCCTGGACCTTGCCCGAGATGCGGGCCTTGCCGTCGATGAGGTCGACGACGACGCCGTCCTCCGCGATGACGATGCGGTCCTTCGGTACGCCCGTCAGGGCGCCGAGCTCGGCGTTGGCGCGCAGGTGGCGCCATTCGCCGTGGACCGGCATCAGGTTCCGCGGCTTGCAGATGTTGTAGAAGTACAGCAGCTCGCCGGCGGAGGCGTGGCCGGAGACGTGCACCTTGGCGTTGCCCTTGTGCACGACGTTGGCGCCCCAGCGCGTCAGGCCGTTGATCACGCGGTAGACCGCGTTCTCGTTGCCCGGGATGAGCGACGAGGCCAGGATGACCGTGTCGCCCGGGACGATCCGGATCTGGTGGTCGCGGTTCGCCATGCGGGACAGGGCCGCCATCGGCTCGCCCTGCGACCCCGTGCAGACCAGGACGACCTCGTGGGGCGGCAGGTCGTCGAGGGTCTTGACGTCCACGACGAGGCCGGCCGGGACCTTCAGGTAGCCCAGGTCACGGGCGATGCCCATGTTGCGGACCATCGAGCGGCCGACGAAGGCGACCCTGCGGCCGTACTCGTGGGCGGCGTCGAGGATCTGCTGGATGCGGTGCACGTGGCTCGCGAAGCTCGCCACGATGATCCGGTTGTTGGCGTTGGCGAAGACCGTGCGCAGGACGTTCGAGATCTCGCGCTCGGGCGGGACGAAGCCCGGGACCTCGGCGTTCGTCGAGTCCGAGAGGAGAAGGTCGATGCCCTCTTCGCTCAGACGCGCGAAGGCGTGCAGGTCGGTGAGGCGGTTGTCCAGCGGGAGCTGGTCCATCTTGAAGTCACCGGTGCACACGACCATGCCGGCGCCGGTGCGGATGGCCACGGCCAGGGCGTCCGGGATGGAGTGGTTGACCGCGATGAACTCGCAGTCGAAGGGGCCGAGGTTCTCGCGCTCGCCTTCCTTCACCTCGAGGGTGTAGGGGCGGATGCGGTGCTCCTGGAGCTTGGCCTCGATGAGCGCCAGCGTCAGCTTGGAGCCGATCAGCGGGATGTCCGGCTTCTCCCGGAGGAGGTACGGGACGGCGCCGATGTGGTCTTCGTGGCCGTGCGTGAGGACGATGCCCTCGATGTCGTCGAGGCGATCCCGGATGGACGAGAAGTCCGGCAGGATCAGGTCGATGCCCGGCTGTTCCTCTTCGGGGAAGAGGACGCCGCAGTCGACGATGAGCAGGCGGCCGTCGAACTCGAAGACGGTCATGTTGCGGCCGATCTCACCGAGCCCGCCCAGGGGGGTGACCCGAAGGCCGCCCTTGGGGAGCTTCGGCGGCGGACCGAGTTCAGGATGCGGATGGCTCAAAAGGTTCTCCTTCACCACGCGCGGCCACGTACCCGTCGAGGCACGTGGCGCGCATGTCATTCGTGCACTTGCTGTTGTCTTGTGTGGTTCTGCTTATTCAGTTGTGAAGTCTGATGTCAGAGCTGTACCCCGCCGGCGGCAAGATCGATCTTGAGCTGCGCCGTCTCTTCGGCGGTCAGCTCGACCAACGGGAGCCGCAGCGGGCCCGCGGGCAGGCCCTGCAGGTTCAGTGCGCCCTTGGTGGTGATCACACCCTGGGTGCGGAACATGCCGGTGAAGACGGGGAGCAGCTTCTGGTGGATCTCGGTGGCCTTCTGGACGTCGCCGCCCAGGTGGGCCTCGAGCATCTCGCGGAGCTCGGGGCTGACCACGTGACCGACCACGGAGACGAAACCGACCGCGCCGACCGACAGGAGCGGCAGGTTCAGCATGTCGTCACCGGAGTACCAGGCGAGGCCGCTCTGCGCGATGGCCCAGCTGGCGCGTCCGAGGTCGCCCTTGGCGTCCTTGTTGGCCACGATACGGGGGTGCTCGGCCAGCCGGACGAGTGTTTCGGTATTGATCGGTACACCGCTGCGGCCCGGGATGTCGTAGAGCATGACCGGGAGCTCGGTGGCGTCGGCGATCGCCGTGAAGTGCCGGAAGAGGCCCTCCTGCGGCGGCTTGCTGTAGTACGGGGTGACCGCGAGCAGGCCGTGGGCGCCGGTGCGCTCGGCCTGGCGGGCCAGTTCGAGGGTGTGACGGGTGTCATTGGTGCCGATGCCGGCGACCACGTGGGCCCGGTCTCCGACCGCTTCGAGGACGGCTCGTACGAGGTCGTTTTTCTCCGCGTCAGTGGTGGTCGGCGACTCACCGGTGGTTCCGTTGATGATCAGGCCGTCGTTGCCTGCGTCCACCAAGTGGACGGCGAGCTGCTGCGCGCCGTCGAGGTCAAGTGCGCCATCCGCCGTAAACGGCGTGATCATGGCGGTGAGGACCCGCCCGAAGGGGGTCTGCGGAGTCGAGATCGGAGCCATGGGTAACACGCTACTCGCTGCCATGCTCGCGGTGTCCCCTCGGGGGACGTGATGACGGTGTTGGAGCCCGGCACTGCCTGCTCGGGGGTTCAAGCAGTGCCGGGTCCGTTTGATCAGCCTAGATGAACTTTACGAAACGTGGCAATACGGACACTTCAGACTTGTTCCGTACATCCGTGCGGAACCGGGATATCGGGGCATATGGGGCGTCGCGGTCGGCCGTGGGAAGGGTGCCGGCCGGGTCGCGCGGGTGGGGCGGGAGGGTCTGCCGGCAGGGCCGAACGGGCGGCCCGGCCGTGTCCGGGCCCGGCCGGGCCCGGCCGGCGGAGCTGACGCAGCGCCATGAACTTCGATTAATGTCCCGGAAATCGGCACCGATCGGGCCTTTCGTACGTCCTACTCCGTAGAACCGTCCGCCCATCCCGCCCCCACCGTCCCGGGGCCCCCGACCGTGAGGAGAGTCGTTCCCCATGTTCCGCCGGCGCGAACCCGTCCCGTTCGCCTTCGTCGCGGAGGCCGACCGATTCCGCAGCAACGTCACTCCGCCGCCGCGCGAGAGTCTGAGCAAGACCCAGATCGCCGCCCGTAGTCTGGTCGGACTGACCGTCGTCGCAGGGCTCGTAGGATCGCTGCTCTTCGGCATCCCCGCACTGCAGCCGAGCCACGCACCGGCGAAGTCGCAGCAGTCGGAGGCCTCCGAGGGGCGGTAGCCTCACGGGCACAGCCCAACCGAACGTGCATGTGAGTGAGGTCCTGCCGTGCCCCTGCCCTTCCTGACGGCCGACGGCGCATTCGACGCGCACGACACCGGGGAGACGCTCCCCTACGAAGACCCCGACCGCTGGCGCCGCCCCTACCGCCCGGGTCCCTGGCGGGTCGCCATCGCCTCGGTGATGCTCCTGGTCGGCTCGTTCATGCTGTTCGCCACGGTCATCATCGTGGCCGCCGGCACCTGGACCGGCGCCCTGGGCGGTCTGCTGGCCTCGCTCGTCGTGGTCGGCTCCGCCCTGCGGCTGCTGCGCACGGGCGTCTGGGTGAGCCCCAAGGGGCTGCGCGTGGCGGGGTTCCTGACCACCCGCTCGATCCCCTGGAACCAGGTCGGCGAGGTCCGCACGGTGCAGCAGCCCGTGCGCTGGCTCGGACTGCCCAGGACCGTGCAGGGTCAGGCCCTGACCGTGGCCGCGCGCGGAGGCGCCGCGCTGCCGGTCCTGCTGACCGACCACAACGCCGATTTCCTGGCGCGGACCGAGGCCTTCGACCGGGCCGCCCACTCGGTCGAGGCCTGGGCGGACGAGTACCGGGCGGTGCCCGCCTGAGGCGGTCCGCCCCGGCGCCCTCCAGAGGGCGTGACGCGCACGGGAAGCCCGTACAGGCTCAGGCTTGTACGGGCTTTCCGTCGTGCAGGGAGATGGCCCGCTGCATGGCCTTGCGGGCCCGCGGGGTGTCGCGGGCGTCGTGGTAGGCGATGGCCAGGCGGAACCAGCTGCGCCAGTCCCCCGGCGCGTCCTCGGTCTCGGCCCTGCGGCGCGCGAAGACCTCGTCGGCCGAATCCCGCAGGATCCGGCCGTACTTGTCCCGCTCCAGCTCGTCCACGGGCAGTCCGCCCTCGGCCTCCAGCTCGGCTCCGAGCCGGTTGGCCCGGGTGACGAACTGGGTGTTCTTCCAGAGGAACCAGACGCCGATGACCGGCAGGATCAGCACCGCCACCCCGAAGGTGACGGTGAGCAGGGTCCCGTGCCGGATCAGCATCAGGCCCCTGCTGCCGACCAGGACGAAGTACACGACCAGGACCGCGGCCGTGAGGAAGTAGAGGATCTTCGCGCGCATGGGGGTCGCCGCCTGCTCGTCAGCCGAGTTCGAGGAAGTTTTCCAGGCCGAAGGTGAGGCCCGGGGTCTGCGTCACGCGGCGCGCGCCGAGCAGGATGCCCGGCATGAAGCTGCTGTGGTGCAGGGAGTCGTGACGGATGGTCAGGGTCTCGCCCTCGCCGCCGAGGAGCACCTCCTGGTGGGCCAGCAGTCCGCGCAGGCGGATCGCGTGCACCGGGACGCCGTCGACGTCCGCGCCGCGCGCGCCGTCCAGGGCGGTGGCGGTGGCATCGGGCTGCGCGCCGAGGCCGGCCTCGGCGCGGGCGGCCGCGATGAGCTGGGCCGTACGGGTCGCCGTGCCGGAGGGGGCGTCGACCTTGTTCGGGTGGTGCAGTTCGACGACCTCGACGGACTCGAAGTACCGGGCGGCCTGCGCGGCGAACTTCATGGTGAGGACGGCGCCGATGGAGAAGTTCGGGGCGATGAGGACGCCGGTCGCCGGGGAGGCGGCGAGCCAGGTGTTCAGCGTCCCGAGGCGGTCCTCGGTCCAGCCGGTGGTGCCGACCACTCCGTGGATGCCGTGGCGGACGAGGAACTCCAGGTTCTCCATCACCGAGGCGGGGGTGGTCAGCTCGACCGCGACCTGGGCGCCGGCCTCGGCCAGCGTCTCCAGCTTGTCTCCGCGGCCCAGGGCGGCCACCAGTTCCATGTCCTCGGCGGCCTCGACCGCCTTGACGGCCTCGGAGCCGATGCGGCCCTGGGCGCCGAGAACTGCCACGCGCAGCTTGCTCATGTCATTCCTTAAAGTGCGTACGGGCCCGGGCCCTGTCCCGGGGCCCGGGCGACGTGCTCCTGAGGTGGGGCCTGGCTAGGCGACGGCCTCGTCCAGACGGGCCGCCTGCTTCTCCTTCAGCGGGCCGATCACCGCGAGCGAGGGCCGCTGCGCCAGGACGTCCTGCGCGACCGAGCGCACTTCGTCCGGGGTGACGGCCGCGATCCGGGCCAGCAGGTCGTCGACCGACATCTGGTCGCCCCAGCAGAGCTCGCTCTTGCCGATGCGGTTCATGATCGCGCCGGTGTCCTCCAGGCCGAGGACGGTGGAGCCGGACAGCTGGCCGACGGCCCGCCGGATCTCCTCGTCGGTGAGCCCGTCGGCGGCGACCTTGTCCAGCTCGTCCCGGCAGATCCGCAGGACGTCGTGGACCTGGTTGGGGCGGCAGCCGGCGTAGACGCCGAAGAGGCCGGTGTCGGCGAAGCCCGAGGTGTACGAGTACACGCTGTAGGCCAGGCCGCGCTTCTCCCGGACCTCCTGGAAGAGGCGGGAGGACATGCCGCCGCCGAGCGCGGTGTTCAGCACCCCGAGCGCCCAGCGGCGCTCGTCGGTGCGGGCAAGGGCCGGCATGCCGAGGACCACGTGGGCCTGCTCGGTCTTGCGGCCCACCAGCTCGACACGGCCGGAGGTGCGGATCCGCTTGGTGCCGGAGCGCGGGCCGACCGGTTCGGCGTCGGTACGGGTGAGGGCGCCGGCCTTCTCGAAGGCCGCGCGGACCTGGCGTACGACCTTGTTGTGGTCGACGTTGCCCGCGGCCGCCACGACCAGGTGGGTGGGGTCGTAGTGCTTCTTGTAGAAGCGGCGGATCCGGTCGGCGGTGAGCGCGTTGATCGTGTCGACGGTGCCGAGGACGGGGCGCCCGAGCGGGGTGTCCCCGTACATGGTCTGGGCGAACAGGTCGTGGACCATGTCGCCCGGGTCGTCCTCGGTCATCGCGATCTCTTCGAGGATGACTCCGCGCTCGGCGTCGACATCGGATTCGAGGATCAGCGAGCCGGTGAGCATGTCGCACACGACGTCGATGGCCAGCGGCAGGTCGGTGTCGAGCACCCGCGCGTAGTAGCAGGTGTACTCCTTCGCCGTGAAGGCGTTCATCTCGCCGCCGACCGCGTCGATCGCGGAGGAGATGTCGAGGGCACTGCGCTTGTCGGTGCCCTTGAAGAGGAGGTGCTCCAGGTAGTGCGTGGCGCCGTTGAGCGTGGGCGTCTCGTCCCGGGAGCCGACGTGCGCCCAGATCCCGAAGGTGGCGGAGCGGACGGACGGCAGGGTCTCGGTGACGACGCGCAGTCCGCCGGGGAGGACCGTGCGCCGGACGGTGCCGATGCCGTTCGCGCCCTTGAGCAGTGTTTGGGTACGGGCGACGGCCCGCCCCTCCGAAGAGGGGCGGGCCGTCACACGGGAACTACGCGACGTCACTTGTCGGAGTCGTCCTTGTCAGCGTCGTCACCGGCGGCCTCGCCGTCGATGACGGGGACCAGCGAGAGCTTGCCGCGGGAGTCGATCTCGGCGATCTCGACCTGGACCTTGGTGCCGACCGCGAGCACGTCCTCGACGTTCTCCACGCGCTTGCCACCGGCGAGCTTGCGGATCTGCGAGATGTGCAGCAGGCCGTCCTTGCCGGGCATGAGGGAGACGAAGGCACCGAAGGTGGTGGTCTTGACGACCGTACCCAGGTAGCGCTCGCCGACCTCCGGCATGGTCGGGTTGGCGATCTGGTTGATCGTGGCGCGGGCGGCCTCGGCGGCCGGACCGTCGGCGGCACCGATGTAGATGGTGCCGTCGTCCTCGATCGTGATCTCGGCGCCGGTGTCCTCCTGGATCTGGTTGATCATCTTGCCCTTGGGGCCGATGACCTCACCGATCTTGTCCACGGGGATCTTGACCGTGATGATCCGCGGGGCGAACGGGGACATGGCGTCCGGCGTGTCGATCGCTTCCATCATCACGTCGAGGATGTGGAGGCGGGCGTCGCGGGCCTGCTTGAGGGCGGCGGCCAGGACCGAGGCCGGGATGCCGTCGAGCTTGGTGTCCAGCTGGAGCGCGGTGACGAACTCCTTGGTGCCGGCGACCTTGAAGTCCATGTCGCCGAAGGCGTCCTCCGCACCGAGGATGTCGGTGAGGGCGACGTAGTGGGTCTTGCCGTCGATCTCCTGCGAGATCAGGCCCATGGCGATACCGGCGACGGGGGCCTTGAGGGGCACACCGGCGTTCAGCAGCGACATGGTGGAGGCGCAGACCGAGCCCATGGACGTCGAGCCGTTGGAGCCGAGAGCCTCGGACACCTGGCGGATCGCGTAGGGGAACTCCTCGCGCGTCGGGAGCACCGGCACGATCGCGCGCTCGGCGAGCGCGCCGTGGCCGATCTCGCGGCGCTTCGGCGAACCGACGCGGCCGGTCTCGCCGACCGAGTACGGCGGGAAGTTGTAGTTGTGCATGTAGCGCTTGCGGGTCACCGGGGAGAGGGTGTCCAGCTGCTGCTCCATGCGGAGCATGTTGAGGGTGGTGACGCCCAGGATCTGGGTCTCGCCACGCTCGAACAGCGCCGAGCCGTGCACGCGCGGGATGGCCTCGACCTCGGCGGCGAGGGTACGGATGTCCGTGATCCCGCGGCCGTCGATGCGGACCTTGTCCTTGATGACGCGCTCGCGGACCAGGGCCTTGGTGAGGCTGCGGTACGCGGCGGAGATCTCCTTCTCGCGGCCTTCGAAGGCCGGGAGGAGCTTCTCGGCGGCGATCTCCTTGACGCGGTCCAGCTCGGCCTCGCGGTCCTGCTTGCCCGCGATGGTCAGCGCCTGGGAGAGCTCGCCCTTGACGGCGGCCGCGAGGGCCTCGTACACGTCGTCCTGGTAGTCCAGGAAGACCGGGAACTCGCCCTCGGGCTTGGCGGCCTTGGCCGCCAGGTCCGCCTGGGCCTTGCAGAGGACCTTGATGAAGGGCTTCGAGGCGTCGAGGCCGGCGGCCACGACCTCCTCGGTCGGCGCCTCGGCGCCGCCCTTGACCAGGGCGATGGTCTTCTCGGTGGCCTCGGCCTCGACCATCATGATCGCGACGTCACCGTCGTCGAGCACGCGGCCCGCGACGACCATGTCGAAGACGGCGTCCTCGAGCTCGGTGTGCGTCGGGAAGGCGACCCACTGGCCGCGGATCAGCGCGACGCGGACGCCGCCGATCGGGCCGGAGAAGGGCAGGCCGGCCAGCTGGGTGGACGCGGAGGCGGCGTTGATCGCCACGACGTCGTACAGGTGGTCGGGGTTGAGCGCCATGATCGTCGCGACGACCTGGATCTCGTTGCGCAGGCCCTTCTTGAAGGACGGGCGCAGCGGGCGGTCGATCAGGCGACAGGTGAGGATCGCGTCCTCGGAGGGGCGGCCCTCGCGGCGGAAGAACGAGCCGGGGATCTTGCCGGCCGCGTACTGGCGCTCCTCGACGTCCACCGTCAGGGGGAAGAAGTCGAGCTGGTCCTTGGGCTTCTTCGACGCGGTGGTGGCGGAAAGCACCATCGTGTCGTCGTCCAGGTAGGCAACGGCGGAGCCGGCGGCCTGGCGGGCCAGACGGCCCGTCTCGAAGCGGATGGTGCGGGTGCCGAAGGAACCGTTGTCAATGACGGCCTCGGCGTAGTGGGTCTCGTTCTCCACTAGCGTTTTCTCCATTTTCGTCGTCTCCGTCCGCCACCCGTGTGGTGGTGGACGGTTGCGGAGAAGCGCTCCTGGCGTGCGGGCCGGTCTTCGATCGAAGCAGCCGGGCGAAGCCCCGTACGGGCTTTCCGGATGCCACTACCGAGGACCGGCGGCGTGGGAGGGCGCTCCTCCTCTTCAGTTGTGCGCGTCTCGCGACGCGGACGCTTCCAGACTACAAAGCGTCCGGTACGTCGCGCACGTACAGCAAAGGGAGCGGCCCACTCAATGTGGGAACCGCTCCCTTCACAGCGTCTTTACTTGGCGCCGGCCGCACCGCGGCGGATGCCGAGGCGCTCGACCAGCGTACGGAAGCGCTGGATGTCCTTCTTGGCCAGGTACTGCAGCAGGCGGCGACGCTGGCCGACCAGGATCAGCAGACCACGACGGGAGTGGTGGTCGTGCTTGTGGGACTTCAGGTGCTCGGTGAGGTCCGAGATGCGGCGGGACAGCATGGCCACCTGGACCTCGGGGGAGCCGGTGTCGCCCTCCTTGGCACCAAACTCTGCGATGAGCTGCTTCTTGACTGCGGCGTCGAGCGGCACGCGTACTCCTTGTAATAGGTCTACATAGCCACCGAGTGCCCCAGGTCGAATTCTCTGGGGATCTTCCGTAACTCGGGAGGCGGGGTCCGCTGAGCGCAGCCCCGGAGCGATCCGGAGGCGCGTACACAAGCGGCCGTCACACAGCGTACCAGGCTGCCGCTGACCCTCGTCTCAGCTGGTGAGAGAGCGGGCCCGGGCGTAGACGTCGAGCACGGCCAGGGTCAGCGGGACCAGGCTGAGCAGGACCGCCGCCTCGGTGAGGTCGAGCAGCCGCCCCCAGAAGGGTGACAGACCCTTGCGGGGAATGACCAGCGCAATTCCCGCGAGGAGGGCCGCGCCGGCGGCGACGGCGGCCGAGAGCCAGAGCGTACGGATCTCCAGGCCGCTGTGGTCCCCGTACAGCGCGAGCTCCCTGAGCAGGGAGAACGGCGGGTGCATGGCGAGGCCGAGGACGAGCAGGCCGAGGGCGGCGAAGCCGGCCACCAGTGCGCAGGCGACCTGCGAGGTGTAGCGGAAGAGCCGGGCGCGCAGCAGCATGGCGAGCCCGGTGGCCAGGGCCAGGAGCCGGGCCCAGGTGTTGTCCGAGAAGCCGAGGACGGCGGCGGCGCCGACGGCGACGGCCGCGCAGCCGCCGACGAGGCCGAGGAGCATCTCGTGGCCGCGGCGGGCCTGGGCGGCGATGGCCTCGGCGTCGAGCGGGGCTCCGGAGTCGTTGCCGTCGGTGGCGGAGCGCTCCCCGTACTCGTTGTAGGGGTCGCTCTCGTACCGGTCGGGGGTCTCGTACTCGGCCGTGGCGCTGCGCGGGGCGGCGTAGCCGATGGGGAGCCGGGCGAAGCGGGCGGAGAGGCCGGGGAGGAAGGCGACGAGGCCGATGGCGGCGGGGGCGCAGACGGCCGCGGCGGAGGTGGCGCCGGCGTCGGCGGCGATCGCGGCGAACGTGGCCAGGGTGCCGGTGGCGGCGAGGAAGGTGACCGCGACGAAGGGTGCGTCGCCGTCGGGGGTGAGGGCGACCAGGGCGACGGAGGCGACGAGCACGCAGACGCAGCCGAGGAGGAACTGGAGCCGGCCGGGTCCCTGGCCCGCGGCGGGGGCGATGATGCCGGCGCCGGCGAGCAGCAGGTGCGGTACGGCGGCCAGGCCGAGGGCGACGGCGGAGCCGCGGTCGCGGTAGACCCGGGCGCGGACTCCGGCGGCGGCGGTGAGGAGCAGGCCGATGGAGCCGGCGATGATGCCGGGCAGTCCGTGCATGTCGTGCAGGACGGGGTCGGCGTACCAGAGGACGAAGCCGAGCAGGACGAAGAGGACGGCGGCGCCGGTCAGGCCCGCGCCGCGCAGCATGTCGTCGCTCCAGCGGTGGCGGTCGCGCACCACGGCGGCGGCGACGGCGTCGGAGACGTCGTCGAAGACGGCGGGCGGCAGGGACTGCGCGAAGGGGCGCAGGCTGAGCACTTCGCCGTCCAGGACCTGCTGGGCCGCGAGGGTGCGGGCGCCGTCGAGGACGGTGCCGGAGCGCAGGACCAGGTGGAAGCCGGTGGGTGCGCCGACGGGCTGGGTCTGGCCGGTGAGGCGCAGCAGCTCGGGGTAGATGTCGGCGACGGCGATGTCCTCGGGGAGGGCGACGTCTATGCGGCTGTCGGGAGCCACGACGGTGACCCTGCGGAAGCCGGTCGCCTCGGCGGTGTTCACCTGATGCCCCCCGGTGGGTGTGTGCGTTGGTGTGCGTGGTGTGCGGGTGCCGCGCCGCCGGCGGTGGTCCGCCCTGCGGTGCGCGGCCGATTCGCGGATGCGCATGCTGCGCGCGCCACCCTACCGGGAGGCCCGGTGACTGTCGGCAAGTAGGATCACCTCTCTGCGGAGGAGACCCCCTTCGCGCCCGGGACTTGAGGGCGCCGGTTGCGACGTCCCGTCTGTTTTCGAGGGATTGATGCTCCGGTGAGCCAGATCGTCGTCAAACGTCCGCCCCGGTCGCTGCCGCCCGAAGTGCCTTCGGACGAACTGAGGCTGGAGGCGCCGCCGGAACTTCCCCGGGGGCAGCAGGAGGGCGTGCTGATGCAGCTCCTCCCGATGCTCGGGATGGGTTCGTCGGCCGTCTTCTTCTTCATGCCGGGCGCCGCGCCGTTCATGCGCATCATGGGCGTGCTGATGATGGTGTCGACGGTGGGCATGCTGGTGGCTCAGTTGGTGCGGCACCGGCGCGGTACGCAAGGGCAAATGGCCGATATCCGGCGGGATTACCTCAAGTACCTGGCGCAAACCCGCCGTCAGGTACGCAGGACCGCGCGGGCCCAGCGTGACGCGCAGCTGTATCTGCACCCGGCTCCGGAGCAGTTGTGGTCGGTGGTGGCCGAGGGTTCGCGCCTGTGGGAGCGCCGGGTCGGCGACCCGGACTTCGGGCAGGCCCGGCTGGGACTGGGCGCGCAGCGTCTGGCGACTCCGCTGGTGGCTCCGGACACGGCGCCGGTGGACGAGCTGGAGCCGCTGGCGGCGGGCGCCATGCAGCGGTTCCTGCGGGTGCACTCCTCGCTGGACGGGCTGCCGATGGCGGTGTCGCTGCGGGCGTTCTACCACGTGACGGTCTCCGGGGAGCCGGAGTCCGCGCGGGGCACGGCGCGGGCGCTGGTGGCGCAACTGGCCACGCTGCACTCCCCCGAGGACCTGATGGTGGCCGTGGTGGCGGCGCCGGGCGCGGTGGCGGAGTGGGACTGGGTGAAGTGGCTGCCGCACACGCAGCTGCCGGGCCAGATCGACGGGGCCGGCACGAAGCGGCTGTTCAGCGACGACATCGGTGAGCTGGAGGGGCTGCTCGGTTCCCGGCTGGAGGGGCGGCCCCGGTTCAGCCGGGAGGGGTCCCCGGTACTGGACCAGCCGCACGTGGTGCTCGTACTGGACTCGGGTTCGCGCGGGGGTCTGGTGCCGCCGGACTCGGTGTTCGCGGCGGCCGAGGGCCTGCAGGGGGTCACCGTCGTCGAGGTGGTGGCGGGCGAGCTGGACGAGGCGCGCGGCGGGCTGTCGGTCGTGGTGCGGCCGGGCCGGCTGCGGCTGGAGTCGGGTGCGGGCTTCGCCTACGAGGGTCTGCCGGACACCCTGTCGCTGACGGCGGCCGAGGCACTGGCCCGGCAGCTGGCGCCGCTGCGGACGGGCGGCGGCGACGAGGACGAGCCGCTGCTGGCCAATCTGGACTTCACCGACCTGCTGAACCTGGGCGACGCGGCCGCCGTGGACGTGGCCCGGACCTGGCGGCCGCGCTCCGCCGGCGAGCGGCTGCGCGTGCCGATCGGGGTCGGCGAGGACGGCTCCCCCGTGATGCTGGACCTGAAGGAGGCCGCGCAGGAGGGCATGGGCCCGCACGGGCTGTGCGTGGGCGCGACCGGTTCGGGCAAGTCGGAGCTGCTGCGCACGCTGGTGCTGGGGCTGGCCGTCACGCACACCTCGGAGACGCTGAACTTCGTCCTCGCGGACTTCAAGGGCGGTGCGACCTTCACCGGGATGGGGCAGATGCCGCACGTGGCGGCGGTCATCACCAACCTGGCGGACGACCTCACGCTCGTGGACCGCATGGGCGACTCCATCCGCGGTGAGCTGCAGCGCCGCCAGGAGCTGCTGCGTTCGGCGGGCAACTACGCGAACATCCACGACTACGAGAAGGCCCGCGCGGCGGGGGCTCCGCTGGAGCCGCTGGCCTCGCTGGTGCTGGTCATCGACGAGTTCTCCGAGCTGCTGACCGCGAAGCCGGACTTCATCGACATGTTCATCCAGATCGGCCGCATCGGCCGGTCGCTGGGCGTGCACCTGCTGCTGGCCTCGCAGCGGCTGGAGGAGGGCAAGCTGCGGGGGCTGGACACGTACCTGTCGTACCGGATCGGTCTGCGGACCTTCTCGGCGGCGGAGTCGCGGACCGCGATCGGCGTGCCGGACGCCTACCACCTGCCGTCGGTGCCCGGTTCGGGCTACCTGAAGTTCGGTACGGACGAGATGACGCGCTTCAAGGCGGCGTACGTCTCGGGCACCTACCGCTCGGGCGGGCCGGACCTGTCGGTCGGGCTGTTCCCGGTGGAGCGGCGGCCCGTGCTGTTCACGGCGGCGCCGGTGCCCGTGGTGTACGCGGCTCCGGACCCGGCGTACCTGTCGGCGCGGGCCGAGCAGGAGGCGCGGGCCGGGGACGACGCGCTGGCGGACACGGTGCTGGACGTGATCGTGGGACGGCTGGAGGGGCAGGGGGTGCCGGCGCACCAGGTGTGGCTGCCGCCGCTGGACCAGGCTCCGCCGCTGGACCAGCTGCTGCCGGCGCTGGCACCGAGCGCGGAGCGCGGGCTGCACGCCGAGGGGTACACGCGGCCGGGCGGGCTGGTCGTACCGCTCGGGCTCATCGACAAGCCCTTCGAGCAGCGGCGCGAGGTGCTGTACCGGGACTTCTCGGGTGCGGCGGGCCACATGATGGTGGTCGGCGGTCCGCAGTCGGGCAAGTCCACGCTGATGCGGACGCTGATCTCCTCCTTCGCGCTGACGCACACCCCGCGCGAGGTGCAGTTCTACGGCCTGGACTTCGGCGGCGGCGGTCTGTCCTCGCTGGCCGAGCTCCCGCACGTGGGCGGTATGGCCTCCCGGCTGGACCCGGAGCGGGTGCGGCGCACGGTCGCGGAGGTGGCCGGGGTGCTGCGCCGGCGCGAGGAGTTCTTCCGCGCGAACGGCATCGACTCGATCGGCACCTACCGGCGCCGGCGGGCCGCGGGCGAGCTGCCCGGGGAGGCCTGGGGCGACGTGTTCCTGGTCGTCGACGGCTGGGGCGGCTTCCGGGGCGAGTACGAGGCCCTGGAGCAGGTCGTCACGGACATCGCGTCCCGCGGACTGGGATACGGCATCCACGTGGTGATCACGGTCGCCCGGTACATGGAGGTCCGCGCCGCGCTGAAGGACCAGATCCTCAGCCGGCTGGAGCTGCGCCTGGGCGATGTCATGGACTCCGAGTTCGACCGCAAGGTGGCGGCGAACGTCCCGACGGGGATGCCGGGCCGCGGCCAGGTCGCGGAGAAGCTGCACTTCCTGGGCGCGCTGCCGCGGGTCGACGGTTCGCACGCGGCGGACGACCTGTCGGAGGCCACGGCCGCCTTCGTGGACGCCGTGAAGCAGAACTGGACGGGGCAGGCCGCCCCCGGCGTGCGGCTGCTGCCGCGGCTGCTGCACGCGGACCAGCTCCCCAAGGGCGGGGAGTACCCGGAGCGCGGGATCGCGATCGGCATCGACGAGACCGAGCTGGAGCCGGTGTTCGTCGACTTCGAGACCGACCCCTTCCTGCTGGTGTTCGGCGAGAGCGAGTCGGGCAAGACGAACCTGCTGCGGCTCATCGCGCAGCGGATCGCGGAGCGCTACGGCCCGGACCGGGCGCGGCTGGTGGTCGGCGACTACCGGCGCGGTCTGCTCGGCGCGCTGCCGGAGGAGCACCTGCTGGAGTACGCGCCGATGGCGAGCTCCCTGCAGATGCACATGGAGGCGCTGGCCGGGGTGTTCGCCCGCCGCCAGCCCCCGCAGGACGTCACCCCGCAGCAGCTGCGCGACCGCAGCTGGTGGACGGGCCCGGACGTGTTCATCATCATCGACGACTTCGACCTGGTGGCCACGAGCCAGGGCAATCCGCTGGCGCAGCTGGTGGAGTTCCTGCCGTTCGCCCGGGACACCGGCGTCCGCTTCATCATCGCGCGCAGTTCGGCCGGGGCCTCGCGGGCGCTGTACGAGCCGTTCATGCAGCGGATCAAGGAGCTGGGCGCGCAGGGCGTGGTGCTGTCGGGCGATCCCTCCGAGGGGGACCTGGTCGGCAGCGCACGGCCGCGTCCCATGCCTCCGGGCCGGGCCTCCTTCGTCTCGCGCAAGCGCGGGACCTCGCTGATCCAGATCGGCCGGCTGCCGGGGATGTAGGGCGGTGCGCGCGGGGGTGGAGGCCTGCGCGGCCTGCGGGGCCTGCGGGGCCTGCGGGGCTTGCGGGGGGCTTGCCGAAAGCCCCCCGCGCGCGGCTGGTCACCGTCGATAATCGGCAGGGAACGCACCACCGAAGGAGAGGCCGCTCATGGGCACTCAGCAGGAGAAGGACGAGCTGTACGGGCTCGACATCAGCGGCGTCGCATGGGAGGGCCCTCCCGGCACCTCTCCCGACGAGGAGCGGGTCGAGATCGCCCGGCTGCCCGAGGGGGCGGTGGCGATGCGGTCCTCGCTGGACCGGGACACGGTGCTGCGCTACACCGCCGCCGAGTGGGAGGCGTTCGTACTCGGGGCCCGGGACGGGGAGTTCGATCTCGACCGCGATCCGCGCTAGGACCCGTACGCCCTCCGGGTGCACGGGAACATGAGGAAGGGGCGCGCCCGGTGCGGGCGCGCCCCTTCCTCATGTCCGGCCGGCCCGCGGCCGCGGGGCCTAGTAGGCCTCGGTGAACAGGCGCGAGGCCTTCACGTCGGTGGCGCGGTAGTCGTTCTTGCCGCGCTCGATGAGGTCCGCGACCTGGCGCAGCGTGGCGCGCATGTGGTCGGCCTTGGCGTTGTACTTGCGCTGCAGCTCGACGTACTGGATGTGCGCCTCGCCGTCCCAGGTGTCGGTGACGACCGTCAGGGCCGCGCCCATCTCGTCCAGGTCCTTCTTGATGTTGTCCGAGACGATGCGGATGCGGTCCGCCATCACCTGGACGCTCTCGTACCGGACCTTCGTGTGCCCGTCGTTCGCGGTCATGCTCTTCTCCTTCGCACGGGGCGGGGCAAGGGGGTGGGGAAGCGGGTCGGATCCCGCCGGTCAGATCCCGTTGAGGGCGGAGGTGTTGCCGCCGCCGCTGGCGGCCTTGACCGACTGGAACGCCGTGACCACGTCGTCGTCCTGCGCGTTGCTCAGGTTCTTGGTCTGCCCGACCGCGTTGTGCAGCACGCCGAGCAGCCGGCGGATCTCGTCGTGGTCCTCGTTGACGACCGTCTGGGCGGAGGTGAACCCCGACGCGCCCACACCGGTCCAGCCCGCGCTGACGGTGGCCAGGATGTCCGCCAGCTCCCGGGACTGCCGGGTGACGCTGTCGGCGGTCTCCGAGATCTTGTTGAGTGCCTGCTTTACCGGGTCATCAGCGAGTCCGAAATTGTTGGTCATCCGAAGCTCCTCATCTCTCAATTCGCCAGACGGAAACGGCGGATCGCGCGGCGGAGCGGCACGCCGAGGGGGCGGTTTTCAGCCACACGCCCCCCGGGTCCCCTCCGCTCCACGCACCATCCCCGATCACAGTCGTGAAGCCTCCGAACACTGTAGTCAGTTGATCGGCCCGACCCAACACAGCCCTTGGGGATCTGTTGAGGAACCGTGACACCGTTCACTGCAAACGGCGCCTTCGGTTCCGCGCGTCCCGCACCACCGTGGCGGTCCCCGCGATCACGGCGATGAGTACGCCGCCGATCCCCAGCGCGTACGTGCCGAGCCGCTCGTCGCGTTCGCGGGCCGTCTCGGTCGTCTGCATCGCGGCCGGTTCCGGGGCCGCCGCCGGGGGCGGCCCGGCGTCCGGTACGGGGGCCTTGGGGGGCTCCGCGCCGGCGGCGGACCGGGTGAGCGCCCGGACCGGGTCGACCACGCCCCAGCCCACGTAGTCGTCATGGCCGTTGACGGAGCGCTCGGCGGTGTTCTGGAGCTGCCAGATCACCTGCTGCGCGGTCCACTGCGGGTGCTTGGCGCGCAGCAGGGCGGCGACGCCGGCGACGTAGGGGGCGGAGAAGCTGGTGCCGTTGTCCACGCACTGGCCGAATCCGGGGACGGTGGAGACCATGTCGACCCCGGGGGCCGCGATCCCGATGAAGGAGCCGGGCTGGGAGAAGGCGGCGCGCTCGTTGTTGCGGTCCGAGGAGCCCACGGCGAGGACGCCGGGGAAGGCCGCCGGGTAGGTGGCGCGCTTCTTCCCGGTCAGGCCGTCGTTGCCGGCCGAGGCGACGACGACCACATTGGCCTCCACGGCCTTCTTCACGGCCTGCCCGAGCTTGGAGTCCTCGGTCATCGGCAGCTCGGTGTCCTGCGAGATGTTGATGACCTGGGCGCCCTTGGCCACCGCGTGCGTGATGGCCTCGCTCAGGGTCAGGGCGTTGCCGCCGCCCTGTCCGTCGTTCTGCCGGATGGGGATGATCGTGGCCTCGGGGGCGAGCCCGACGAAGCCGGTACCGGGCTTCGGGCGGGCCGCGATGAGCCCGGCGACCTTGGTGCCGTGACCGACCGTGTCGGCGGTGCCGTCGCCCTTGGCGTCGAGGAAGTCCCGGCCGGCCCCGATGTCGAGGGCGCCGCTGAGCTGCGGGTTGACCCGGTCGACACCGGTGTCGATGACGGCCACGCGCACGCTCTTGCCGTCCTTGGAGCGGCCCTTGGTGTCCGCCCAGAGCTCGTCGAGCAGCAGCCGCTGGAGCGCCCAGGGCCGGTCCTCTATCTGCTTCTTCATCGGGAAGGTGCACTCGCCGGCGCCCGCGAGGCGCAGGGGGTACGAGGGCTCGCGCGGGCTCGCGTACGAGGACTCGCGGGCGCTTCCGTACGAGGGCTCGCGGGCGCTCGCGTACGAGGCCTGCGGCGCGGCCCCCAGGGTGAGGGCGGCGGCCGCCAGCAGGGCGGCGAGGGCGGGCTTCGGCGCGTTCGCGACCGCTGCGCTGCGCATCACGACCCCTGGGGCTGGCGGGCGGAGTTGCTGTCGAGCCGGGGGCCCTTGGAGAGGAACTCCGACCAGGCGATGGGCACCGTCACCGGCACCACGTTCGCGTAGCCGAGCCGGGCCTGCGCCTGGCTCGGCGCGGGACGGCCGTCGGAGGTGGTCTCGCCGCCCTGGCCGGGGCTCGCGCCGGGTCCGGGTGAGGGCTGGTCCGCGTCGCTGTCGCCGTTGGCCTGGACGGCGTACCGCAGCCCGGTGTCGGTGACCAGGAACAGCGCCCCGCCCGCGGTGGTCTGGCGGCCCTGCGCCTGGGTGTAGAGCAGGCCGGTGCCCGGGGTGACGTAGGCGCTCGTGCCGCTGGCGGTGATGTCGACGGGGAATCCGGTGCCGGCCCAGGTGCTCAGCGTCTGGCGGCCCTTGGCGTCGACGGAGCGCAGCACGCCGCAGACGGTGTCGCGGGCGCCGTCCGCGCCGGAACCCGAGGCGGCGGAGGCGGCGGAGGCACGGACCTCGTTGATCCGCTCGGTCTTCCTCTGCGGCCACTTCGCGCCGCCCTTGAAGAAGGTGCGGTCCGGGTTGATGGACTGCATGTCCACCTCGTGCGCCTTGCCGTGCATGTCGAGCCGGTCGGTCGCGGGCGAGGAGATCATCAGCCAGGCGACGAAGTCGGAGACGGGGACCACCTTGCCGGGCACCACCAGATAGTGCTGCGCGCCGGCGCCGGTCACGGCCTTCAGCACCATGCCGACCTTGTCGTCGGTGCTGGCCAGGCCCTTGACCCCGGCGGCGGTCCCGGCCTTGGCGCCGCCCGGCAGTTGGGGGAAGGCCAGGTCGTCGCCGGAGCCCAGGGTGGCCAGCCACTCCTCGGTGACCTGCTGCGGGACGGCGCTGGCGCCGACGAGGGCGTTGGTCATCGTGCGCGCGTCCGCGGTGCCGTCGGGGAACTTGTACTTCGTGCCCGACGCGTCGACGAGGTAGCGGGCCCGGCCCTGGCCGGTGCTCTGGACGTACAGGGCCTGGGAGTCGGAGAGCCGGCGGCCGTCGTCCATCAGCTTCGCCTCGCGGTCGGCGAGGACGAAGGCGGCCGTCTGCACGCCCTTGCCGTTGCCGCCGGGCTGCTGGCAGACGGCCCAGCGCTTGGCCTTGCCCGCCTCCGCCGGGGCGGGCAGCCGGTCGGGGGCGTACGGGATGCCGATGATGGGGCCGCGCGGGAGCTTGCCCGCGTCCAGCACCTTGTCCTCGACCTGGACGACCTTTGCCTTGTTCGGATCGAGCAGCAGCCGGGCGGAGGCGAGGTTGAGGACCGGGTGCAGCCGGGTCTGGTCCTTGCCGTCGACCTTGGTGGTCAGGACGACGTAGCGGGTCGTCGAGTCCTTGCCGACGATGACGTGGTCACCGGGGGTGTCCCAGCCCTTGGGGGCCGTCGGCTTGAACATGCCCCAGGCGCCGAAGGCCGCGAGGACGAGGGCCGCGGTGATCACACCCGGCAGGACGGCGCGCAGCGGTCGCGGAGCGCCCTCCTCCGACCCGCTCGCCGAAGGCTGGAGAAACGCGGCCACCGTCCGTCGCTTCGCAAAGGTGTACGCGTTGAGCTCGTCACGTCGTGAGGCCATGGCCGCCTGATTCTCCCCGCACGGCCCGGTCGGTGAGTACGGTCGCCGGGCCTCTGTTGTCCGACCGGCCACCTACTATGCCTCTTGGCGGACGCCGGTTGGGGGCCGGGTAGGGTGAGGCAGCCGCTCCACGCCTTCCGGGCCGGGGGAAACAGGGGTGTTGGGGCGGGTTGGGGAGATTCCGGGGCGAGCGGCCGGCTGTCGCGCGTGCCGCCGGGGCTCAGGGGTACGAACCCGGAAAGGTGAGGTGCGGGAGTGATGGCCACTGCCGTGAGGCCGCGGACCGGGGCGACCGCACCCGCGCGCGCCGGAGTGACGCCGCATCCGAAGTCCGGCCCGGGGCGTTTCGGCCCGTTCCGATTGCAACAACTCGTGCTTCTCCAGGTCGCCGCGGCGGCGCTGCTGGCGGCCTGGGTCGTGGATCCGCTGCTGCTGGCGCCCGCCGGGGTGCTCGCCCTGGTCCTCGTCCTGCTCGCGGTCGTACGCAGGCACCGGCGCTCGCTGCCCGAGTGGATCGGCGGAGCGCTGGCTCTGCGCGCACGCCGCCGCCGGGCCGCCGGCACGGCGGTGCCGGCCGGTACGGAGCCGGGGCTGGCCCCGCTCGTCGAGGCCGAACCGGCTTTGCGGACGCTCACCTTCAGCGAACGGGAGCGGGACCGCGACCGGCGGCCCGTCGGCATGGTCGGCGACGGCACCTTCCTGACCGCGGTGGTCCAGGTCGACATGGACGCCACCGCGCTGCGCCCCGACCGGGCGGCGCGGCCGCTGCCGCTGGCGCTCGTACGGGACGTCCTCGAAGTGGACGGCATCCGGCTGGAGTCGGCGCAGCTCGTGCAGCACACCCAGCCGGCGCCGGCCCCGCACCTGCCGGCCCAGTCGATGGCCGCGCGCAACTACGCCCCGCTCCAGGCCCTGACCGGGAGCCCGGCGGTGCGCCTCACGTGGATCGCGCTGAAGCTGGATCCGGAGCTGTGCCCCGACGCGGTCACCGCGCGCGGGGGCGGGCTGCCGGGGGCCCAGCGGTGCATCGTCCGGGTCGCGGACCAGCTGGCGAGCAGGCTCGAGGGGGCCGGGTTCCGTGCGACGGTGCTCACGGAGCAGGAGCTGACGGGCGCGCTGGCCACCTCCTCGTGCGCGAACCCGATGGCGATCACCCAGGCGGGGCGCTCGGCGGCCACGGGGCGGCGCACCGAGGAGACCCCGCGGACCTGGCGCTGCGACGACCGGCGGCACACCACGTACTGGATCAGCCGCTGGCCCCAGTTGGGCGGCAGCGGGGCGGGACTTCCGCAGTTCGTCGCGCTGCTGACCTCGCTGCCGGCGCTGGCGACGAACTTCAGCCTGACGATGACCCCGGCCGCGCGGCACGAGGTCGCGCTGACCGGGCACGTACGGGTCACCGGGCGCAGCGACGAGGAGCTGGTCGCGGCGCGGCGCGGACTGGAACAGACGGCCCGCGGGGTCAAGGCCGGGCTGGTACGGCTGGACCGGGAACAGGTGCCGGGGCTGCTGGCGTCGCTGCCGCTGGGAGGAACGCGATGAGGGGCTCTCGCTCTATGAGGAGGTCGGCGCCGGGGGCCGCGCCGGGGTCGGGTCCGGGGTCGGTTCCGGGGGCATCTCCTTCGTCCGCTCGGGGTGCCGCTCCGGGGGCCGCTTCTGCCCGGGGCCCGGCGCGGGGCGGGTTCGGGCTGGTCGGTCCGCGCCGGGAGCGGCACGTGGTCCAGGCGGCCGAGCTGGACGTGCTCGCGCTGCCCGTCGGGGACGACGGAGTCGTCATCGGCGTCGACTCGGGGGGCCGCCCGGCGGTACTCGGCGTCAACCGGCCGACTCCGTACGAGGTCACGCTGATCGGCGGCCTGTGGACGGCGCAGGTCCTGGCCCTGCGGGCGGCCGCCACGGGGGCGCGGGTGACGGTGGAGACCGGGCGCGGCCCGGTGTGGTCCGGGCTGGCGCAGGCCGCGGGCGGCGGCCAGCAGTGCGTGACCCTGCACGACGTGGGCCGGGTCCCGCCGCAGGGTGCCTCGGCGGGCAGTCCCGTCCTGGTGATCCGCGACTGCGGCATGCGCCCGCCGCGGGGCCGTGTGGCGGCGGGACCCTGGCAGTCGGTCCTGACCCTGCTCCCGTACCTGAGCCCGGCGGCTCCCCGGCTGGTGCGCAACGCCTCCCTGGTCGGCATCCAGCGGGTCTCCCCGGACGAGGCGGAGCAACTCGGCCGCCTGATGCGGCTGCCCGCGGCGGCGGTGGAGTCCCTGCCGACGCTGGGCGACGGGGTCACGCTGTGGTGCACCGAGCGCGACCGCCAGTTCGTGATGACGCAGCCGACGGACGGGGAAACGGGCCTGCTGGGCCCGGCCCGGCGCATCGACTGACTTTGCGCGGGGGCCCTGGCCGGGGCGGGGCGGGCCGGGCCGGAGCCCGGAGGCGGCCGGGCGCGCGGGTTTCCGGGTAGCGGGGCCCGGGGTGCGCGGTGGCGGGGCCCGGAGTTGCGGGGGTGCACGGTGGCGGGGTTCGGGGGTGTGGTGGGTGCAACCCCATGGAACTCCGGGGATGCGCGGTGCCTGCTGGCCCCGGCCCGGAGGTGCCGGGTGCACGGTGGCGGGGCCCGGGGGTGTGGTGAGGGACCAGCCTCACGGAACCCCGAGGACACGCGACACCTGCCGGCCCGGCCCGGCCCGGAGGTGCCAGGTGCCCCTCGGCGGGGCCCGGGGGTGTGGTGGGTTCAGCCTCACGGACCCCGAGGACACGCGGTATCTGCCGGCCCGGAGGTGCCGGGTGCCCGCCGGCGGGGCCCGGGAGTGTGGTGGGTTCAGCCCCATGGACCCCGAAGACGCGCGGTACCTACCGGCCCGGCCCGGAGGTGCCGGGTGCCCGCCGGCCCAGCCCAGGGTGTGGTGAGGTTCAGCCTCACGGAACCCCGAGGACGCACGGCACCTGCCGGCCCGGCCCGGAGTTGCCGGGTACCTGTCCGTGGAACCCTGGACGCGGGGAGATTCAGCCTCACGGGGGACTCCGGGGCCCCGGGTGGACACTCAGGGGTACCTGTTCGGGGGATCTCGGCTCGGGGTTGCTGGTGGGACAGGGCTGCATGTGCGTCGCGGGGCGGACCGGGTGGCCGGGGACACCGGTGGCCCGTTGAGCAACCCGACATCGGGCAGAGCGTGCTTGACCGTGGAACCGGCCTACCGACGGGACGGCAACGGCCGTGCCGCTGAACGGCAGTTCGGGCGATCGGTTGGCTGGTATCCCATGGGACCGGACGAACGCGCGGGCCGGTCAAGGCAGATCGGGAACGTACGAGCCCCGGGCGGCGGCACTGCGGAAACCGCCCGGCGGAGCGGTGCGCCGGATATTGGCAGACGGGCTCAGTACTTCCGTCAAAGGGCGTGGCCCTGGAATCAGCGGAGCACGCGGGGCGCGGCGTTGACCAATAGCCCAGCCCCCGACCTGGCAGGGCCGGACAGGCCTGGACAAGAGCTGGCGAGTTCCAGTGCCGGCAGGACTGGCTGCGACGGCATCAGGAGGGGCGGACCAGGACCCAGTGGCCCGATGGCCCGATGGCCCGAACGGGACAACTCCCCGGCCCGCCAACACGTCCGGCCCTTGACGACCCGGTCCGGGCGGAACCGACCAGGCCCGGCCCGCCGGGACCACGGACATGCAAGTCCTGACCCCAGTAGAACCGGAACGACGGCGCCGGGAGGGTCAGCCTCAGGCCCGGCACCCCGGGAACCGTCAGCCCGTCCAGCACATGAGAACCCGGTCCAGGGCCGAACCGACCATGCTCGGCCCGACGCGCCAAGAGCACGCAAGTCCTGATCCCAGCAGAACCGGACCGACGCCTCGGGAGAGGCAAGCGAGGCCCCCGTACCCCGAGCCGCACAACTCCGGTACCCGCGCATGAGGAGCCGGTCCGAAGGACAACCAACGGGCCCGGCGGGGTCACGAACCTGCAAGTCCTGATCCCAGCAGACCGGAACGACGCGCCGGGAGAGGGCCAGGCTCAGGCCCGGCAGCCCGAACCGGACACCCCAGGGGCCCGCCCGCCCGTCCGGCACGTGAGGACCGGGTCCGGGCGCGACCGCCCGACGCTCCTGGAGCATGCACATCCTGACCCCAGCAGGACAGGAGCAGACAGCGTGGGGAAGGCACGCTTGGACCCGGCAGCCCAAAGCGGACCCAGGCACCGCCGGCCCATTCGGCGCTTGAGGACAGGGTCCGGGCGGAGCCCGGGGAACGGTGGAAGGGTGGGTAGGGGATTTCGCCCCGCAGGGCCCACCACCCGCACCACACGAGCGGCACACGCAGGCGACCCGTCACCCCGCCCACCGCACGCCGAGCCGAACAGACCCCGGGAACGGCGGACCACGAACGACGAAGCCCCGAACCGGAGGCGGGCCACGACCGGTACCGGAAGAGGCAGAACAACAAGGGGCAGCGCCGGAGCAGGCAGCGCCACAACGCCGGGCACCAGAAGGGCCACGCCGCCACGACCAGCGCCCACAAGCCCGCACCGGGCGCACCGGGTTGGGGCCCCGCAGGGCGGGAACGGGGGGATGGAGATCGGCATCGCACGCGCCGTCGACGGCCAGCCCGCGCCCCGGGCGGGGCCGGGAGGCGCGGTGGTTCGGGGCGGCGGGATTGGCCGGGGCCCGACGGTATGGGCAGGATGTAGGCGGCCCCGGCCCGTGGTCGACCCCGGGTACGGGCGGACGGGGGCGGATACCGGCTGCGGGGCACGATTAGGCTGGGCGCCGGCGTGGCCCGGTGGGACGCCGGACCAGTGTTCGACAGATCAGGAGGACCAGTGAGCGGCGATCGGAACGAGAGGCGCGGCGGGACGTGGGACGTCCCGACGGACGATCAGTCCGACGCGGAGCCCGAGCTGACGGGCGAGTTCACCATCGACTACACCCCGCCGGCCTGGTACACGCAGGGCGCGGCTCCGGCGGCCGCCGCGGTCCCGGGCCTGCCCGAGGGCAGCGGCTTCGAACCCCACCGGCCTCCGTCGGACCTGGAGACCCCGCCGACGATGCGCATCGCGCCGCCCGCCCCGCGCGCGGCGTCGAACCCGACACCGGCACCGGCCCCGCCGTACGCGGGCACCCCCGACACCCCCACGGCGCTCCCCGCGGACTCTGCGGCCGCGCCCTACGCGCCAGCCACTCCGTACGCCCCGGCCCCGGCCCCGGCCGCTCCGCCCGCGCCGTACCCGTCGGCCCCCGACGCCGCCGTCCCGCCCCACACTCCGGACCAGGGGACCGGACTCCCGCCGAACCCGGCGGCCCCGCCGGTCACGGACAACCCCAACCCGGGCCGGGACGCCGCCATGCCGCCGTATGCAGCCAGCCCGGTCCCGGCGTACGCGCCCACACCCGACGCCGCCGTCCCGCCCCAGGGGGCCGGACTCCCGCCCAACCCGGCGGCCCCACCGGTCACGGACAGCCCCGCCCCGACCCCCACCCCGAGCCCGGACGCCGCCCTGCCGCCGTATGCGGCCAACCCGGTCCCGGCGTACGCGCCCACACCCGACGCCGCCGCCGCGCCCCACACCCCGGCCCCGGATGCCGCCCTGCCGCCGTACCCGCCGGTCTCGCACAGCGCTGCCTCACCCCACACGCCGCCCTCGGGCACCGGACTGCCGTCGGCCCCCGCGGCGGCGGACAGCCCCGCGCCGGCCCACGCGCCGGCCCCGGAGCCGTACCCGGGTGCTCCGGTCCCGTCGTACGCGTCCACGCCGGACGCCGCCGTCCCGCCCCACGCCCCGGCCCCGGCCCCGGACTCCGCCGACCCCGCGCCCGGCCGCGCCGACGGCGTCGCGCCGCAGTCCGGCGAACCCGCCGCCCCGGACGCAGCCCTGCCGCCCTACCCGGGCGCGCCGGCCACGTCGTATCCGTCCGCCCCGGACGACCCCGCGTCGGGGCCGCAGGTCCCGGATCGTCCGGGTCCGGGTTCCGCGGGTGCCGCCGCCCCGGGCGAGGCCCACCCGCCGGCGCCGAGCGCCGGGCCGTCCGCCGGTCAGGGGGCCTTGAGCGACCCGTACGCCGCCGCGCCCGCCGCGCCCGCCGCCATGCGTACGCCCACTCCCCCCGCGGGGACGGTCATCCCGGCGCCGCGCGAGGCGAACCCGTTCGAGGGATCCGCCGGCGCCGACTCCGCGTCCGGCGCCGAACCTCCGCGCTGGCAGGCGGAGTTGACCGCACCGGCTGCTCCCCAGGCCGGGTACGACATCCAGCCGCCCGCCCAGCCCCGCCCCCAGGCGCCCGACGCCGGGTACGGCTTCCCGCCCGCGCAACCGGCACCGCAGGCACCGCAGGCACCGCAGGCACCGCAGCCGTACGCCGATCCTCGCGGCGGCCAGTGGCAGCAAGGTCCGCCCGGGCCCCAGGGGCCCCAGGGGCCCCAGGGGCCCGACCCCCGTTATGGCGCCCCGCAGCCCTCCGGCGGTGCCCCCCTCGGCTACACCGCCGCCGTCGAGCTGTCCTCGGACCGCCTGCTCCGCGGCCGGCAGAAGGCGCGGAGCGGCAACAACACCCCCTCCGGCGGCGGCCTGTTCCGCTTCGGCGGGAAGGCGGCCGAAGCGGAGCGGCGGCGCAAGCTGGAGCTGATCCGCACGCCGGTCATGTCCTGCTACCGGATCGCCGTCATCAGCCTCAAGGGCGGCGTCGGCAAGACGACGACCACCACCGCGCTCGGCGCCACCCTCGCCACCGAGCGCCAGGACAAGATCCTGGCCATCGACGCGAACCCCGACGCCGGAACCCTCGGCCGCCGTGTCCGCCGCGAGACCGGGGCCACGATCCGGGACCTGGTCCAGGCGATCCCGTACCTGAACTCCTACATGGACATCCGGCGGTTCACCTCCCAGGCCCCCTCCGGGCTGGAGATCATCGCCAACGACGTGGACCCGGCCGTCTCGACCGCCTTCAACGACGAGGACTACCGGCGGGTGATCGAGACGCTCGGGCGCCAGTACCCGATCATCCTCACCGACTCCGGTACCGGCCTCCTCTACTCGGCGATGCGCGGGGTCCTGGACCTGGCCGATCAGCTGATCATCATCTCGACCCCGTCCGTGGACGGCGCGAGCAGCGCCAGCACCACCCTCGACTGGCTCTCCGCGCACGGGTACGCCGACCTCGTCTCGCGCTCCCTCACCGTGATCTCCGGGGTCCGCGAGACCGCCAAGATGATCAAGGTCGAGGACATCGTGCGGCACTTCGAGACGCGCTGCCGCGGTGTCGTCGTGGTCCCGTTCGACGACCACCTCGCGGCCGGTGCCGAGGTGGACCTCGACATGCTCCGGCCCAAGACCCGCGAGGCCTACTTCAACCTCTCCGCCCTGGTCGCCGAGGACTTCATCCGCGTCCAGCAGCAGGCGCCCCAGAACCACTGGGGCCAGCCACAGCCGCAGCCTCAACCGCATCAGCAGGCGTACCAGCATCCTCAGCCGCACCAGCCCCACCAGCCCCACCCACAGCCGCAGCAACAGCCGCAGCCGCAGTCCCCGTACGGCCAGCAGCCCTACCCCACCCCCGGCCAGCCCTGGCCCCAGCAGCCGGGGCAGCCCCAGCCGCACCAGCCGCCCCACCCCACCGGGCCCCCGCGCGACCCGCGCCTGGGCTGACCCGGCGGGGCCACATCCCGCACGCACGAGGGCCCGTACCACTCCCGGAACCCCGGGGGCGGTACGGGCCCTCGCCCGTCCGTGCTGCGACCGACCGTCAGCGCTCCGCGTCGTACGCGTCCGTCAGGACCCGCGCACGCTTCACGTCGTCCGCGATGGCCTCCAGCAGCCCGTCCAGCGACTCGAACTTCGCCATCCCGCGGACGTAGGCGAGGAAGTCGACGGCCACGTGCATGCCGTACAGGTCCAGCCCGACCCGGTCGATCGCGTACGCCTCCACGGTCCGCTCGGTCGCGTCGAACTGCACGTTCGTGCCGACCGAGATCGCCGCCGGCATCCGCTCGCCGTCCGCCGTCAGCCAGCCCGCGTACACCCCGTCGGCCGGGATCGCGGTGTGCGGCTGCGTCTCCACGTTCGCCGTCGGGTAGCCGAGTTCGCGCCCGCGCTGCGCACCGCGCACCACGACGCCCTCGAGCCGGTGCGGGCGCCCGAGGATCTCGGCCGCGCCGTCCATGTCGCCCTGGGCGACCAGCCTGCGCGCGAGCGTGGAGGAGAACGGCACGCCGCCGCCCGCCTCGCCGCGCTCCACCAGGTCCACGACCTCGACCTCGTAGTCGTAGGTGGCGCCGAGCTGCCGCAGGAACTCGACGTTCCCGGCGGCCTTGTGGCCGAAACGGAAGTTCGGGCCCTCGATGACCGCCAGCGCGTGCAGCTTGTCGACGAGCACCTTCACGATGAAGTCGGCCGGGGACAGCTGCGAGAACTCCGCGGTGAAGGGCAGGATCAGCAGCGCGTCCACGCCCAGCCCGGCCATCAGCTCGGCGCGCCGGTCGTAGGGGGCCAGGATCGGCGGGTGGCTGCCGGGGCGGACGACCTCGCTCGGGTGCGGGCTGAAGGTGACGACCACGGAGGGGACGCCGAGCTCGCGGGCCTTGGCCACGGCGCGTCCGATGATCAGCTGATGACCGCGGTGGACACCGTCGTAGGAGCCGATGGTGACGACGCCGCGTCCCCAGTCCTGGGGGATGTCCTCCAAGCCACGCCAGCGCTGCACTGTGACCGCTCCTCGCCCGAACCCTGTGGGCCCACGTCCTGATTGCCGATTGCAGGTCTAAGACTGCCATGCCGCTGCCCGCTGCCCATCATCGGCGTCGTCCGGCACGGACGCGCTGTGGGCGAGGGTCTCGACGGTCCGGCGCGCGCTCGGCCCCAGCAGCGCCGCCGCCTCCTGCGGCGCCTGCCGCAGCCAGCGGGCCACGAGCGCGCCGAAGGCCGGTTCGGCCCGCGCCAGCTCGACCGTGCGCCGCTCGAAGACCGCGGGCCCGCCCGGTGCCCGCAGCAGTTGCCGGCCGGTGCGCCGCAGCAGGTCCCGGGTGCGGTCCGGCGGCGCCCCGGCGGCGGCGCCCGCCGCCAGCGCGCCGAGGAAGGCGTCGAGCACCGACGGGTCCAGCTCCTCGCGGAGCAGCGCCTCGGCGAGCTCGCCGCGCAGGGTGTACGAGGACTCCGTGCCCGGGGCGGCCAGTACGCCGGCCAGCGCGGCCCGTACCGGGGGCGGGCCGGCGCCCAGCAGGTCCCGTACGAGCGGGCGGAGCACGGGGGCGGCGGCCAGCCCCTGTTCGAGCCGCCGGTCCACGAACTCGGCGGCGTGCGCGGCGTCCTGCGGGTGGCGCGCGAGGTGGTCCCGTACGAGGCCGGCCGCGCGGCGCGCCAGGCCCGGCGTGGTCAGCGCGGCCAGCGCGCGCACGACCTCCCCGTCGGCCCGCTCCCGCAGGGCGGCGAACACCGCGTCCGGGTCGGGCAGCACGGGGAGCGCGGCGACCAGCGCGGCGGCGGGCATCCGGTGGCCGGGAGTGGGATCGCGGAAGCAGGCAAGGGCCTCGGGGAGGTAGCGGGCCCGTACCTGGGGGTCGCGGAGCAGGATCCCGAGGGCGCTGCCGTGCAGGGGGGCGTCCGCGGGGCGGGCGAGGAGGGCCTGCGCGGCGTGGCGCAGCAGTTCGCGGTCGGCGGGGGTGCGCACGTGCGGGGCGGTGAGCGGCCCGTACGCGGCGGCCGCGACCCGGCGGCCGGGCCGCTCGTCGTGGGCCCAGCGGTCCACGGCCCGGCTGAGGGCGGAGGGCTCGTCCTCGGCGAGTACGGCGAGCAGCTCGTCGGCGCGGGGGTGCGCGGCGGTGACGAGCGCCTCGGCGAGGCCGTCGACGGCCAGGCCGCGGTGGGTGTGCAGCAACGCCTGTGCGGCGGTGGCGACGGTGGCCCCGGGCCGCCCGAGCAGCCGCCGCTCGTCGCGGAGCCATCCGCAGAGCAGCGGCTGTACGAGGTCCGGCGCCCGGACCAGCCGCCGGGCGGCGGCCTCGAGGAGGCGGTGGTCACGGGTCACCAGCCGCCGCAGCAGCTCGAACCGGTCCTCCTCGGAGACCCGCACCCGGGTCCAGAACGCCACCCCGAACTCCCCCTCGTCCACGTCCTGCCGCCATCCCCGGCGGGGCTCGGACCCCCTGCCGCTCCGCCCACCCGGGGCGTCCCCACCGCACCGGGCGGCCCCACCGGGTCCGACGCCCCCGTCGGGCGCGGTGCCTGGGCCGGGGCCGGTGCTCTGCTGAGGTCCAGTGCTCCCGCCGGGGCCGGTGGCCCGCTCAGGGCCGGTGGCCCGCTCAGGCCCGGTGGACTGCTCAGCTCCAGTGCCTCCACCGCCACCAGTGCTCCCGCCGGGTCCGGTACTCCGGCCGGGTCCGGCGGCCCGGTCAGGCCCCGTGCTCCGGTCAGGCCCGGTGCCCTGCTCAGGCCCAGTGTCCCCACCGCCACCGGTCCGGCCGCACGGTGCGGCCCCACCGGGTCCGGTGGCCCGGTCAGGCCCGGTGCTCCGCTCGGGCCGGATGGCCCGGTCAGGCCCGGTCCTCTGCTCAGGTCCGGCGTTCCCACCGCCACCGGTGCTCCGGCCAGGTCCGGCGGCCCGGTCAGGTCCGGTACTCGGCTCAGGCCCGGCGGCCCGGTCAGGTCCGGTACTCGGCTCAGGCCCGGCGGCCCGGTCAGGCCGGGTGGTTTCAGCACCACCCGTGCCCCCGCCAGGTGCCGAGGCACCGGCGCGGCCCGCGTTCCCGGCGGCCGCGCCGGGGCGCAGGGGCCGGCCCTGCCCGCCGGGCCCGCCCCTCCCCGTGGCTCCGCCCTGGGCCGGGACCCGCCGGTGTGCGCCGGAACCGGGTCCCGCCCACCCACTGGTGTCCGCCGGGAACGGGTCCCCCAGGGCGCCCGCGTACCCCGCAGCACCGGCCGGAGCCTGCGCCGAGGCCGAGGCCGGAGCCGAGGGCGGAGCCGGAGCCGAGGCCAGAGCCGGGGCCGAGCCCCAGGCCGGGGCCGAAGCCGAGGTCGGGACCGAGGTCGGGGCCGAGCCCGAGGCCGAAGCTGAGCCCGGAGCCGAGGCCGAAGCCGAAGCCGAGCCCCAGGTCGGAGCCGAACCCGAAGCCGAGGTCGGGGCCGGGGCCGAAGCCCAGCCCGGGGCCAAGGCCGAAGCCGGAGCCGAGGCCGATTCCGGGGCCGAGCCCCAGGTCGGAGCGGAACCCGAAGCCGAGGTCGGGGCCGAGGCCGAGCCCGAGGCCGAAGCTGAGCCCGGAGCCGAGGCCGAGGCCGAGCCCCAGGCCGAAGCTGAGCCCGGAGCCGAGGCCGAGGCCGAGCCCCAGGCCGAAGCTGAGCCCGGGGCCGAGCCCGAGGCCGAAGCTGAGCCCGGAGCCGGGGCCGAGGCCGAGCCCCAGGCCGGGGGCGATGCCGAAACCGGGGCCGAACCCGGGGCCGAGCCCGGAGCTGGGGCCGAGCCCGGAGCCGAAGCCGACGCCCAGCCCGAGGCCGAAACCGGGGCCGAGGCAGACGCCCAGCCCGAGGCCGAAGCTGGGGGTGGGGCCGAAACCGGGGCCGGAGCCAAAGCCGAAGCCGGGCCCGGAGCCGAGGCCGGCTCCGGGCCCGGAGCCGGGGCCGGGCCCGGAGCCCGGTGCGTTCCCGGTGGTTCTTGTGGGGGCGGGGTGTGCTGGGGTGGGTGAGTGGCCAGGGTGTGCAGGAGTGGGAGGTGTGGTGTCGCGTCGGGGGACTTGAGCAGGGTCTCGGCGATGAGGCGGGACGCCCACCAGCGCGCCTCGGAGCCGCCCGAGCCGTCGAGCAGGGCCACGAGCCGCTCCAGCGCGGCTGCCCGTTCGGCGGGTGCGAGCAGGCCCAGGGCCTCCAGTACGGGACCGATGCGGTGGCGGGGGACGTCCCGGCCCAGGGTGTCCAGGGCGGCCGGGAGGTCCAGATGCGCGGCCTGCAGCCAGTCGGCGAGCTCCTCGTGGGCGAAGCGGTAGCCCTCTCCGGCAGGGACCAGCAGTCCCTCGGTGAGCACCGCGGAGGCCCAGCCCGGCCGCCAGGGGAACAGTTCCTCGAAGGAGGCCCGGTCCAGCTGCCCCCGGCCCGGGCCCAGACACCGCCGGGCGGCTTCGTGCACCCGCCCGGCCACCCGCGCGGCGAGCCGGCCCGCCCCGGGCCCGTACACCCCGGACCCGTACGGCGCCGCCGGCGCCGCCGGCTCCGCCGCTCCCCCTGGTCTGCGGGGCTGCGCGGGCGGGTGCGCGGCGGACACCCGGACGGCCACGCGCAGGCACAGCAGGTCCAGGTGCGCGGCGAACACCTCGTCACGGGACGGACGGCCCGCGGTGACCCCGGCCGCGCGGATCTCCGCGAGCAGCCGCAGGGTGAGCGGATGCCGGGCATCGGCGGCCGCGAGGGCGTCGGCCGGGATCCCCAGCCGGGCCCGGGCCTGCTCCGCCTGGCCCGGGGTGAGATCGCCGACCGGGACGGCGGGCGGCAGCCGCCGGGCCTGCCGGGCCGGGATCCGGAGCATCCGCGGCGGGTGGAGCGGCCCGGCCCACTCCCAGTGCTCGGGCCGGGCCGCCACGGCCAGCCGGGTCCCGGTCGCCTCCAGCCAGGCGGCGGTGGCGCCGGTCCACGGCCCGGCCCGCCCCGCGAGCCGCGGCGGCATCTCCTCGGGCCCGTCCAGGACGACGAGCAGGGCCCGCCCGGCCGAGGCCACGAGCGAGGCCAGCGCGGAGCCGGCCGCCGGGTCGGTCCCGGAGCCCGGCCCCGGGGCGGCGGCCGGCACCTCCAGGATCCGGGCCGCCTCCGCCAGGGCCCGGTCCACCGCGTCGGCCAGCGAGGCGTCCCCGGCCCGCAGGTCGGCGCCGCGCAGCCAGAGCGTCGGGGCCGGGCGTGGGCCGCGGGCGCGGCGGGCCGCCAGGGCGGCCAGCGCGGTGGTGCGGCCGGTGCCGGGGCGGCCGACCAGGGCGAGGACGGGGCGGTCGCCGGTGGTGAAGGCGTCCAGCTCGGCGGCGATCTCCGGGCGGTCCACCGGCTCCGGGCCCCCGGCGGCGAGGGCCGCGCCCAGGGTGGTGCCGGTGAGCTGGAGGGCTCCGGCGAGGTTCAGGTCGGGGCCGTGGCCCGGCACGGTGGCGGCGTTGCGTTCCAGGAGCGCGGCGAGGGGTCCGCCCGGGTCGGCGGCGGCCGCGGCCGCGAGGGGCACGGCGAAGCCCCCGGAGCGGTGCTCCGCCCGCAGAGCGGTGCACAGGACCGCGAGCACCGCTCCGGTCGTGGCGTCCAGCAGCGGTCCCCCGCAGGCTTCGCCGCCGAGCCGCAGGGCGTCGCGGCCGTCGGTGCCGATGGCCAGTTCCAGCGCGGCCGGGACAGGGGGGAGGCGGTCGGCCGCCGGGTAGGCGGCCTCGGCCGGGCCGAGCACCCGTGCCTGGCGCCAGCTCCGCGCGCAGAGCCTCACGTACGTCCCGGGGGTGATCACCCGCCGCGGTGCGACCGGCAGCGGCCGGACCCCGAGCCCGTCGCTGCGTACGAGCGCCAGCCCCAGCCCCGGCAGGGCCGTCACGTCCGAGGCCCCGGCCGTCCAGGTCCGCTCCCCCGGCGCCGGCCCGTGCAGGACCACCCGGGCCAGTCCGGCCACCGCCTCGTGGCTGGTGAGCACCGTCCCGCGGTCGTCCGCGACGAACCCGCTCCCCCGCGGCCGCCCGGCGAGATCGCAGATCCTGATCAGTTCCGCCGTCACCGCACCACTCCCCGCCGCGCGTGCCCCGTAGGCACGACCGTAGGCAGGTGAAGATCAGCGGGAACAGCACGCGTGGCGAAAGCGCCCCCTTACGCTCCCTCCATTCACTCCGAGCGCCTGCTCGGACGGGTGAATAAGGGGGTCCGGGTGGATAGAGAGCTACCCGAGGGGGGTCGTGGAGCGGTGAGCAGCAGTCCGTGTGCGCTCACCGCTCCACGTCAAAACGAGAACCGGCCGGCCCGAAGGCCGGCCGGTCCACGGCGTCAAGCGCCGAGCGTCGAGCGTCGAGCACCCGGGGAACGGATCAGGCGAAGACTGCGAGCGACTTGGCCTTGCCGTTCTTGCTCTCCACGAGCCCGAGCAGCTGCCCGTCCGGCCCGTAGACCGCGACCGCCTTGCCGGGCTCGTACTCGTCCGGCATGTCGATCCGCACGCCGTTCGCCAGCAGCGACGCCCGCCGGGCGTCGAGCTCCCAGCGCGGGAACGCGGCAGCGGCCGCCTCGCCGATCGGCATGACGGTCAGCTCCTCCTGGAGCTGGTCGAGGGTGCGCGCCCGGTCGATCTTGTACGGGCCCACCCGCGTGCGCCGCAGCGCCGTGAGGTGCCCGCCGACGCCGAGGTCGGCGCCCAGGTCCCGCGCGAGCGCGCGGATGTACGTACCGCTGGAGCAGACCACGGAGACCACGAGGTCGACGACCTTGGTGCCGTCCTCGGCCTCCGCCTCCCGCATGTCGTACACCTGGAACGAGGAGACGGTCACCGGGCGGGCCGGGATCTCGAACTCCTCGCCGTCGCGTGCGCGCTTGTAGGAGCGCACGCCCTTGATCTTGATCGCGCTGACCTTGGACGGGACTTGCATGATCGCGCCGGACAGCTTGGCGATGCCCGCGTCCACGCCCTCCCGGGTGACCCCGGTGGCGTCCGTGGAGGAGGTGATCTCACCCTCGGCGTCGTCCGTCAGGGTGTTCTGGCCCAGCCGGATGGTGCCGAGGTACTCCTTCTCCGTGAGCGCGAGGTGGCCGAGGAGCTTGGTGGCCTTCTCGACGCCCAGGACCAGCACGCCCGTCGCCATCGGGTCGAGCGTGCCGGCGTGGCCCACGCGACGGGTCTTGGCGATCCCGCGCATCTTGGCGACCACGTCGTGCGAAGTGAAACCGGACGGCTTGTCGACGATGACCAGGCCGTCCGGCGTCTTCCCTGCGTTGGTGCTCATTACGCGGATGCGTCCCCGTCTTCGTCGGCGACGTCATCGGCGTCGTCCTCGTCGGGCTTCTTGTACGGGTCGGCGTCGCCGGCGTACTTGGCGCCCGAGGAGACCTCGCGCACCTGGGCGTCGGAGGTCCGCGCCTTCTCCAGGAGGTCCTCGATGCTCTTGGCGGTCTCCGGAAGGGCGTCCGCCACGAACGTCAGGGTCGGCGTGAACTTGGTCTGCGCCGCCCGGCCGACCGCGGAGCGCAGAACGCCCTTGGCGCTCTCCAGACCCGCGGCCGCGCTGACCCGCGCCTCCTCGTCACCGTAGACCGTGTAGAAGACCGTGGCCTCCCGCAGGTCGCCGGTGACCCTGGTGTCCGTGATGGTCACGTGCGTACCGAGGCGGGGGTCCTTGACGCCGCGCTGCAGCTTCTCGGCCACCACCTCCCGGATGAGGTCCGCCAGCTTCTTCGCCCGCGCATTGTCGGCCACTGGTCCGTCTCCTTCTTCGTCTTGCGGTCAGTCTTCATCACCGTGGAGCCGCCGCCGTACCGACAGCAGCTCCACTTCCGGACGTGCCGCGACCAGCCGCTCGCAGCGGTCCAGTACATCCGAGAGGAACCCCGTGTCCCCACTCACCAGAGCGACCCCTAGACGGGCCCTGCGGTGCAGGTCCTGGTCGCCCACTTCGGCCGCGCTCACAGAGAACTTGCGCTGGAGCTCGGCCACGATGGGCCGGACGACGGAGCGTTTCTCCTTCAGCGAGTGAACGTCGCCGAGGAGCAGATCGAAGGACAGAGTCCCCACGTACATGCAGTTCCGGATGTCCCGCCGGTGCGGGTTCGGTGGCCTGCCGGCCGTCGCGCGGCAGGGTCATCAGAACCGTACACGCAACGGCCGGGGCCGATCGACGGATATTCCGCCGACCGGCCCCGGTGTGACAGCACCTACGACACGGTGCGAACCGCCTCGCGCTTACGCGCGGGGCTTCTCGCGCATCTCGTACGTCGCGATGACGTCGTCGATCTTGATGTCGTTGTAGGAACCGAGGTTGATACCACCCTCGAAGCCCTCGCGGATCTCGGTGACGTCGTCCTTGAAGCGGCGCAGACCGGAGATGGTGAGGCTCTCGGCGATGACCTTGCCATCGCGCAGGAGCCGCGCCTTGGTGTTGCGCTTGACCTCGCCGGATCGGATGAGAACACCCGCGATGTTGCCCAGCTTGGACGAGCGGAAGACCTCGCGGACCTCCGCCGTACCGAGCTCGACCTCTTCGTACTCCGGCTTGAGCAGACCCTTGAGGGCCGCCTCGATCTCCTCGATGGCCTGGTAGATCACCGAGTAGTAGCGGACGTCGACACCCTCGCGGTCCGCCATCTGCGCGGCACGGCCGGCCGCACGGACGTTGTAACCGATGACGATGGCGTCGGAGCCCATCGCCAGCGAGATGTCCGACTCGGTGACCGCACCCACACCGCGGTGCAGGACGCGGATGTCGACCTCTTCGCCGACGTCGAGCTGGAGCAGCGAGGACTCGAGGGCCTCCACCGCACCGGACGCGTCGCCCTTGATGATGAGGTTGAGTTCCTGGACCAGACCGGCCTTGAGGACCGAGTCGAGGTCTTCCAGGGACACCCGGCGGACGCGCTTGGCGAAGTTGGCGTTGCGCTCACGCGCAGCACGCTTCTCGGCGATCTGACGGGCGGTGCGGTCCTCGTCGACGACGAGGAAGTTGTCGCCGGCGCCGGGGACGTTGGTGAGACCCAGGACCAGGACGGGGGTCGACGGACCCGCTTCCTCGACGTTGTTGCCCTTGTCGTCGAGCATGGCGCGCACGCGGCCGTAGGCGTCGCCCACGACCATCGTGTCGCCGACGCGGAGGGTACCGCGCTGGACGAGGACGGTGGCAACGGCACCGCGGCCGCGGTCGAGGTGGGACTCGATCGCAATACCCTGAGCGTCCTGCTCCGGGTTGGCGCGCAGGTCGAGCGAGGCGTCGGCGGTGAGGACGACGGCCTCGAGCAGGGAGTCGATGTGCAGACCCTGCTTGGCGGAGATGTCGACGAACATCGTGTCGCCGCCGTACTCCTCGGCGACCAGACCGAACTCGGTGAGCTGACCGCGCACCTTGACCGGGTCGGCACCCTCGACGTCGATCTTGTTGACCGCGACGACGATCGGGACGCCGGCGGCCTTGGCGTGGTTGAGCGCCTCGATCGTCTGCGGCATGACGCCGTCGTTGGCCGCGACCACGAGGATCGCGATGTCGGTCGACTTGGCACCACGGGCACGCATGGCGGTGAACGCCTCGTGACCGGGGGTGTCGATGAAGGTGATCTTGCGCTCTTCGTCGTTGACCGTGGCGCTGACCTGGTACGCACCGATGTGCTGCGTGATGCCGCCGGCCTCGCCCGCAACGACGTTCGTCTTGCGGATGGCGTCGAGCAGTCGGGTCTTACCGTGGTCGACGTGACCCATGACGGTCACGACCGGCGGACGTGGCATGAGGTATTCCTCGCCGCCCTCGTCCTCGCCGAACTCGATGTCGAAGCCCTCGAGGAGCTCGCGGTCCTCTTCCTCCGGGCTGACGATCTGAACGACGTAGTTCATCTCGCCGGCCAGCATTTCGAGGGTCTCGTCGGAGACGGACTGCGTGGCAGTGACCATCTCGCCGAGGTTCATCATCACGGCGACGAGCGACGCCGGGTTGGCGTTGATCTTCTCCGCGAAGTCGGTGAGGGACGCACCGCGGGACAGGCGAACGGTCTCGCCGTGACCGCGCGGCAGCATGACGCCGCCGACCGACGGGGCCTGCATGGCCTCGTACTCCTGGCGACGCTGGCGCTTGGACTTGCGACCACGACGCGCCGGACCACCGGGACGGCCGAAGGCACCCTGCGTGCCACCACGGGCACCGGGACCACCGGGACGCCCGCCGAAGCCGGGACGACCGCCGCCACCGGCACCGGCCGGACCGCCGCCGAAGCCGCCGCCACCGGGACGGGGACCGCCGAAGCCGCCGCCGCCACCCGGACGCGAGCCCGGACCGGCCGGACGGCCGGCGAAGCCGCCGCCCGCGGGACGGCCCGCGCCACCGGCGCCGCCGGGACGGGGACCACCGGCACCGGGACCACGGCCACCGGGGCCGCCACCGGGACGGGGACCGGGACCACCGGCAGCGGGACGCTGCGGCATCATGCCCGGGTTGGGACGGTTACCGCCGGGGGCACCACCGGGACGCGGGGCGCCGCCCTGCGGACGGGGCATGCCGCCGGGGGTGGGGCGACCTGCGCCCTGGCCCTGCGGACGCGGGGCGCCGCCGGGGCCGCCCTGCGGACGGGGAGCACCCTGGCCGCCACCGGCGCCGGGGGCACCGGGACGGGGAGCGCCGGCCGGACGGGGCGCCTGCGGGCGCGCCATGCCGGTGGAGCCACCAGAGGTGAACGGGTTGTTGCCCGGACGGGGACCGGCCGGACGGGCGCCCTGGGGACGCGGTGCCGAAGCACCGGGACCGGCGGGACGCTCGGTGCGCGCCGGAGCGGCACCGGCCGGACGCGGGGCGCCGGGACGGGCGCCGGACTGGCCCTGGGCCGCCGGACGCTCGGGGCGCTGCTGCGCCGGACGCGGACCGGGGGTCGCGCCGGGGCCGGCGGGACGGTCGGTGCGCGCCGGGGCCGCGGCGGCCGGAGCCGCCGGGGGCGCGGAGAACTCGGTCGCCACGGGAGCCGCCGGAGCGGGCTTCGGGGCGGCCGGAGCCTTCGGACCGGGACGCGGGCCGCCGGTGGCGGCCGGGGTCACCGGGGCGGGCGCTGCGGGGGCCGGAGCCTCTGCGACGACCGGCTTGGGGGCCGGTGCGCCGGGCTTCGGCGCAGCGGATCGTGCGGGACCCGGGGTCGGGACCCCGGGCTTGGCGGGCGCCGCGCTGCGGGGCGCGCCAGGCTTCGCGGGGGCCTTGCCGGCGTTGCCGCCGGGGCCCTGCAAAGCATCGGTCAACTTGCGTACGACCGGCGCCTCGATCGTCGAGGACGCCGAACGGACGAACTCACCGAGTTCCTGGAGCTTGGCCATGACGACCTTGCTCTCAACTCCGAACTCCTTGGCGAGTTCGTATACCCGGACCTTAGCCACTTCGCTCCTTTTAGGTCCGGGTTACGCCGGACCGTCTCTACTTCATGCTCGTACTCATCGCGTACTCATCGAGGGGTGCTCATCGCAATCTCGACCTACTTCCAACTCGCGAGGTACCTGACCGCACGGTGATCCGTGCCGTACTACGTGCTTACGGTGTCGCCTCGGCCTCATCGGCCACGGCATTGTGCAGTTCCGCCGTGTCGAACGGTCCTGCGGACTTGAAGGCCCGGGAGAACGCCCTGCGGCGGACAGCCTGGTCGAGGCAGACCACGGCGGGGTGCACGTAGGCACCCCGGCCGGGCAGCGTACCGCGAGGATCGGAGACACATTTGTCACCGACCGCCACGATGCGCAGCAGATCGCTCTTGGCCGCTCGCTCCCGACACCCCACACAGGTGCGTTCGGGGCATGCGCGGGCTTGCGTCCGGCCAGACACGCTTAAGTCTACCTCCCCGCACCGACCTCACCCCTTCGGGCGAAAAATCGAACGGATGTTGTCGTGATCACTAGTGCCGGATCACGCCGCCGAAACCTCGGTGGCGGACAGCCGTGCACGTGGAGCAGGGCTCGCGTGGCCCCTGCCGTTCCTGTGTACCGCCCGGACAGCTCCGGGCGGTAGCGGTTTTATTCCCCGCGGCGGTCGTCGCGCCGGTCGTCGCGCCGGTCGTCCCGGCGGTCGTCGCCCCGGCCGTCGCGGTCGTCACGGCGCTCGCCCCGGTCGTCGCGGCGCTCGGCCCGGTCGCCGCGCTCGCCCCGGTCGCGGTCCTCGCCGTCCGAGGGCTGCTCGGTGTCGGGACGGATGTCGATGCGCCAGCCGGTCAGGCGGGCGGCGAGGCGGGCGTTCTGGCCCTCCTTGCCGATGGCCAGCGAGAGCTGGTAGTCGGGCACGGTCACCCGCGCGGACCGGGTGTCCCAGTCCACGACCTCGACCTTGCTCACCCGGGCGGGTGACAGGGCGTTGGCGACCATCTCCGCCGGGTCGTCCGACCAGTCGACGATGTCGATCTTCTCGCCGTGCAGTTCGGCCATCACGTTGCGCACGCGGCTGCCCATCGGGCCGATGCAGGCGCCCTTCGGGTTGAGGCCGGAGCGGTTGGCGCGGACGGCGATCTTGGTGCGGTGGCCGGCCTCGCGGGCGATCGCGCAGATCTCGACGCTGCCGTCGGCGATCTCCGGGACCTCCAGGGAGAACAGCTTCTTCACCAGGTTCGGGTGGGTGCGCGAGAGGGTCACGGACGGACCGCGGACACCCTTCGCCACCCGCACGACGTACGATTTCAGCCGCAGTCCGTGCGTGTACTCCTCGCCGGGGACCTGCTCCTGCACCGGCAGCATGGCCTCCATCTTGCCGATGTCGACCAGGACGTTCTTCGGGTCCTTGCCCTGCTGCACGACGCCGGTGATGACATCACCCTCGCGGCCCAGGAACTCGCCGAAGGTCAGGTCGTCCTCGGCGTCGCGCAGACGCTGGAGGATCACCTGCTTGGCGGTCGTCGCGGCGATGCGGCCGAAGTCCGACGGGGTGTCGTCGAACTCCTTGGCCTCCTGGCCCTCTTCCAGGTCCCTCGGGTCCTCGGTCGCCCACACGATCACGTGACCGTTGGTGCGGTCGAGCACGACGCGTGCGCGCCGGAAGCTTCCCTCGGTGCGGTGGTACGCGATGAGGAGGGCCGACTCGATCGCTTCGACGAGCAGGTCGAAGGAAATCTCCTTCTCCCGGACCAGACCCCGCAGGGCACTCATGTCGATGTCCACGACTACGCCTCCTCTTCCTTCTTGTCCTTGCGGTTGAACTCGATCTCGACACGCGCCTTGGCGATGTCGGTGAACACGATGCGGCGGGCGGTCGCCTTGCGGCCCTTCACGCCCGGGACCTCCAGGTCCATGCCCTCGTCGTCGACGTCGAGGATGCGGGCGATCACTTCCCCGCCGTCCGACGTCTGGAACTTCACGAGGCGGCCGATCGCCCGGATGTAGTGACGGTGCTCGGTGAGCGGGCGGTCCGCGCCCGGCGAGCTGACTTCGAGGACGTATTCGTCCTCACCCATCGCGTCGGTCTCGTCCAGCAGATCGGAGACCTCGCGGCTCAGCTCGGCGCACGCGTCCAGCTCCACGCCCTCGTCGGAGTCCACGATGATGCGCAGCATCCGGCGCTTGCCCGCCTTGGACGTCTCGATCTCCTCGAGGTCCAGGCCCTTGGCGGCGGCGAGCGGCTCCAGCAATGCGCGCAGCCTGTCGCTCTGGGTGGTGCTCATCCGGGTGACTCCTCGGCCGCGTGTGCTGTTGTGATGTCCGTCGTGCGTCAGGTCAAAGGGTATCCGGTCGCGGGGGGTGTTGCCGTCCGCCCTGTGGACGGGGCCCCGGGTACCTTGATCACACCCTGCCCGCCAGCACCCTGCCAGCACCCGGAGGACGTCCCCGTGCCCTCGACCCTGCCGTCGCGAAGAGGCCTGCTCGCCGGTGCCGCGGGCATCGCCGGAGCCGCCCTGCTCAGCGGTTGCTCCGACGACGGGCCGCCCGTCGCGGATCCCGAGGTTCCACTCGAACGGCGGATGCGCGAGACGGCCGTTCGTGAGAGCGAGCGACTGCTGGAACGTTACGACGCCACCGCCGCGGCCCATCCCGCCCTCGCCCCCCGCCTCGCGCCGCTGCGCGCCTCGGTCGCGGCGCACACGACGGCCCTGACCGACGAGGGCTCCCCGGCGGCCTCGGCCTCCCGTTCCGCCTCCGCTCCTTCCACCGCCCCGTCCGACGCCGCCGCCGCTCCCCCCGCGCCCGGGTCGTCGCCGGTGCCCGCCGCGCCCGCCGACGCGCTGACCGCCCTCGCGGACGCCGAGCGGAGCCTGGCCGAGGCCCGGACGATCGCCCTGGCCGGCGCCCCCGGGGAGCTCGCCCGGATGCTCGCCTCGGTCGCGGCGTGCGGCCACGTGCACGCGTACCTGCTGACCTCGACCCCGGGAGCCTCCTCGTGACCTCCACGCCCTCCCCCGCCGGCCAGGCCCTGGAGGCGGCCCAGGCCGCGCTCGCCGCCGAGCACGCGGCCGCGTACGGCTACGGCGTGATCGGGGCCCGGGCCGCGGCCGCCCGTTCCGCCGAGGCCCGCGAGGCGTACGGCGGCCACCTCGCGCGCCGCGACGCGCTCGCCCGCACCGTGCGCGAGCTGGGCGGCTCCCCGCGCCCGGCGGAGGCCGCGTACACCCTGCCGTTCACCGTGCGCACGCCCGCCGACGCCGAGCGGCTGGCCGCCGGGATCGAGGACCGGGTGGCGGGCGCGTACTCCGATCTGGTGCGCGCCGCCGAGGGCCGGCTGCGCCGCGAGGCGGCCGACGCGCTGCGCGCCGCGGCCCTGCGCGCGGCACGGTGGCGTGGTGGCGGCGTAGCCTTCCCTGGGCTCACGGAACGCGCGGACACACCGCGGACCTAACGCGCAACCATGCGCGACGAGCCCGGGCACAGCTGAAAGGGACCACGCACGCATGGCTTTCGAACCGCCGCAGCGGCTCGTACGGGCGCTCGGCGAGCTGCCGGAATCGGCGCACGTCTCGGACTGGCTGGGGCAGCTCCCCGGGCTGGCGCAGGGTGCGCTGGCCCGGCGCGGAGTACAGGCCCAGCGGGTGCAGGCCCCCGGCGGCCGCAGCAGCCTGGTCGTCCTCGTCCGGTACGCCGACGGGACCCCGGCCGCGCTGAAGCTGGCCCCGGCCGCGCTCCGGCCCGACCGGGAGCTGGCC
Organism: Streptomyces sp. NPDC002104; assembly: GCF_053593795.1. Lineage (NCBI taxonomy): Bacteria > Bacillati > Actinomycetota > Actinomycetes > Kitasatosporales > Streptomycetaceae > Streptomyces > Streptomyces sp. NPDC002104. The sequence continues at coordinate 149,791 of NZ_JBSFDF010000011.1, read as the reverse complement.
GCGCTGGCGCACTGGGGCGGATTCGGGGCGGTACGGGTCCTCGACACGCGCCATCACGAGGAGGACGGGGCGCTGCTGCTGGAGCGGCTGCACCCCGAGGTCTCGCTGCGGTCGCTGCCGGAGGCGAAGGCGCTGCTGGAGGCCTGCGGCACGCTGCGCAGACTGTGGGTGGCCCCGGCTCCGGGGCACGGCTGGGAGACGGTCGCCGAGCGGACCTCCGAGCAGGCCGAGGTGCTGCGCAAGGCTCCCCCGGAGACGGCGGAGCTGGCCTCGGCGGCGCTGGCGGCCCGCGAGGAACTGACGGCGGCGCCGGCCGAGGAACTGCTGCTGCACGGGAACTTCCGGCAGGGCAAGGTCCTCTCCGGCGAGCGCGCTCCGTGGCTGGCGGTGGGTCCGGACCCGATGGTCGGCGAGCGGGCGTACGACCTGGCCCGGCTGGTCCGGGACCGGATCGAGGACCAGATGGCCTCCTCCGCGGGAGCCGCGGGCGCCCGGCGCCGGGTGAACAAACTGGCAGACGCGCTGGAGGTGGACCGGGACCGGCTGCGGGGCTGGACGCTGTTCCGCGCCGTGGAATCGGGCAACCGGGCGCTGGCCGCCGGGCGGCGGCGCGACGCGGAGCTGCTGCTGGAGTTCGCGGGCTGGTTGTAGGGCATAACCCCTGTGGGGAGAGTGCCGCCCGGCAGGAGCAGCAGGAGCAGGAGGCCGTCATGGTCGAGGAACTGCTGGCAGCCGGCGCCGTCGCGGGCGTCGGGATCGTGGCCTACCTGGGGGCCGCCGCCCGCGTGGTGAAGCAGTACGAGCGGGGCGTGGTCTTCCGCCTCGGCCGGCTGCGGGGCGGCGTCCGGGGGCCCGGCTTCACCTTCGTGATCCCGGCCGTGGACCGGCTGCGCAAGGTCAACATGCAGATCGTGACGATGCCGGTGCCCGCCCAGGAGGGGATCACGCGGGACAACGTCACGGTGCGGGTGGACGCGGTCGTGTACTTCAAGGTGGTGGACGCGGCCAGCGCGATCATCGAGGTCGAGGACTACCGCTTCGCCGTCTCCCAGATGGCGCAGACCTCGCTGCGGTCGATCATCGGCAAGTCCGATCTGGACGACCTGCTGTCCAACCGGGAGCAGCTCAACCAGGGCCTGGAGCTGATGATCGACAGTCCGGCGGTGGGCTGGGGCGTCCAGATCGACCGGGTGGAGATCAAGGACGTGTCGCTCCCGGAGACGATGAAGCGGTCGATGGCGCGGCAGGCGGAGGCCGACCGGGAGCGGCGGGCGCGGATCATCAACGCGGATGCGGAGCTCCAGGCGTCGAGGAAGCTGGCCGAGGCGGCGGAGGTCATGTCGGAGCAGCCGGCGGCGCTGCAGCTGCGGCTGCTCCAGACGGTCGTGGCCGTGGCGGCGGAGAAGAACTCCACCCTGGTCCTCCCGTTCCCGGTGGAACTCCTCCGCTTCCTGGAACGCGCGGCCCCTGCTCAAGCCGCCCCTGCCCCTGCCCCGGCGACGCCGTCTCCGGCCATCGGGGCCGCGGCCCCGGCGGAGCCGACCCCGGGCCCGCCGGCCCCCGCCCCGGCAGCACCGACCCCGGCCATCGCGGCCACCGCCCCCGCCGGCGAAGCTGCGGGCCTCGGCCCCGGGGCGGTGGTCGAGCCCTGCCTCGACGGGTCCCCGGCGGAGCCGGACGCACCGCACGGCTAGGCGCTGCGCGGAGCCGTCCCCTACCCGCCCTTCCACCGTTCCCCGGGGCTCCGCCCCGGACCCCCGCTCCTCAAGCGCCGGAGGGGCTGATCATGGGTGTGGTCCTTCAGCCGTCCGGCGTTTGAGGACCGGGGTCTGGGCGGAGCCCCAGGGGGTCCGGGCTGAGCCCGGGGAACGGTGGAAGGGCGGGTAGGGGACTTCGCCCCGCAGGGCTACGCGCCGCCGGTCAGGCGGGAGAGGGCCTCCTCCAGGGGGAGTTCCTCGCGGGTGCCGGTGCGGCGGTCCTGGAGCTCGACCACCGACTCCGCCGAGCGGCGGCCCGCAACGAGGATCCACGGAACTCCGATCAGCTCCGCGTCCGTCAGCTTCACCCCGGGCGACAGGCCGGGCCGGTCGTCGAGGAGGACCCGGAGACCGGCACCCGCCAGGGACTGCGCCGCCGACTCCGCGAGAGCGAGCGGCACCGCCTTGCCCGCCGCCACGACGTGCACGTCGGCCGGGGCCACCGCCGCCGGCCAGCACAGGCCCCGCTCGTCGGCCGTCTGCTCGGCCAGCGCGGCCACCGCGCGGGAGACGCCGATCCCGTAGGAGCCCATGGTGACGCGGACCGGCTTGCCCTGCGCCCCGAGGACGTCCAGGCCGAACGCGTCCGCGTACTTGCGGCCGAGCTGGAAGATGTGCCCGATCTCGATCGCCCGGTCCAGGCGGAGCCCGGCGCCGCAGGAGGGGCAGGGGTCGCCCTCCTCGACGACGACCACGTCGAGGTACTGGTCCACCTCGAAGTCGCGGCCGCAGACCACGTCGCGGGCGTGCGTGTCGGGCTTGTTGGCCCCCGTCACCCAGGACGTGCCCGGCGCGACGCGGGGGTCGGCGAGGTAGCGGACCTTCTCCAGGCCCTGCGGGCCCACGTAGCCCCGTACGAGGTCGGGCCGGCCCGTGAAGTCCTCGGCCGTCACCAGTTCCACGACCGCCGGGGCCAGGTGTTCGGCGAGCTTGCCCAGGTCGACCTCGCGGTCTCCCGGTACGCCGACGGCGGTGATCTCGCCGTCCACCTTCACGAGGAGGTTCTTCAGCGTCGCCGAGGCGGGGACGCCCAGGTGCGCGGCCAGGGTCTCGATGGTGGGGGTGTCGGGCGTCGGGATCTCCTCCAGCGGGCCGTGCTCCCCCGTGGCCGGGGTCAGGGCGAAGGTGACCGCCTCCGTGTTGGCCGCGTAGCCGCAGGAGGGGCAGTCCGCGAAGGTGTCCTCGCCGGCCGGGGCCGGGGCCAGGAACTCCTCCGAGGCCGAGCCGCCCATCGCGCCCGACACCGCCGACACCACCCGGTGGTCGAGGCCGAGCCGCTCGAAGATGCGTACGTAGGCCTCGCGGTGGAGCCGGTAGGACTCCGCCAGACCCTCGTCGGACACGTCGAAGGAGTACGAGTCCTTCATCTGGAACTCGCGGCCGCGCAGGACGCCCGAGCGGGGCCGCGCCTCGTCCCGGTACTTGGTCTGGATCTGGTACAGCATGACCGGCAGGTCCTTGTAGGACGTGCACTGGTCCTTGACCACCAGGGTGAAGATCTCCTCGTGGGTGGGGCCCAGCAGATAGTCGGCTCCCTTGCGGTCCTTGAGCCGGAAGAGCAGGTCCCCGTACTCCGACCAGCGCCCGCTGACCTCGTACGGCTCCTTGGGCAGCAGCGCCGGGAGCAGTACTTCCTGCGCCCCGATCCCGTCCATCTCCTCGCGGACGATCCGCGAGACGTTGTCCAGGACCCGCTTGCCGAGCGGCAGCCAGCTCCACACCCCGGCGGAGCTGCGCCGGACGTAGCCGGCCCGGACCAGCAGGCGGTGGCTGAGGGTCTCGGCGTCGGCGGGGTCCTCGCGGAGGGTCTTGGCCATGAGGCGGGACATGCGCTGCACGTGTTGCGTTGACATGCCGGGAGGCTACCGGGGGCTCCCGGGCGCGCGGAAACCGTTTGGGCCCGTGCTCCGGGTCCGGGGGCCCGGGTCAGGGCCTGCGCAGCGGCAGCGGGGCGCCCATGACGGCGTACGGGAGGCTCGCGCTCGGGAAGAGGACCTGGCGGGCCAGATCCTCGTAGCCGAGGGAGCGGTAGAGGCCCCGGGCGGGGCTGTCGGTGTCGATCGCGGAGAGGATCGAGCGCTCCTCGGCGGCGGTGTCGGTGATGAGGGTGATGAGGGCGCGGCCGACGCCCTTGCCCTGGAATCCGGGGTGGACGTGGAGCTCGGTGATCACGAAGGAGCCGTCGAGCCAGCCTTCGAGGCCGCCGGTCCGCAGATAGGGCTCGACGACCCCGGACCACCAGTGCGCGCGGTCGTTGGGCATGCCGTAGACGAACCCGGCGAGGCCCCCGTCCTCGGTGAACGCGCCGAGCGCGCGGGCGCCGCGGCAGGTCATGTGGCGCTGGACGATGTAGCGCCGGATGCCGACCTCCTCCTCGCTGAGGCCGAAGGCCATCGCCTGCACGCGCAGGGCCTCGTCGACCCGGGCCGCGAGATCGAGGGGCCCGATGCGCAGTCCGGCGGGCCGGCCGGGGTCGTCTCCCGCGGGGGTTGGCATCATGCGGCGACCTTACTGGCCGGGCGTGCGCTCGAACAGGAAGATCGGGTGGCCGATCCTCAGAACAGCACGCTCATGAACGCGCCGACCTCGCGGAAGCCGACCCGGTGGTAGGAGGCGCGTGCCGCGGTGTTGAAGTCGTTGACGTACAGGCTGACCACGGGGGCCACGTCCCGCAGGGCGTACGCGACGACGGCGGCCATGCCGGTCTCGGAGTGCCCGCGGCCGCGGAACTCGGGGGCCACCCAGACGCCCTGGATCTGGCAGGCGCGGGAGGTCGCGGCGCCGATCTCGGCCTTGAAGACGACCTTGCCGTCCTCGACGCGGGCGAAGGAGCGCCCACTGGCCACCAGCTCGGCCACCCGGGCCTGGTAGAGCAGGCCGCCGTCGCCGGTCATCGGGGAGATGCCGACCTCCTCGGTGAACATGGCCACGCACGCGGGCATGATCAGGTCCATCTCGTCCTTGCGGATCCGCCGCACCCGCGGGTCGGCGCTCACCGTGGTGGACGGCTGCTCCATGACCATGAGCGGCTGCCGGGAGCGGACGTCGCGGGCCGGGCCCCAACTGGGTTCCAGGAGCTGCCAGAGCAGGCCCGTGGCCTCGGCGGGGCCGACGATGGAGGAGCAGCGGCGGCCGGTGCGCCGGGCGCGGTCCGCGAAGGCCCGTACGGCATCGGGACCGGCGCAGACGGGCACCAGATTGGCGCCGGCGTAGCAGAGGGAGCGGAGCTCGCCGTCGGCGTACCAGCCCCACATCTCGCCGCCCAGGCGCCACGGGTCGAGCCCGGCGATCTGGACCCGGGAGGTGACGAAGGCGTTCTCGACCGGCTCGCGGCCGAGGATGTCGAGCGCGGCGTCGAGATCACTGGGCTCAAGGACCCGGGTGGTGGTCTGCGTCAACACTGGGGCCTCACCATGCAAGTCTGCTGATCTCCGCACTGTACCCGGAGCGGCTCCGGGATGCCTTCGAGGCCCCTCGGGGCGGCTCCTCGGAGCGCTCCCGGGGCGGGCCCGCCCGCACGCCCGCATGCCGACGGGCCCGGAGCCGCACCTGCGGCTCCGGGCCCGTCGTCGTTCCTGCCGCGCGGGCGGCTAGACGCCGATCGCGACCGTCGGCTCGCCCGACATCACGCCGTCCTTCTCCATCTGCTCGGCGATCTTCATCGCCTCTTCGATGAGGGTCTCGACGATCTTCGACTCGGGGACGGTCTTGATGACCTCGCCCTTGACGAAGATCTGGCCCTTGCCGTTGCCGGAGGCGACGCCCAGGTCGGCCTCACGGGCCTCGCCGGGGCCGTTGACGACGCAGCCCATGACCGCGACGCGCAGCGGGACCTCCATGCCCTCCAGGCCCGCCGTGACCTCCTCGGCCAGCTTGTAGACGTCCACCTGGGCGCGCCCGCAGGACGGGCAGGAGACGATCTCCAGGCGGCGCGGCTTGAGGTTCAGCGATTCCAGGATCTGGATGCCGACCTTGATCTCCTCCACCGGCGGGGCCGACAGGGAGACGCGGATCGTGTCGCCGATGCCCTCGGAGAGCAGTGCGCCGAAGGCGACGGCGGACTTGATCGTGCCCTGGAACGCCGGGCCGGCCTCGGTGACGCCGAGGTGCAGCGGGTAGGTGCACTGGGCGGCGAGCTGCCGGTAGGCGTTGACCATGACGACCGGGTCGTTGTGCTTGACCGAGATCTTGATGTCGCTGAAGCCGTGCTCCTCGAAGAGGGAGGCCTCCCACAGCGCGGATTCGACCAGCGCCTCGGGGGTGGCCTTGCCGTACTTCTTCAGCAGCCGCGCGTCGAGCGAACCGGCGTTGACGCCGATCCGGATCGGGGTACCGGCGTCCTTCGCGGCCCGCGCGATCTCCTTGACCTTGTCGTCGAACTGCTTGATGTTGCCCGGGTTCACGCGGACGGCGGCGCAGCCGGCGTCGATCGCGGCGAACACGTACTTCGGCTGGAAGTGGATGTCGGCGATGACCGGGATGTTCGACTTCTTCGCGATCACGGCGAGCGCGTCGGCGTCGTCCTGCGTCGGGCAGGCCACGCGGACGATGTCACAGCCGGACGCGGTCAGCTCCGCGATCTGCTGGAGCGTGGCCCCGATGTCGGAGGTCCTGGTGGTGGTCATCGACTGCACGGAGATCTGTGCGTCTCCGCCGACGGCGACCGAGCCGACCTGGATCTTGCGACTGAACCTGCGGTCGGCAAGCTTCGTCGGCACGGCCGGCATTCCGAGAGAGATGGCAGTCATCTGCGGTGCAACCCCAAGGTCTGGATCTAGGTGCCGGGATCGGCGGGCTCCAACGTCCGAGATTACGCCAACCGCCACGGCTCCCGTGCATCGCCGGTCGGGGGCCACTCGAACGTAGGGAGCCGGGCACGATGCGTGCCCGGCTCCGGTGCGCGTGCGGTAGGGACGTTTCCGCGGGATCACCCGCGGAACGCCCCGCCGATCTTTCGATCAGGTGATTTTAATGGGATTGACCACGTCCGCGGCCAGTACCAGCAGGGTGAAGCACAGGAAAACACCGGCCACCACGTACGCGGCGGGCATCAGCTTCGCCACGTCGAACGGGCCCGGGTCGGCGCGCCGGAACACCCGGGCGAAGGCCCGCCGCACCGACTCCCACAGGGCGCCCGCGATGTGCCCGCCGTCCAGGGGCAGCAGGGGCAGCATGTTGAACAGGAAGAGGGAGAGGTTGAACATGCCCAGGACGTTCAGCATGATCGACATCCGCTGCTCGCTCGGGATGTCCAGGGCCGCGATCTCCCCGTTGATCCGGGCCGCGCCGACGATGCCCATCGGGGAGTCGGGCTGGCGCTCGGCACCGTTGAAGACCGAGTTCCACAGGGCCGGGATCTTGCCCGGGAGCTGGGCCAGGCCCTGCACGCTGCTCTGGACGACCTCGCCGACCCGGTCCGCGGACTGGGTGAAGGTGAGCGGGGCGATCACGGACTTCGGGCCGACGCCGAGGTAGCCGGCCGAGACGTACTCGCCCTTGACGTAGCCGCCGTGGCCGTCGCTCTTGCCCACGCGGTTCTCGACGAGGCTCGCGTTCAGGGTGACCTTCTGCCCGTCGCGCAGGACGGTGAGGGTGGCGGGTCCGATGGTGTTGCGGATGTCCTTCTGGAGGGTGTCCCAGTCCTCGACCGGCTTGCCCTGGAAGGCGACGATCTTGTCGCCGGCCCGCACGCCCGCGGCCTTGGCCGGGGCCGCCGGGTCGCCGGCCTTGCAGGTGTCGCGGTTCTCGCTCTGCTTGATCACGCAGTCGGTGACGGTCTGGACCTGGGTGGTCGTCTGCTGCACCCCGAAGGTCATCCACACGCCGAAGAAGATCGCCATCGCGAGGACCAGGTTCATGAACGGTCCCGCGAACATCACGATCACGCGCTTCCACGGCTTGCGCGTGTAGAAGAGCTTCGATTCGTCGCCCGGCTGCAGTTCCTCGTACGCCGCCGAGCGCGCGTCCTCGATCATCGAGCGGAACGGCGAGGTGGAGCGGGCGGTGATCTTGCCGTCCTCCCCCGGCGGGAACATCCCGATCATGCGGATGTATCCGCCCATCGGGATGGCCTTGAGCCCGTACTCGGTGTCGCCCTTCTTGCGCGACCAGACGGTCCGGCCGAAGCCGACCATGTACTGGGGCACGCGGATGCCGAAGAGCTTGGCCGTGGAGAGGTGGCCGAGCTCGTGCCAGGCGATCGAGAAGAGCAGCCCGACGACGAAGACGAGCACGCCGATCAGGGTCAGCAGTACGGTCATGCGCGCGCCTCCACGGCGGCCCGTGCCGCCATCTCCTGTGCCCGGGCCCGGGCCCAGGTCTCCGCTTCAAGGACGTCCGCGACCGTGAGAGAAGTTCCCCCGGCGGGGGTTCCGTGCTCATCGACCACGGCAGAGACCGTATCCATGATTGCTGTGAACGGGAGCCGACCGGCCAGGAACGCCTCCACGCACTCCTCGTTCGCCGCATTGAACACGGCGGGCGCGGTGCCGCCCAGGGTGCCGACGTGCCGGGCCAGGCCCACCGACGGGAAGGCCTCGGTGTCCAGCGGGAAGAACTCCCAGGTGGAGGCCTTGGTCCAGTCGAAGGCGGTGGAGGCGTCCGGGACCCGCTGGGGCCAGCCCAGGCCGATCGCGATCGGGCCGCGCATGTCGGGCGGGGTGGCCTGGGCCAGCGTGGAGCCGTCCGTGAACTCCACCATGGAGTGCACGTAGGACTGCGGGTGGACCACGACCTCGATCCGCTCGAAGGGGATGTCGTAGAGCAGGTGCGCCTCGATGACCTCCAGCCCCTTGTTGACCAGGGTCGCCGAGTTGACGGTGATCACCGGGCCCATCGCCCAGGTCGGGTGGGCCAGCGCGTCCTGCACCGTGACCGAGGCCAGTTCGGCGCGGGTGCGGCCGCGGAAGGGCCCGCCGGAGGCGGTGACCACGAGCTTGCGGACCTCGGCGCGGGTGCCCGCGGCCAGGGCCTGGAAGAGCGCCGCGTGCTCGGAGTCGACCGGGATGATCTGGCCCGGCTTCGCCAGGGCCTTCACCAGCGGGCCGCCGACGATCAGCGACTCCTTGTTCGCGAGGGCCAGGGTCCGCCCGGCGCGCAGCGCGGCGAGGGTGGGCGCGAGGCCGATGGAACCGGTGATGCCGTTGAGCACGGTGTGGCACTGGGAGGCGGCGAGTTCGGTCGCCGCGTCCGGTCCGGCGAGGATCTCGGGCAGCGGCTCACCGGCGCCGTACTCCGCGTCCAGCGCCTCCTTGAGGGCCGGTACGACGTCTTCGCGCGCGACGGCCACGGTGTTCACCCGCAGCAGCCTGGCCTGCTCGGCCAGCAGCGCGACCCGGCCGCCGGCGGCGGACAGGGCCGTGACCCGGAACCGGTCCGGGTTGCGCAGGGCCAGGTCGATGGCCTGGGTCCCGATGGACCCGGTGGAGCCGAGGATGACGATGTCCCGACGGCCGGCCGCGGGGTCGAAGAGGAGGTGCGGATCGGCGAGGGGGGATGGGCGGTCGCTCATGGACCCATTGTTGCCGCAACTCAGGGGCGCCCGGACACTGAGCCCCCATCCGTGACACGAAGGAGAAGGTGCGGGAGCGTCCCGGCGAAGTCCGGGAGGGTACGGGCCACCGCCCACCAGGCGTCCGGGTCGGAGCCCAGGGCCAGCGCGAACAGCCGGTCGGCCTCGGCCCGCGCGGCGAGCACCGGGGCGGCCGGTGCGTGCCGGTCGGGGTGGTCCACCTCACCCAGCCAGTGGTCCTCGTCCAGGGCCCAGCAGGCGGGCGCCTTGTGCCGGATCACGTCCTCGCCGGTCAGCAGCCCCCGGGCGAGGCAGCCGCGCACCCACCGGATGTCCTCCTGGCCGGACTCCATGGGCACCGCGAGGCTCGCCAGGGCCAGTTCGCGGTCCACTCCCCCGTCGGGCTCGGCGCCGCCGGGCGCCACGGAGCGCACCGCTTCGGCGAGCCCGGGGACCGGCGGCCCCGCGACGGGCTCGGCCAGGGTGCCGCGCACGATCCGGGCCACGAGGACCGGCAGGGTGCCGGGGAAGGCGGGGGCGTGGCGCAGCAGCTCCGCCCAGAGCCGCGGGTCGTCGCGCAGGGGGCGCAGCGCCCGGGCGACGGCGGTGCGCATGCCGGTCCGCTCGGGCAGGGTCCAGCGCAGGCCTTTGGGCCGGTTCAGGGCGGCGAGGAGCAGGGTGCGGTGCGCGGGGGCCACGTGCGCGACGAGCTCCTCGTGCGTGACCCGGCCCATCCGCACGGCGCGGACGGCGGGCCGGTACCAGCGGGGCTCGTCCGGCGCCGCGGTGGCGAGCAGCCCGTGGACGGTCTCCCGGGGCAGGTCGCCGACGAGCAGCAGGGCTTCGACGGAGCCGGCCGGCAGGGGCAGCCGGAGGTGTTCGGCGAGCAGCGCCTGCGGGTCCGGGCGGTGGTGGTCGAGCGCCAGGACGTCCAGCGGGACCCGCGGCCCGCGGCGGCCGTGCCGCCGGAGCAGGCCGATGAGCTCGGCCGCGGTGAGCGGCTCCTCGCCGGGGTCCCGGCCGAGCTCGGCGCGGAGCACGGGCAGGAGCTCCGGCGGGGTGCGGCGGCGGGCGTACCGGGCGGGCCCGGGCAGGCCGGGCAGCGGGCGGCCCACGACGCGGGGGTTGCGGGCCACGTAGGTGCGGGCGGCCTCGTCTCCGTGGCGGAGCAGCAGGGTGACGGTGGAGGCCGCCAGCCATTCGTCCCGGCACAGGTATTTGAAGGCGGGCTCGTCGAGCCGGCCGATCATGTCGGTGACGACATGGTCCGGTGCGTGGCGCAGCACGTGCGCCACGCACCAGGCCAGCCGTCGGCTGGCGCGGTCTTCCTCGGCCGTCGGCATCGTTCTCGTCCGCCTCGCGCTGTGCTCGTACGCGTACCAGTACCCGTACTCGTACCCGTACTCATCCTCGTACATCTGTCTGATGTCCGGCGATGATTTCAGCTCAGCGCAGCGGGCGGTGGACGTTTTCCCGGGTGGAGGGGCCCGGGGTGGCGTCGGCGATCCACGGGCCGTCGCCGGAGGGGTCGAGGATTCCCTCCTCCAGCCAGGTGTAGGTGCCGGACAGGACCCCGGCCACGACCTTGCGGTCCAGGTCGTCGGTGTTGTCCCAGAGCCGCCCGAACAGCTCCTCCACCCGGAGCCGGGACTGCCGGCAGAAGGCGTCGGCCAGTTGGTAGGCCTCCCGGCCGTGCTCGCCGGAGGCCCGCAGGTGCTCGGCGCGCACGCAGGCCGCGCTCATCGCGAAGAGCTCGGCGCCGATGTCGACGATCCGGCCGAGGAACCCCTGCTTGGTCTCCATCCGGCCCTGCCAGCGGGCCATGGCCGTGAACGTCATGCGGGCGAGTTTGCGCGACCCGCGTTCGACGTAGCGCAGATGGGTGGCGAGGTCGGGGTGGCCGGCCGGGTGGAAGGCCCGGTAGGTGCCGGGGACCTGGCCCGCGCCGGTGGCGAGCTGCGGCAGCCAGCGGGCGTAGAACCCGGCGGCGCGGGCGCCCGCCTTCGCCTTGTCGCCCAGCGCCTTGTCCGGGTCGATGAGGTCGCCGGCCACCGACAGGTGGGCGTCCACGGCCTCGCGGGCGATCAGCAGGTGCATGATCTCGGTGGATCCCTCGAAGATCCGGTTGATGCGCAGGTCGCGGAGCATCTGCTCGGCGGGCACGGCCCGCTCGCCGCGGGCGGCGAGGGACTCGGCGGTCTCGAAACCGCGCCCGCCGCGGATCTGGACCAGCTCGTCGGCCATCAGGCAGGCCATCTCGGAGCCGTAGAGCTTGGCGAGGGCGGCCTCGATGCGGATGTCGTTGCGGTCCTCGTCGGCCATCTGGGAGGCCAGGTCGACCACGGCCTCCAGGGCGAAGGTGGTGGCCGCGATGAAGGAGATCTTGGAGCCGACGGCCTCGTGCAGGGCGACCGGCCGTCCCCACTGCTCGCGTACGCCGGACCACTCGCGGGCGATCTTCAGGCACCACTTGCCCGCGCCGACGCACATGGCGGGGAGGGACAGCCGGCCGGTGTTGAGGGTGGTCAGCGCGATCTTGAGGCCGGCGCCCTCGGCGCCGATGCGCTGGGCGGCCGGGACCCGCACCCGGTGGAAGCGGGTGACGCCGTTCTCCAGGCCGCGCAGGCCCATGAAGGCGTTGCGGTGCTCGACCGTGATGCCCGGGGAGTCGGCCTCGACGACGAAGGCGGTGATCCCGCCCCGGTGGTCCTCGCTCCTGGGCACCCGGGCCATCACCACGAGCAGGTCGGCGACGACCCCGTTGGTGGTCCAGAGCTTCACGCCGTCCAGGACGTACGCGTCCTCCCCGTCGGGGACCGCCGTGGTGGCCAGCCGCGCCGGGTCGGAGCCGACGTCCGGCTCGGTGAGGAGGAAGGCGCTGATGGCGGTGGTCGCGCAGCGCGGCAGGTAGGCGTCCTTCTGCTCCTGCGTGCCGAACATCTTCAGCGGCTGGGGCACGCCGATCGACTGATGGGCGGAGAGCAGGGCGCCGATGGCCGGGCTGACGGAGCCGACGAGGGCGAGCGCCTTGTTGTAGTACACCTGGGTGAGGCCGAGGCCCCCGTACTTCGGGTCGATCTTCATGCCGAGCGCGCCGAGCTCTTTCAGCCCGCGCACGGTCTCGTCGGGGATCTTCGCCTCGCGCTCGATGCGCGCTCCGTCGATCGAGGTCTCGCAGAACTCCCGCAGCCGGGCCAGGAAGGCCTCCCCGCGCCGGACGTCCTCCTCGGCGGGGAGCGGGTGGGGGTGGATCAGGTCCAGCCGGAACCGTCCGAGGAACAGCTCCTTGGCGAAGCTCGGCCGCTGCCAGTTCTGTTCCCGGGCCGCTTCCGCGACCTGCCGTGCCTCGCGCTCGGTCACCTTGGGCTGTGCGGACTGCGCAGGCTGTGCGGGTTGTGTTGCGGACATGAGGGGGCTCACCTCGCCGCCGAGAGTGGGGGTGCTTACCGGTGGGTGCTACCAGTGAGTCGTACCCGTTTCGGGCGGCGGGGAAGCGACGGTAAAAGAGGGACGGTGAAACGGCGGAAGAGGGGTGGTGGAAGAGGAACGCCGCAGCGGGGAGTCCCGGGGCCCGCTCAGGCGCCGGCGCGCTCCACGGCCAGCCGTGCGGCCCGCTCCGCGTGCGGCACGAGGTAGAAGTGGTCGCCCTCGAAGACGTGCGAGGTGAAGGCGCCGGTGGTGACCGTCGACCATGCCTGCGCGGCCGGCTGGGTGACGCGGGGATCGCGGTCGCCCGTGAGGGTCATGACGTCCGCGCGCAGCAGCGGTGCGTCCGCGCGGCGGCGGTAGGTGTCGATCAGGCGGAAGTCGTTGCGCAGGACCGGCAGGAACAGCTCGCGCAGGTCAGGGTTGCTCCAGACCGCCACGTGGGGGCCGCCCAGCGAGGTGACGGCCGCGATCAGCTCCTCGTCGGTGCGCGCGGGGGGCACGGCGGCGGGCGCGTGCAGTCCGCGGCCAGAGACGCACAGGCGCGTGACGTGGTCCGCTCCCGCGGCTTCGAGGCGCAGGAGGCTCTCGTACGCCACGGCCGCGCCCATGCTGTGCCCGAGGAGCACCGTGGGTACGGGAGTCTCGGCCAGGAGTTCCGCGGCGATCTGTGGCGACAGCGCGTCCATCGCCGGGATCAGCGGTTCGCCGATGCGGGTTTCGCGGCCCGGGTAGCGCACGGCCACCACCTCGACCGAAGGGTCCAGGTACCGGGGCCAGTCGCGGAAGAACCCGGCGCCGCCTCCCGCGTGCGGGAAGCACACCAGGCGCAGGGCGGGGTCCGCGACGGGGCGGTGTCGGACCAGGTAGGGCATCGCGACTCGATTCGTCGGCCGGGGTTCGTTCGTCTCGCCCGGCGCGGTGGAACGGCGCACCCGGGCCCCACGACCCTGCCACACGGGTGGAAAAAGGAGACGGCCGGAGCCCCCGCACAGTAGGCTCCGGCCGTCGGCTTGGTGGCCGTACGAGTTCGGTCAGATGTCGAGGCCGCTGAGGACCAGGACCCGCTCGTAGGTGTAGTCGTCCATCGCGTAGCGCACGCCCTCGCGGCCCACACCGGACTGCTTGACGCCGCCGTACGGCATCTGGTCGGCGCGGTAGGACGGGACGTCGCCGACGATCACGCCGCCGACCTCCAGCTCGCGGTGGGCGCGGAACGCGGTCTGGATGTTCCGCGTGAAGACGCCGGCCTGCAGACCGAACTTCGAGTCGTTGACGGCGGCGAAGGCCTCGTCGGTGTTCTCGACCCGGCGCAGGGTGAGGACCGGTCCGAAGACCTCCTCGGTGGCGAGGGTGACGCCCTCGGGCACCTCCGAGACGACGGTGGGCTCGTACGAGGCGCCCTCGCGCTTGCCGCCCGTGAGCAGCTTGGCTCCGGCGGCGACGGCCTCGTCGACCCAGGACTCGACCCGCTTGGCGGCGTCCTCGGAGACGAGGGGGCCGACGTCGGTGGCGGAGTCGTTCGGGTCGCCGGTGACCTGCTCGCGGACCTTGGCGACGACCTTCTCGACGAGGCGGTCGTAGACCGTCGCGTCGGCGATCACGCGCTGCACGCCGATGCAGGACTGGCCGGCCTGGTAGTTCGAGAAGGTCGCGATGCGGGTCGCGGCCCAGTCGAGGTCGGCCTCGGAGGACCAGTCCTCCAGGACCACGGCCGCGGCGTTGCCGCCGAGCTCCAGGGTGCAGTGCTTGTGGGGCACGGCCTGCTGGATGGCGTAGCCGACCTTGTCCGAACCGGTGAAGGAGATGACGGGCAGGCGCTCGTCCTTGACCAGCTCCGGCATCTTGTCGTTGGCGACGGGGAGCACGGACCAGGAACCGGCCGGCAGGTCGGTCTCGGCGAGCAGCTCGCCGAGGATCAGACCGGAGAGCGGGGTGGCCGGGGCCGGCTTCAGGATGATCGGCGCGCCGACGGCGATGGCGGGGGCCACCTTGTGGGCGCACAGGTTCAGCGGGAAGTTGAAGGGCGCGATGCCCAGGACCGGGCCCTTGACGAAGCGGCGGGTCAGGGCCAGACGGCCGACGCCACCGGCGTCGGTGTCCAGGCGCTGGGCCTCTCCGCCGTTGAAGCGGCGGGCCTCTTCGGCGGCGAAGCGGAACACGGACACCGCACGGCCGACCTCACCGCGGGCCCACTTGATCGGCTTGCCGTTCTCGGCGGAGATCAGCAGCGCGATCTCCTCGGTGCGCTCGGCGAGCCGGCGGGCGACGTGGGCCAGGGCCTCGGCGCGCACGTGGGCCGGGGTGGCGGAGAACTCCGCGGTCACGGCGTACGCGGCGGCCACGGCCTCTTCGACCTGCGCGTCGGTCGGCACGCTCACGGTACCGACGAGGCGGCCGTCCCACGGGGAGTGGACGTCGAAGCTGTCGTCGCCCGTGGCCTGGCGGCCGGCGAGCCAGAAGGCGTGGGTGGAAGTCATGCTGATCCCGGCCCTTCGGAGTGTGTGCGGTGGGTCCTTGTCCCCTCCACCGTAGGACTCCGCCGCGGTTTCGGCGTTTGTCCGGCGTGGAGTACGTGCGTGGCGCGGCGCGCCGCTTTGTCAGTGTCGGGGCGGCGCCGGCCCATGCGGGGCCCCGCCGGGGGCTGCAGGGGGCTCCGGCCGACCCGGCCCTACGGGGCTCCGGCTGGCCCGGCTGTGCGGGGCTCCGGCCGGGCCCGGCTGTGCGGGGCTCTGGCCAGCCCGGCCCTACGGGGCCGAGAGGGCCCGGCTGCGTCGTGTGCGGGCGGCTGCGCGGGGCGGGAGTTCCCCTGCCCGCCCTTCGCCCGTTCCCCGGGCTGTGCCCGGACCCCTCCTGGGGCTCCGCCCCAGACCCCGCGCCTCAAACGCCGGCGGGGCTGGAATTGCCCTGCGGGCAATCCAGCCCGGCCGGGCACCATCCAGCCCCTCCGGCGTTTGAGGAGCGGGGGTCCGGGGGCTGGCCCCCGGCAACGGCGCCGCACGCGGCAACGGGTCCTGGGCGTAGCCCCGGGGGACCCTCACCAGCCCCGCCGGCGTTGGGGGCGCGGGTCAGGGCGGAGCCCTGGGAACGGTGGAAGGGCGGGTAGGGGACCCCAGCCCCGCAGGGCCCACCCACCCGCACCCGCCCACCGACCCCAGGCCGGGACGGCCCTGGCACCGGCACCGCCCCACCACCGCCGGACGGAGTCCGGCGCAGCGACACGAAGCCCGCGCAGCGGTGCGAGGGGCGCGTCAAGAAGGGGGCCGGCGCAGCGACACGAAGCCCGCGCAGCGGTGCGAGGGGCGCGTCACGAAGGGGGCCGGCGCAGCGGCACGAAGCCCGCGCAGCGGTGCGAGGGGCGCGTCACGAAGGGGAGCGGCGCGTTAAGAAGGGGCAGTGGCCTTCAGGGCGAGCCACAGTTCCATGCGGACGTCCGGGTCGTCGAGGGAGCGGCCGAGGATCTCCTCCACGCGGCGCATGCGGTAGCGCAGCGTGTGGCGGTGGACGCCCAGATCGGCGGCGGCCGCGTCCCACTGCCCGTGGCGGGAGAGCCAGGCCTGGAGGGAGGCCACCAGATCGCCCCGGCCCTTCTCGTCGTGCTCGCGCAGCGCCCGCAGCGTGCCGTCCGCGAAGGCCCGTACCGCGTCGTCGGCGAGCAGGGGGAGGACCGAGCCCGCCGCCAGGTCCTCGTGTTCGACCATCGGGCGGCCCCGCCGCCGGGCCACGGCCAGCGCCTGGTCGGCCTGTTTGAAGGCCGCGGCCACGCCGGAGGCCGCCGCGGGGGCCGACAGGCCGAGGACCAGCTCGTCCGGCTCGGGCTCGCCCGTCTCCCGGCCGCGGCGCGCTTCCAGCACCTCCGCGTGTTCCACGCAGGCCTGGACCGCCGAGCCCCCATCGGCCGCCAGGACCACGAGCCGGCCCGGCTCCGGCACCACCAGCAGGGTCTCCCCCGTGCGCGCCGCCGCCGATTCCACGGCGTCGGCCAGCATCGCCAGCCCCTCCGGCTGGGCCGTGCCCGCCAGCGCGGGTTCCGCCACCAGGATCCGGAACGGCGCGTCGAGCAGGGCCCCGTACAGGTCCCCGGCCACGGCCTGGGCGTGGTCCGCCTGTCCGGCGAGCAGCATGCGCAGCACGGCGGCGCCGAGCCGGGACTCCGCTTCGTGCAGGGACCGGGAGCGTTCGGTGGTGAGGGTCAGCAGGGCCACCGCGGAGTGGACGGCGTACCGCTCCGCCGTGCCGAGCGGGGCTCCGGTGCCGACCGCGAGGGCTCCGCGCGCCCGGCGCCCGGTGCCCAGGGACTGGAGTTCCACCCGGTCCTCGGAGCCGCCGACCACGGCGCTGGCCGGCGCCGGCCGCTCCCGCAGCCGTTCCACGTCGGGGGTGAGGCGGGCGGCCCGGCGCGCGGCCCAGTCGGGCGCGGCCGCGACGACGGCGCCCGAGGTGTCGTACAGGGCGGCCCAGCCGTGCACGTGGGCGGCCAGCTTCGTCAGCAGTTCGGCGGGCCCGTCGGGGGACAGCGCGGCCCGGGTCAGCTCGCGCTGCGCCTCGAAGCCGGCGGTCACGGCCCGGTACTGATCGGCGGCCAGCGCGGCGGAGACGGCCTTGCTGATGGCGAGGAAGGGGGTGCGCCGAGGCACCTCCAGCAGCGGCAGGTCCTCGGCGGTGGCGGCTGCGACGAGCGCCTCGGGCACGGCGTCGTAGTTCACCCCGATGGCGAACCCGATGCCGACGACCCCGGCGGCCGCGAGCCTGCGCACGTAGCGCCGCATCTCCTCGGGGTCCTCCGCGTCCAGCTTCATGGCGGTGATGAGGAGGAGCTCCCCGCCCTCCATGTACGGGACGGGGTCGGCGAGCTCACTGACGTGGGCCCAGCGCACGGGGGTGTCGAGGCGGCCCTCCCCGGCCCGGACGCTGAGTTTGAGCGCCGAGTGCTGGACGAGCGAGGCGAGGGTGAGCGGCATGGGTACCGGGGCGCCTTAGGGAGAGGGGAGGAGGGGTGCGGCGGCGAGGTGCCGACGGAGGATTCTCGCCGTGGACCACCCCCGCGTATTTCGCCGTGTCGTACGAACGGCACCCTCTGATTCTGCCACCCCGTACGGGTTCGCTCCCTCGGACCGGCCTTCCGGCCTCCGGCCTCCGCCCGTCGCCTCGGCTCAGCCCTGCCCGCCGAGCCGTACCAGCAGCGGGGCTGCCCGCTCGCCGCGGACGGAGGTCAGGGAGAGCACGGCGTGGCCGGGGGGCACCACGTGCGCCAGGTCGGAGGCCGACCAGCGTTCCCGCTCGACCTGGCGCACGGTCACGGCGTCGGTGGTCACCGCCTTGCCGGAGACCAGTTTCCGGAAGGCGTGGATGGCCCGGGTGAGCGGCTGGTCGGCGAAGACCGTCCGGTGGGTGACGTCGCGGGTCTCCACCCATTCGGTGCCCCAGGTCTCGGCGAACCGCTTGCCGTCCCAGGTGGTGACCCCGGAGAAGGCCATCCGGCAGCCCACGGCCCCAAGCAGCGGGGTGCGCAGGGCTTCCGGTACGTCGTCCAGGGTGCGCAGGGTGAGCAGGACTCCCGCGTTGGCCGAACGGAGCCGCTGGATGCCGCGCACCGCTTCCGGGGTGAGCGTGTGGGAGGCGTCGTCGAAGGCGAGGAGCGCGAAGAGGGTGCGGTCGGTGCGGGCCGCGGCGGAGGCGTTGAACTGGGCGAGCAGCAGCCGGGCCAGCATCCGGGAGGCGTCGGCGTGCCCGCGCTCGGGGAGGTCGATGCGGACGCGCAGGGGGTGTTCCAGGGCCCGCAGGGAGAAGGGCCGTCCGGCGCCGGTGGTGTCGAAGAACCCGGCGAAGGCGGGCCGGTCCAGCAGTGCGATCCGGTCGGCGAGGGCCGGGCCCGGGTCGGCGGGGGCTCCCTGCTGGCGTTCGCGCGCGTCGAGCTCGCGGAGCATCCGGTGCTCTCCGGCGGCCTCCAGGGCCTGGCGCAGGGAGGCGAGGCCGACGGGCACGTGGTCGAGGAGCTCCCGCAGCTCCGGTACGGCGGGGAAGCGGCCGTACGCGGCCCGGAAGGGTCCGAGGAGCTGGGCGAGGGCGGTGGCGGCGCGGCGCACGTCGACCCCCGGCAGGTCCCCGACGAAACCCTCCGCGAGGAGCGTGGCGGCCTCGTCGGGGTCGGTGGTGCCGCCATAGAGGTCCAGGTCGTAGACGGAGTCGGGATCGCCGACGCGGACGACCACGTCGTAGCCCTCGTCGGGTCCGAGGGCGGCGCCGACGGAGGCGACCACGACGACGGCGGCCTGGCCGGCCAGGGCCTGGAGCGCCAGCGATTCCACGACGGGGCGGACCAGGCGGGAGGTCTTGCCCGCGCCGGAGGGGCCGATGGCGAGGAGCGAGGTGCCGAGGACCGCGGGGTCGAGGGCGACGCCGCTGCCGCGGCGGGCGTACGGGTTGCGCTCGCCGTCCTGGACGGTGCCGAGCAGCACCTGCCGGGCGAGCAGATCGTGCCGGGCGGCGCGGGCGGGCAGCTCCCGCGCCCCCGACGGGTGGACGCAGGCGCCGGCGCCCTTGTCCCGCACGGCGTCGGCGAAGGCGCGGGCCCGCGAGGGGTCGGCCCGTACGGTCTCCCAGGCGCGCCGGATCCGCACGAAGTCCACGTCGTTCATCCGCCCGGCCACCGCCTCGGCCCCGAGCCGCTCGGCCACCTCCACCATCCCGGCGTCCCGCACCTCGGCCCAGACCGCGGGATCGTCGGGGCCGCCGGGCTCCACCGGCCGCGGCGCCGGGGCCACGGCCCGTACCGCCCGGCCCCCGAGGATCCGGCGGCCCAGCTCGGGCCACCGGCCGAGGCGTCCGAAGCCGATGGTGAGGGTCACCGCGACGATGGCGTACCAGACGTAGGAGGCGACGACGGAGGGGAGCGTCCCGGCCCAGGAGTCGGGGGTGAACATGTAGAGCGGCCAGAGCCAGAAGCCGCCGAGGTAGCCGTTCCAGAGGAGGGACCACAGCAGCAGCCCGGCCAGCAGGGAGATGAGCGCCCCGCTGACCAGCTGGCGGGTCGGGGTGACCTCCGGCTCCTGCGCCGCCCGCGGCACGTGCCCGTACGACCAGACGCCGGGGCCGACGGGCGGGCGCGGGACGCGGAGCCAGTCGGTGAGGGTGGGGCCCGTGGCCGGGCCGGGGAACGGTCCGGCGGCCGGTGCCTGCGCGGGCTTCGGCGGGAGGCCCTGGATGCCCGGGGGCCCGGCCGGGCGCGGGACGTGCCCGGTGCCGATCGGCGTCCGCCGCTCGCCGCCGTGCGTGCCGTCGGTGTCCATGAAACCCCTGCCCCCTGCCCGTGACCGCGCTGCCCTGCATCCGTGCGTCCCTGCACTGCACTGCGCGCTCAATCTAGTGGCCGCCACCGCCCCGCGGCCCGTACCCGGTCATGATCCACAGGACATCCGCGGATTCCTCCCTATGGCCGTCACGGACAAGGACACGCGGGGACCACTCCCGATCGGCGCATGCAGGACCCCGCCTCCCGGGCCTAGCCTGCGGACAAAGACACAAGTGCGTCCGAAAACACCCCCCAGGAGCCCCCTATGACCGCTGTTCCGCAGGAGCGCCGCATCGTCACCGCGATCCCCGGCCCCAAGTCGCAGGAGCTGCAGGCCCGCCGTCTGTCGACGGTGGCCGGCGGCGTGGGCTCCGTGCTTCCCGTGTTCACGGCCCGCGCGGGCGGCGGCATCATCGAGGACGTCGACGGCAACCGCATGATCGACTTCGGCTCCGGCATCGCCGTGACCTCGGTCGGCGCCTCCGCCGAGGCCGTCGTGCGCCGCGCCGCCGCGCAGCTCGCCGACTTCACCCACACCTGTTTCATGGTCACCCCCTACGAGGGCTACGTGGAGGTCTGCGAGGCCCTCGCCGAGCTCACCCCGGGTGACCACGAGAAGAAGTCGGCGCTGTTCAACTCCGGCGCCGAGGCCGTCGAGAACGCCGTCAAGATCGCCCGTTCGTACACCAAGCGCCAGGCCGTCGTCGTCTTCGACCACGGTTACCACGGCCGTACGAACCTCACGATGGCCCTGACCTCGAAGAACATGCCGTACAAGCAGGGCTTCGGCCCGTTCGCCCCCGAGGTCTACCGCGTCCCGGTCGCCTACGGCTACCGCTGGCCCACCGGCGCCGAGAACTGCGGCCCCGAGGCCGCCGCCCAGGCGATCGACAACATCGTCAAGCAGATCGGCGCCGAGAACGTCGCCGCGATCATCATCGAGCCGGTCCTCGGCGAGGGCGGCTTCATCGAGCCGGCCAAGGGCTTCCTCCCGGCGATCGTGAAGTTCGCCAACGACAACGGCATCGTCTTCGTCGCCGACGAGATCCAGTCCGGCTTCTGCCGCACCGGCCAGTGGTTCGCGTGCGAGGACGAGGGCATCGTCCCCGACCTGATCACGACCGCCAAGGGCATCGCAGGCGGCCTGCCGCTCGCCGCCGTGACCGGCCGCGCCGAGATGATGGACTCCGTACACGGCGGCGGCCTGGGCGGCACCTACGGCGGCAACCCGGTGGCCTGCGCCGGCGCTCTCGGTTCCATCGAGACCATGAAGGAGCTCGACCTCAACGCCGCGGCGAAGAAGATCGAGTCCATCATGAAGGCCCGCCTGACGGCCATCCAGGAGAAGTTCGACATCGTCGGCGACATCCGCGGCCGCGGCGCCATGATCGCGATCGAGCTGGTCAAGGACCCCGCGTCCAAGACCCCGAACCCGGAGGCGGCCGCCGCGCTCGCCAAGGCCTGCCACGCCGAGGGCGTCCTCGTCCTCACCTGCGGCACCTACGGCAACGTGCTCCGCTTCCTGCCGCCGCTGGTCATCGGCGAGGACCTGCTGAACGAGGGCCTGGACGTCATCGAGGCCGCGTTCGCGACCCTCTGACCGACCCTCTGACCGGTCCTTCGACCGACCCTCTGGTCGGTCCCCTGACCGGCCCTCAGGACGGCGCGCTGAGCGAGGCGTTGAGCGGCACGCCGAGTGGCACGATGGTCGAACGTCTGACGCGGGCGGTAGAACGCCGGGACCCGATCCTCGATCACCCCGCGATCACTACCGCGGGTAACGGGCGGGCGCTGTGAAGAAGGTGTGGGGGGCCGATGGCGGGAGCGTTTTCCTGCTGTCGGTCCCCCTTCCGCTGCCGTACGGTTTCTGCAGATGAGTGAGACACCCCGCTCCCGGGAAACCGGAAGCGACACCAGTACCGGGCTTCCCCAGCGCCGCACTGGGCATGCGTTCGCGCACACTCTTCACCGATCGGACGGCCGCACGCCCCAAACCCCCCGGGGCGCCCGGCAACCCGATCCGGGCGGCCGCCCCGGAACCACCCCCCCTGTTCCGGGGCGGCCGGCCACTCTCCGCCGCCCGGGGATCCGGGCGCTCTGCGTGCTCTGCGCCGCGCTCTTCGCCCTGACCACCTGGCAGGTCCTCGTCTCCGGGCCCCTGCTGGTCCCGGACGCCGCCCTCAGCCGGGCCCTGGTGCGCACGGTCCCCGACGCGGTCACCCAGCGCCTCTCCGACCTCGGCAACGTCCCGGTCGCGGTCCCCGTCCTGCTCCTCGCGGTCCTCTACGCCGCCCGGCGCGGCAACCGCCGGGGCGCGGCGGCCGCGGCCCTGGCCATGGCCCTGGTGCCGGCCCTGATCATCCCGCTGAAGGAGTGGACCGGCCGGCCGGGCCCCCTGGAGCCCTGGGCCTCCGGCTACTACCCCTCGGGCCACACTGCCACCTCCTACGTGGCGTACGCGGGCGCGGCCGTGCTCGTGCGCCCGTACACCCGGGGCCGCTGGCCCCTCCCCCTCGCGGCCGCCCTCACCGCCCTGACGGCGGCGGGCCTGATCCTGCGCGGCTACCACTGGCCCCTGGACGTGCTGGCCAGCTTCCTGATGTGCACGCCGCTGCTGCTCGGGGTGCGCGCGGCGGTCCGGGGACGCACGGCGGGGCCGGGGCGTGCGCGCCCCGGCCCCGCCGCCTCCGAGTCGGCCGGTCAGCCGCCGAAGTAGGCGTCGAAGTTCTTCGAGAACTCCCAGGCGCCGAAGCGGTCCCAGTTGATCGACCAGGTCATCAGCCCGCGCAGGGCGGGCCAGGTGCCGTGGGTCTGGTAGGAGCCGCAGTTCACCTTCTTCGTCAGGCAGTCCAGTGCCTTGGTGACCTCCGCCGGGGAGGTGTGGCCGTTGCCCGCGTTGGTCGTGGCCGGCAGGCCGATGGCGACCTGGTCGGCACGCAGCGGCGGGAAGACGCGGGCGGTGTTGCCGGCGACGGGGAAGCCGGTGAGCAGCATGTCCGTCATGGCGATGTGGAAGTCGGCTCCGCCCATGGAGTGGTACTGGTTGTCGAGGCCCATGATCGAGCCCGAGTTGTAGTCCTGGACGTGGAGCAGGGTGAGGTCGTCGCGCAGGGCGTGGATGACCGGCAGGTAGGCGCCGGCGCGCGGGTCCTGGCCGCCCCAGGGGCCGGATCCGTAGTACTGGTAGCCGAGCTGGACGAAGAAGGTCTCGGGGGCCATGGTCAGGACGAAGTCCGGGCCGTACTTGGCCTTCAGGGTCTTCACGGCGGAGATCAGATTGACGATCACCGGGGTGGTGGGGGCGCGGAAGTCGGTGTCGCCCGTGGCCAGGGAGAGGGAGTGGCCCTCGAAGTCGATGTCGAGGCCGTTGAGCCCGTACTCGTCGATGATCTTGCTGACGGAGGAGACGAAGGTGTCGCGGGCCGCCGTGGTGCCGAGCTGGACCTGGCCGTTCTGGCCGCCGATCGAGATCAGGACCTTCTTGCCCGCGGCCTGCTTGGCCTTGATGGCCGCCTTGAACTCCGCGGCCGATTCGACGTTCGGGCACTCGCTGACCGGGCAGAGCTGGAAGCGGATGTCGCCGGAGGTCACCGAAGTGGGTTCGCCGAAGGCCAGGTTGATGACGTCCCACGAGGCCGGTACGTCGGCCATCCGGACGTAGCCGGAGCCGTTGGCGAAGCTGGCGTGCAGGTAGCCGACCAGGGCGTGTGCGGGCAGGCCGGGGTTGCCCGGGTTGCCGGGGCCGCTCGGCGTGGTCACCGCGGCGGCGGCGCTCTTCGGGGATTCGCCGGCCGCGTTCACCGCGCTGACCTGGAAGGAGTAGGTCGTCGCGGCGGTGAGGCCGGTGACCGTCGCCGAAGTGGCGCTGACGGTCGTCGGGTTCGCTCCGTCCCGGTAGACCTTGTACGAGGTGGCCCCGGTCGCGGCCGCCCAGGAGAGGCCGACCGTGGTGGCGGAGGAGGCCGACGCGGTGAGCCCCGTGGGAGCGGCCGGGACCTGGGGTCCGGGTCCGGAGCCGCCGGGGTCCGGGCCGACGAGGGTCACGTCGTCGGTGAAGTGGGGCGGCTGGCCGTACCAGCCCTGCGTGTACACGGTCACCGAGGTGGTGCTCGCGCCGGTACGGAAGCTCGTGCTCAGCTGCTTCCAGGCACCCGGGGTCTGGGTCCAGGTCTGCGGGTCCGTGGTCCCGGTGCCGGTCGCGCCGAGGTAGACGTACGCGCCCTGCACCCAGGCGCTCAGCGTGTACGCGGAGTCGGGCTTGACGGTGACGGTCTGGGAGCAGCGGGCGTTGTCCTGCCCGGCCGGGGTGCCCCTGAGGGCGGAAGTGCCGCCGTGCGCCGGGGAGCTGACGGCGGCTCCGCTGCCGGCCGAGCAGCTCCAGCCGTCGAGGCCGGCTTCGAAGCCGCCGTTGCGGACGAGGTCGGCGTCGGCCGCGGTGGCCGGCCCGCCGACGGCCAGGAGGCCGGCCGCCGCGAGGGCGGCGGCGGTAAGGAGGGACAGCGCGGAGCGCATGACGGTGGGTCTGGCGGGGAGGGTGGGGCCAGCAGGACGAGTGGGGCGCACAACTGCCTCCGGTGCATGGGGGGATGGAGCCGGGCCGCGCGCGGGCGAGCCGTGGGGGAAGGCGCAGCGGCGCCCAAGATGGTCCAGACCAATGTTCTTGTCAAGACTTCCCGCCCGTCCGTCCCACGACGCGCGCCGCCGCCTCGTGCATCGCGAGCTCCAGCACCGCCGGATCGGTGAGCGTGCCCCGCCCGTCCGGAACGACGAGCCAGCGCACCCCGCCCGTGGCCCGGCCGGGGTACGGGACCACGATCCAGGTCCCGCGCCCGGCTCCCCGTACGCCCGTCCCGATCCAGCGCGACGCCGTGCCCGGGGGCACGAAGAAGCCCAGCCGGGTGTCGCCGAAATCGGCGAGCACCGGGCCGGGCCGGTCGAGCAGCGCGTCCAGTACTTCGAGGGTGATGCGCCCCAGCTCCCCCGGCAGGATCAGCACGTCCCACCGGCGGCCGGCGGGCAGCAGGGCGACCCCGAGCGGGTTGCGCTCCCACTCCCACCGGGTGGCGTCCGGGTCGGGCGCCACCGAAACCAGCCACTCCACTGCCGTCTTGTTCCCCGGGATCGTCATCGCCCGGCCTCCGCTCTCTGGTGGGTGAGGTGAAGCGTTCTCACAGGAGAGAGCGGGGCCGGGCGCAGGTATGACGCGGGTTTCGTTACCCCGTGGTAGTGAAGCGGGTCACACCCCCGGGGGCGTGGTGCGCCCGGGGCGCGCGCAGGTCGTTTACCCGATCAGCTACCCGATCGGTTGCCTGATCGGTTGCCTGATCAGCTGTCGAAGCCGAGACCGAAGCGGTCCAGCGTCTTCAGCCACAGGTTGCGGTGTCCGCCCGTCCGGTCCGCGCGGGCCAGCGACCACTTCGTGAGCGTGATGCCGGTCCAGGCGAAGGGCTCCGGCGGGAAGGGCATCGGCTTGGTGCGGACCATCTCCAGCTCGGTGCGCTCCGTCTTCTCCCCCGCCAGGAGGTCCAGCATCACGTCGGCGCCGAAGCGGGTGGCCCCGACGCCCAGCCCCGTGTAGCCGGCCGCGTAGGCCACCTTGCCGGCGTGTGCGGTGCCGAAGAAGGCGGAGAAGCGCGAGCAGGTGTCGATCGCCCCGCCCCAGGCGTGGCTGAATTTCACCCCTTCCAGCTGTGGGAAGCAGGTGAAGAAGTGCTCGGCCAGCTTGAGGTACGTCTCGGGCCGGTGGTCGTGCTCGGCGTCGAGCTTGCCGCCGTAGGGGTAGATCGCGTCGTAGCCGCCCCACAGGATCCGCCGGTCGGGGGTGATCCGGAAGTAGTGGAACTGGTTGGCGCTGTCGCCGAGGCCCTGCCGGTTCTTCCAGCCGACCGAGGCGAGCTGCTCCTCGGTGAGCGGCTCCGTCATGAGCGCGTAGTCGTAGACCGGGACGGTCAGCGGGCGCACCCGCTTGACCAGCGACGGGAAGATGTTGGTGCCCAGCGCGACCCGGCGGGCGAAGACCCGGCCGTACGGGGTCCGCACGGCCATCCCGGCTCCCGAGCCGGCCAGGTCCAGCCCGCGGGTGTTCTCGTAGATCCGTACGCCCAGATCCAGGCAGGCCCGCTTCAGCCCCCAGGCGAGCTTCGCCGGGTTGAGCATGGCGACGCCGTCTCGGTCCCAGATCCCGCCGAGGAAGGTCGGGGAGTCGACCTCGGCCCGCAGGGCGTCCGCGTCCAGCCATTCGGAGCGGCCGGCGAGGCCGAGCCGCACGGCCTCGGCGTGGAACTCGCGGAGCTCCGCGACCTGGTGCGGCTCGGTGGCCACGTCGATCTCGCCGCTGCGCTCGAAGTCGCAGTCGATGCCGTAGCGGGCGACGGCCTCCTCGATGGCGTCGAGGTTGCGTGCGCCGAGGTCCTCCAGCGTGGCCAGTTCGTCGGGCCAGCGGGCCATCCCGTTGGCCAGGCCGTGGGTGAGGGAGGCGGCGCAGAAGCCGCCGTTGCGGCCCGAGGCGGCCCAGCCCGCCTCGTGGCCCTCGATGAGGACGACGTCCCGGGCGGGGTCGCGCTCCTTGGCGATCAGCGCGGTCCACAGGCCGCTGTAACCGCCGCCGATGACGAGCAGGTCGCAGTGCTCGTCCCCGGTGAGGGCGGGCTCGGCGGCGGGCTTGCCGGGGTCGTCCAGCCAGTACGAGACCGGCTTCGCTTCGGAAAGAGATCGTGCAGCGGTGCGCATGGCGTCTGGGGCCATGTCTTCCAACTCCCTACGGGT
This sequence comes from Streptomyces sp. NPDC002104, assembly GCF_053593795.1. Classification (NCBI taxonomy): domain Bacteria; kingdom Bacillati; phylum Actinomycetota; class Actinomycetes; order Kitasatosporales; family Streptomycetaceae; genus Streptomyces; species Streptomyces sp. NPDC002104. The sequence goes on along the minus strand of NZ_JBSFDF010000011.1, from coordinate 123,042 downwards.
GCTACTTGGGCTGTGCTTTCTTGCGGCGGTTGGCGACCATCTGGCCGCCCAGCACCACCAGGACCGCGATGACGAACATCGCCGTTCCGATGACGTTGATCTGTACAGGCGTACCGCGCTGGGCCGATCCCCACACGAACATGGGGAAGGTGACGGTGTTGCCCGAGTTGAAGTTGGTGATGATGAAGTCGTCGAAGGAGAGCGCGAAGGAGAGCAGCGCGCCCGCCGCGATGCCGGGGGCCGCGATCGGCAGGGTGACGCGCAGGAAGGTCTGCACGGGTCCCGCGTAGAGGTCGCGGGCCGCTTCCTCCAGCCGGGGGTCCATGGAGAGCACCCGGGCCTTGACGGCGGCGACGACGAAGCTGAGGCAGAACATGACGTGGGCGATCAGGATCGTCCAGAAGCCGAGCTGGATGCCCATGTTGAGGAAGAGGGCGAGCAGCGAGGCCGCCATCACGATCTCGGGCATGGCCATCGGCAGGAAGATCAGCGAGTTGACCGCGCCGCGCCCCCGGAACCGGTAGCGGACCATCGCGAAGGCGATCGCGGTGCCCAGCACCGTCGCTCCGATGGTGGCCCACAGGGCGATCTGGAGCGAGAGGGACAGGGACTGGCACATGTCGGCGACCCCGCAGGGGTCCTTCCACGCGTCGAGGGAGAACTCCTGCCAGGCGTAGTTGAAGCGCCCGGTGGGGTTGTTGAAGGAGAAGACCGTGACGACGACGTTCGGCAGGATCAGGTACGCGAGCGTGCCGAGCCCCGCGATCACGACGAGATTGCGGCGCAGCCAGGTGGTGGCGCTCTTCATCAGACCAGGTCCTCCGTCCCCGCTCGGCGGATGTAGATGGTGACCATGACGAGGACGATGGCCATGAGGATGAAGGACAGCGCGGCCGCCGTCGGATAGTCGAGGATGCGCAGGTACTGCGACTGGATGACGTTTCCGATCATGCGGGTGTCCGTGGAGCCGAGCAGTTCGGCGTTGACGTAGTCGCCGCTCGCCGGGATGAAGGTGAGCAGGGTTCCGGAGACCACGCCCGGCATGGACAGCGGGAAGGTCACCTTGCGGAAGACCGTGGCGGGACGGGCGTACAGGTCCCCGGCCGCCTCGTGGAGGCGGGTGTCGATGCGCTCCAGCGAGGTGTAGAGCGGAAGGATCATGAAGGGGAGGAAGTTGTACGTCAGACCGCAGACGACCGCGAGCGGCGTGGCGAGCACGCGGTCGCCCTCGGTCATGCCGAGCCAGCTGGTGACGTCCAGGAAGCCGAGCGTGTTGAGGACGCCGACCACCGGGCCGCCGTCGGCCAGGATCGTCTTCCAGGCGAGCGTGCGGATCAGGAAGCTGGTGAAGAACGGCGCGATGACCAGGATCAGGAGCAGGTTGCGCCAGCGGCCCGCCTTGAAGGCGATCAGGTAGGCCAGCGGGTAGCCGAGCAGCAGGCACAGCGCGGTCGCGGTGCCGGCGTAGAGCAGGGAGCGCAGGAACTGCGGGTAGTACTCGGTGAAGGCGTCCCAGTACGTCTGGAAGTGCCAGGTGACCTTGAAGCCCTCTTCGAGGGAGCCGGTCTGCACCGAGGTCGAGGCCTGGTAGACCATCGGCAGCACGAAGAAGACGAGCAGCCACAGGATGCCCGGGAGCAGCAGCCAGTACGGGACCAGTCGCTTCTTCAGGGACGGCTTGTGCACCGGGGGCTCGGCGGCGGCGACGGCCTCGGGCAGGGCCGCGGGGGCACTCACGCGCTCTCCTCGACGGTCTCGATGCCCGCGTCGATGTCCTGGTCGCCGTCCAGCGCGAAGGTGTGGTCCGGGTTCCAGTGGAGTATCACGTCGGCGCCGGGGACGAGGCGGGCGTCGCGCTCGATGTTCTGCACGTACACCTCCAGCTCCGGGCAGACCGGGCTGTCGATGACGAACTGGGTGGAGACGCCGATGAAGGAGGAGGCCGCGATCTTGCCGGCGACCTTGTTGCGGCCGGCGCCGACGGTGTCCTCGGCGTCCGCGTGCACCAGGGAGATCTTCTCCGGGCGCACCCCGACCAGCAGCTTGCCGCCGGCGCGGGGTGTGGTCGAACATCGCGCCACCGGGACGCGCAGCTTCGTACCGGCCGAGGAGACGACGACGTCGGACGCGCCGGCTTCCAGGACCTCGGCCTCGATGAGGTTGGAGGTGCCGAGGAAGTTCGCCACGAAGGTCGTCCTCGGGTTCTCGTAGAGCTCGGCGGGGGCGCCGAGCTGCTCGACGCGGCCGCCGTTCATCACGGCGACCGTGTCGGCCATGGTCATGGCCTCCTCCTGGTCGTGCGTGACGTGCACGAAGGTGATGCCGACCTCGGTCTGGATGCGCTTGAGCTCCAGCTGCATCTGGCGGCGCAGCTTGAGGTCGAGGGCGCCGAGCGGCTCGTCGAGCAGCAGGACCTGCGGGTGGTTGATGAGCGCGCGGGCGACGGCGACGCGCTGCTGCTGGCCGCCGGAGAGCTGGTGCGGCTTGCGCCCGGCGAACTGGCCGAGCTGGACCAGCTCCAGCATGTCGTCGACCTGCTTCTTGACCGACTTGATGCCGCGGCGGCGCAGCCCGAAGGCGATGTTCTCCGAGACGTCGAGGTGCGGGAAGAGGGCGTAGCTCTGGAAGACGGTGTTGACCGGGCGCTTGTACGGCGGCAGGTGCGTGACCTCGCGGTCGCCGAGGCTGACGGTGCCGGTGGAGGGCTCCTCCAGGCCGGCGATCATGCGCAGGGTGGTGGTCTTCCCGCAGCCCGAGGCGCCGAGCAGGGCGAAGAAGGAGCCCTGGGGGATGGTGAGATCCAGCGGGTGCACGGCGGTGAAGGATCCGTAGTGCTTGCTGATCCCGGCGAGGCGGACGTCGCCGCCTTCGGTCTTGTCAGTCATGGGCCTGGGCCTTCGGTGGTGTGTCGTGGAAGGGGCAGGTGCCGGTACGGGTGCCCGGTGCCGCGGGGACGGCGGCGGGACCCGTCAGGCTCCGATGAGCTTGGCGAACTTCTCCTCGTACGCCGTCTCTTCCTCGCTGGTGAGGGAGCGGAAGGCGTGCGACTTGGCGGCCATCGCCTTGTCGGGAACGATCAGGACGTTGTCCGCGAGCTCCGGGTCGATCTTGGCCAGCTCGTCCTTGACGCCCTCGACGGGGCAGACGTAGCTGATGTAGGCGGCCAGCTGGGCGGCCACCGCGGGCTCGTAGTAGTAGTCGATGAGCCGCTCCGCGTTGGCCTTGTGCCGGGCCTTCACGGGGACCAGCAGGTTGTCGCTGGAGGTGATGTAGCCGGGCGCCGGGATCGCGTACTGGATGTCCGGGTTGCCGGCCTGGAGCTGGATGACGTCGCCGGCCCAGGCCAGGCAGGCTGCGAGGTCGCCCTTGTCGAGGTCCGCGGTGTAGTCGTTGCCGGTGAAGCGGCGGATCTGCTTCTTGTCCACGCCCTTCTGGAGCCGGCCGATCGCCGCGTCGAAGTCGGCGTCGGTGAACTTCGCCGGGTCCTTGCCCTGGTCGAGCAGGGTCATGCCGACGCTGTCGCGCATCTCGGTGAGGAAGCCGACGCGGCCCTTGAGGGAGGGGTCGTCGAGGAGCTGGGTGACGGAGTCGACCTTCTTCCCGCCGGTCGCCTTGGTGTTGTAGGCGATGACGGTGTCGATGCCGGTCCAGGGGTAGCTGTACGCGCGGCCCGGGTCCCAGTCGGGGCTGCGGAACTGCGGGATCAGGTTGGCGTAGGCGTGCGGCAGGTGCGAGGGGTCCAGCTTCTGGGCCCAGCCGAGGCGGATGATGCGCGAGGCCAGCCAGTCGGTGACGACGATCAGGTCGCGGCCGGTGTCCTGGCCGGCCGCGAGCTGGGGCTTGATCTTGCCGAAGAACTCGACGTTGTCGTTGATGTCCTCGGTGTACTTGACCTTGATCCCGGTCCGCTTGGTGAACTCCTCCAGCGTGGGACGGGACTTCTCGTCCTCGCTGGTGTCCATGTACTCGGTCCAGTTGGAGAAGTTGATCTCCTTCTCCTGCTCCGAGTGGTCGTCGGAGGCCGCGGCGGTGCCCTCCGCGCGCTTGGCCGGCGGGATGCCGCAGCCGGCCAGCGCGGACAGGCCGCCGAGGGTGAGCGCTCCGACTCCGGAGGCGCGCAGCACGGAGCGGCGGGTGAGGGCGCCGCGCCCGCTGGTGAGGCTGCGCCGCATGGCGGCGAGTTGCGCCGCCGAGAGGCGGTCGGGCTCGAACTGCTCCATGGGAGGTGCCCTTTCGGGATGGGTGCGAACCGCTGGTCGGGCGGCTCTACGTGGTTATCTGTCCCCGAAGATCGTGCGGTGCCAGTCCTTCGCGGCGACCGCGGTGTTGTCGTACATCACGTGCTTGACCTGCGTGTACTCCTCGAAGGAGTAGCTGCTCATGTCCTTTCCGAAGCCACTGGCCTTGTAGCCGCCGTGGGGCATCTCGCTGATGATCGGGATGTGGTCGTTGACCCAGACGCAGCCCGCCTGGATCTCCCGGGTGGCACGGTTCGCCCGGTACACGTCACGGCTCCAGGCGGAGGCGGCGAGACCGTACGGGGTGTCGTTGGCCAGCGCGATGCCCTCGTCGTCGGTGTCGAAGGGCAGGACCACGAGGACCGGCCCGAAGATCTCGGACTGGACCACCTCGCTGTCCTGGGCCGCCCCGGAGATCAGCGTCGGCCGGTAGTACGCGCCGTCCGCCAGCTCTCCGCCGGGGATCTCGCCGCCGATGACGACCGTGGCGTAGGCGCGGGCGCGCTCGACGAACCCGGCGACCCGGTCGCGCTGGGCGTGCGAGACCAGCGGGCCGAGGTCGGTGGCGGGGTCGAAGGGATCTCCGACGCGGACGCCTGCCATCAGCTCGGCGACCCGGGCGACGAAGGCGTCGTGGAGGGGCCGCTGGACGTAGGCGCGGGTGGCGGCCGTGCAGTCCTGGCCGGTGTTGATCAGGGAGGCGGCGACGGCCCCGTTGGCGGCGGCCTCCAGGTCGGCGTCGTCGAAGACGAGGAAGGGGGCCTTGCCGCCGAGCTCCAGGTGGAGCCGCTTGACGGTGGCGGTGGCGATCTCGGCGACCCGCTTGCCGATGGCGGTGGACCCGGTGAAGGAGGTCATGACCACGTCCGGGTGGCCGACCAGGTGCTCGCCCGCGTCCCGGCCGGCGCCGGTGACGATGTTGACCACGCCGTCGGGCAGGCCTGCGTCCTTGGCCGCCTGGGCGAACATCAGGGAGGTCAGCGGGGTGAGCTCGGCGGGCTTGAGGACGATGGTGTTGCCCGCGGCGATCGCCGGGAGGATCTTCCAGGCGGCCATCTGCAGCGGATAGTTCCACGGCGCGATGGAGCCCACGACCCCGATCGCCTCACGGCGCACGTACGAGGTGTGGTCCCCGGAGTACTCGCCGGCGGCCTGCCCCTGGAGGTGGCGCGCGGCGCCCGCGAAGAAGGCGGTGTTGTCGATGGTCCCCGGGACGTCGAACTCCGTCGACAGCTTGACCGGCTTGCCGCACTGCAGGGACTCCGCGTACGCGAACTCCTCGGCCCGCTCGGCCAGCACCCCGGCCAGCCGGTGCAGCGCGTCGGAGCGCTCCCCGGGGGTGGCTCCCGACCAGCCCGGGAAGGCCCGCTTGGCGGCGGCGACGGCGGCGTCCACGTCCGCGGTGGAGGCCAGCTCGTAGGTGAGCACCTCCTCGCCGGTGGCAGGGTCGACCACGGTGTGTGACCGGCCCGAGGTGCCGGGCCGCAGCTGCCCGTCGATGTACTGCGCGCCTGCGCCGAATCGGTCCTTGACCTGGACCTTGACCTGGAAGCGGTTGCCCATCACGCTCTCACGCTCTCCGTAGCTACAGTTCGAGCTACAGCTCGAATTGAGTGCCGATCCTGGCAGAGGTAAACCCCTCGGCCAAGTGATTCCGTTGTTGCCTTTTGATTACGCGACGGAATCGGTCGACCATGTGTCGAGGCGCGCCCGAAATCCCGTACGAAGTGTCCGGTGCTCCTGCGAGACTCGCATGCATGGAGAAGATCGAGGAACTGATCGGGCAGGTCAGCCGGGGTGAGCGGCTGAAGTACCTGCCGTTCTGGGGACACCGTCCGCGGCCCGACGGAACGCTCGGACCGAGCTGCCTCAGCCAGTGGTGGCCGTCCGAGTTCACCGTGGGTGACGTGCGGTACGCCACCGCGGAGCACTGGATGATGGCCGGAAAGGCGCGCCTGTTCGAGGACGCCGAGGCGGAGCGCGCGGCCCTGGAGGCAAGGATTCCGGCCGAGGCCAAGAAGGCCGGCCGGCTCGTGCGCGGCTTCGACAACGCGGTCTGGGAGCGGGAGCGGTTCGCGCTGGTGGTGGAGGGCAGCGTGCACAAGTTCGGCTCCGATCCGGCGCTGACCTCGTACCTGCTCTCGACCGGGAACCGGGTCCTGGTGGAGGCGAGCCCCATGGACCGGATCTGGGGCATAGGGCTGGCCGCCGACGACGAGCGCGCGCTGGACCCGGCCCGCTGGCGCGGCCTGAACCTGCTCGGCTTCGCGCTCATGGAGGCGCGCGAGCGGCTGCGGGCGGAGCTTTAGCCGCCTTTAATCGCTCGCGGCCGATGCGGGTGCGCGTCTAGCGTGATCCTCGTCCAGGTGCGCAGGTGAGACCTACTTCCACTGTTAATGGGGCGGCCGCGGGTTCGAGTCCCGTCACCGGCTTCGGCCGGTGTAGCTCAGTTGGTAGAGCACCACGTGGTTTCACCGACCTCGATCTCTGGACACCTACTCGTACGCACCTCCCGGTGCGCGGGCAGCGGCTCCTTCTTTCGCAAAGACACCCAGGCCGCAGCCACCTTGATCTCGGGAGGCGCACGTGCGGAGTGCCCGGTGCGCAGGCAACGGCTCCTTCCGGATCAACGGGTCGCGGGTTCGAGTCCCGCCCGGCTCCGGCCGGTAGCTCAGCTGGCAGAGCAGTCGACACAGTCCGTCGCCGACTTCGATCTCGGGCATTCCGCACGTCACGCCTCCCCCGGTTTCCACTGAATTCGGGGGGATTCACATGGCCCGCTTCAACCTGCTCCGCTCCAAGGCGGCGCCCACCTCACCCACTACGCCCACCGCACCCACTTCGGGGGTTCGCTCCACCGGCCGCCGCGCCGCCAACGCGCACGGCAGCCCCGGCTTCGTCCGCGATCCGCGCTCCGAGCTGTTCCTGCTCGCCGTCGCCAATTTCGTGACGCAGCGGACCGCCTACGAGTCCGGCGAGGCCCGCGACGACCGCTACGGCGCGCTCGTGCGCACCCTCGCCGTGGAGGATCCCGAGTGGACCGCCGGCCTGCTCGGCTGGCTGCGCCGCGACGGCAGCATGCGGACGGCCTCGCTCGTCGGAGCCGCCGAGTACGTCAAGGCGCGGCTCGACGCCGGAGCGACCGGCGGGCCCTCCAACCGGCAGGTCGTGGACTCCGTCCTGCTGCGCGCGGACGAGCCCGGTGAGCTGCTCGCCTACTGGACGGCCACGTACGGGCGCAGCGTGCCCAAGCCCGTCAAGCGCGGGATCGCCGACGCCGTGCGCCGCCTCTACTCCGGCAGCTCCCTGCTGAAGTACGACACCGCTTCCCGGGGATACCGCTTCGGCGACGTCCTCAACCTGGTGCACGCCTCCCCCGACCCGGCCAAGCCCTGGCAGGGCGAGCTGTTCCGGTACGCCCTCGACCGCCGGCACAACCCGGAGACCGCCGAGGCGCCGCCGGGCAACCGCACGCTGCGCGCGCACCGGGCCCTGATGGAGCTGCCCGTGGCGGAGCGCCGGGCCGTCGTCGTCTCGGCGGACGGCGCCGAGCGGCTCGCCGCGGCGGGGATGACCTGGGAGGCGCTGGCGGGCTGGCTGCAGGGGCCGATGGACGCGGCCGCCTGGGAGGCGGTCATCCCGTCCATGGGCGTGATGGCGCTGCTGCGCAACCTGCGCAACTTCGACGAGGCCGGGGTCTCGGACGCGGTCGCCGAGCGGGTCGCGGCGAGGATCTGCGACCCGGAGGCCGTCGCGCGGGCCCGGCAGTTCCCCTTCCGCTACCTGGCCGCCCACCGGCACGCGCCCTCGCTGCGCTGGGCGTACCCGCTGGAGCGGGCACTGGGCCACTCCCTGGCCCACGTACCGTCCCTGCCCGGGCGGACGCTGGTCCTGGTGGACCGGTCCGGGTCGATGTGGTCGCCGCTGTCGGACCGCTCGCAGCTCAACCGGGCCGACGCGGCGGCCGTGTTCGGGACGGCGCTGGCGCTGCGCGCCGAGGACGCGGACCTGGTGCAGTTCGGCTCCACCAGCAAGGCGGTCGGTTTCCGCCGCGGTGAGTCGGTGCTGAAGGTGCTGGAGCGGTTCGAGGACCTCGGCGGCACGCTCACGGCCGAGGCGGTGCGCGCGCACTACGCGGGGCACGACCGGGTCCTGATCGTCACCGACGAGCAGGCCACGTACGCCTACGGCGGGGATCCCACGGCGCTGGTGCCGGACACGGTCCCGGTGTACACGTGGAACCTCGCCGGCCACCGGGTGGGCCACGCGCCCTCCGGGTCCGCGCACCGCCACACCTTCGGCGGGCTCACCGACGCGGCCTTCCGCCTGGTGTCCCTGATCGAGGACGGCCGGGACGCCGGGTGGCCGTGGGAGACCGGGCGGGCGGAGGCGGCCGCCTGACGGCACGGCGGGAGCGCCCGTCAAGCGCTCTCGCCGGGCGGCTCACCCCCGGTGGAGGACCTGCGTGTTCTCGTACACGGGCGAGTAGTCCGAGTCGACATCCGTGTCGAAGTCCTCGCCCCCGAGCACGACGACGACGATGAAGAAGGCGATCCACACCAGGCTGATCACGATGCCGACCGCGCCCGTGATGATGCCGGCCAGGGCCATGCCCCCGTTGTCGGCCTCGCCGCGCTTGGCCTTGCCGCGGGCCAGGACACCGAAGATGACGGCCGGGACGCCGAACAGCAGGCCCAGGTAGCAGCTGACCACGGCGATGATCCCGAGCACGAGCGCGGTGATGCCGAAGCCGTTGCTCCGGGGCGGGTACACCGGGTATCCGGGGTACCCCTGGTACCCGGGATGGACCGGCTGGCCGCCGTACGCCGGCTGCGGGGCGGGATGTCCGGCGCCGTACGGGTCCTGCGGCGCGCCCGGCTGGGACGGATAGCCGTACCCGGCGGGATCCGGCTGCGCCGGGTAGCCGTAGGCCGGCGCCTGCCCGGGCTGGGGTGCGGGTGCCTGTGCGGCCTGGGGTATGCCCCCTCCGGCGCCGGGCATCCCCGCGACGGTCTGCTGGTCGTGCACCCCCGGCGCCACCTGTCCGCCCTGTCCGTCCTGCTGTTTGCCCAGATCGACCGCGGGCCGCTCCGGCGGCGCCCAGGGGTCTCGCGACTCGGGGCTGTGATCGGTCATACGGCGCCCCCCTCTCGTACGGCCATGCTAAGCGCTCCCTCCGACAGGCCCCTTCGGCGGTGCGGATCCTGCCTACGATGAACCCCGTTCCATCCGCACCGCGTCCTTCGGAGGCACCCTCATGCCCGACCTGCACCCCTTCATCGCGGGGCTGCCCAAGGCCGAACTCCACGTCCACCACGTCGGCTCGGCCTCCCCCCGCATCGTGGCCGAACTCGCCTCCCGGCACCCCGACTCCAAGGTCCCCACGGACCCCGAGGCCATCGCCGACTACTTCACCTTCACCGACTTCGCGCACTTCATCGAGGTCTACCTCTCCGTCGTCGACCTGGTCCGCACCCCCGACGACGTGCGCACGCTCACCTTCGAGATCGCCCGCGACATGGCCCGGCAGAACATCCGGTACGCCGAGCTCACCATCACCCCGTACTCCTCCACCCGCCGCGGGATCGACGAGAAGGCCTTCATGGAGGCCATCGAGGACGCCCGCAAGGCCGCCGAGACCGAGCTCGGCGTGATCCTGCGCTGGTGCTTCGACATCCCCGGCGAGGCCGGCGAGGAAGCCGCCGCCGAGACGCTGCGCCTCGCCGTCGACCTGCGCCCCGAGGGCCTGGTCTCCTTCGGCCTCGGCGGCCCCGAGATCGGCGTCCCGCGCCCGCAGTTCAAGCCGTACTTCGACGCGGCCCGCGCCGCCGGACTGCACAGCGTGCCGCACTCCGGCGAGACCACCGGCCCGCAGAGCATCTGGGACGCCATCCGCGACCTGGGCGCCGAGCGCATCGGCCACGGCACCAGCGCCACCCAGGACCCCGAGCTCCTGGCCTACCTGGCCGAGCACCGCATCGCGCTGGAGGTCTGCCCCACCTCCAACATCGCCACCCGCGCCGTCGCCACCCTGGACGAGCACCCCGTCAAGGAGATGGTCGCGGCCGGCGTGCTCGTCACCATCAACAGCGACGACCCGCCGATGTTCGGCTCCGACCTCAACAACGAGTACGCGGTGGCCGCCCGCCTGCTGGAGCTGGACGAGCGCGGCCTCGCCCAGCTCGCGAAGAACGCCGTCGAGGCCTCCTTCCTCGACCCGGCCGGCAAGGCGAAGCTCACCGCGGAGATCGACACGTACACCTCCGCCTGGCTGGCTTCCTGACGGCCCAGCAGAATGGGCGCATGCGCACCCTGACTGCCGTAGGACACCGCGGGGATCCCTACCGCGTCCGCGAGAACACCCTGCCCTCGATCCGGTCCGCCTTCGGTCGGGGGGCGGACGCGGTGGAGATCGACGTACGGATGACCCGCGACGGGGTCCCCGTACTGCTCCACGACGCGGACCTCCAGCGGCTGTGGGGCCACGACGTACGCCTCGAGGACGTCACGGCCCCGCAGCTGAAGGAGCTGACGGACGGCGGGATCCCGACGCTGCGCGACGCCCTCATGGCCGCCGGCGCGGGCCGGGTCATGATCGACCTGCCGGGTGCGACGGCCCTGGCCGTACGGACCGTCGTCGGGCAGGTCCGCGAATGCGGGGCCCGCGACCGTACGTACTACTGCGCGGGCCCGGCCACCATGCTGGCGGTGCGCGCCGCCGATCCGGGCGCCGAGATCGCGCTGACCTGGACCACCCTGGCTCCCCCGCGCCGGGTGCTGATCGACGCGGTGGCGCCCAGCTGGCTCAACTACCGCTTCGGGCTGGTCGGCCCGGAGCTGGTGGACGCCCTGCACCGGGACGGCCTGCAGGTGTCGGCCTGGACCCCGGACACCAAGCGCTCGATGCGCGCGCTGGTCAGGGCCGGGGTCGACTCCATCACGACGAACCGGCTGGACGTGCTGGGCGCCGTACGGGCCGAGCTCGGCCGGTGATACGGGGCCGGGGGGTGATACGGGCCTGGCGGGAGCTCGGGGCGCGGATCCGGCGCGCCGGTCCGCGCCGGCAGGACCTGGGGCTGACGCTGCTGGTGCAACTGGCCGTCACCATGCCCTTCGTGGTGCCGCGGCCGGCCGACGCGCCGCCCGCGAACTGGCCCTCGTACGCGATGACCACGCTCGGCGTGCTGCCGCTCGTCTGGCGGCGGCGGGCTCCGGTGGGAGTGCTGGTCGCGATCCTGACGGCCGGCGGCGCGTACAACCTGGCGGGCGACGGCCCGGGGCAGCCGCTTCCGTACGCGGGGCTGATCGCCTTCTACACGGTCGCCGTGCAGTGCACGGCCCGGGTGCGGCTGACGGTGGGCGGGCTCACGGTCCTCACCGTCGCCGTGTCGGTGTACTGGAACACCGGGACCGCGCGCGAACTGCTCTTCACCCTCTTCGTCTCCGGGGCGGCGTACGCCCTGGGGCGGCTGCAGCACACCCGGCAGGCGTACACGGCGGCCCTCCAGGACCGGGCGGCCCAGCTGGAGCGGGCCAACCGGATCGAGGCGGAGCAGGCGGCGGCCCGCGAACGGGCCCGGATCGCGCGGGAGATGCACGACATCCTCTCGCACGCGGTCAGCATCATGATCGTGCAGGCGGAGGCCGGTCCGGTGGCCGTACGCAGGGCCCCCGAGCGGGCCGAGGCCGCCTTCGACGCCATCGCGGAGACGGGCCGCGACGCCATGGCCCAGCTGCGCACGATGCTGGGGGTGCTACGCACGGACGCGGCGGCTCCACGTGCCCCGCAGCCCGGCATCGGGGAGCTGGCGGGGCTGCTGGAGCGGGTCCGGGGCAGCGGGCCGCAGGTACGCCTGGAACGCACGGGCACGGTGCGCGCCCTGCCGGCGGCGCTGGAGGCGACGGTGTACCGGGTGGTGCAGGAGGCCCTGACCAATGTGGTCAAGCACGCCGGGGCCTCGGTGGTGGCGGTGGGCCTGCAGTACGGGGAGCGGGAGCTCACGGTCACGGTGACGGACGACGGGCGCGGTCCGGGTCCGGGGCCGGACGCGGGGCCGGACGCGGGGCCGGATGCCGAGCCGGCCGCGGTGCCCGCCGCGGGCTCCGTGCCGCGGGCGCGGCCCGGCGGGCACGGCCTGATCGGGATCCGCGAGCGGGCCGCCGCCCACGGGGGCACGGCCCGGACGGGGCCCGGCCCGGACGGCACCGGCTTCGAGCTGCGCGTGGTCCTTGTAACGTCGGGCGCGGAGGTGGGGAAGTGACGATCCGTGTGGTGGTGGCCGACGACCAGGAACTGGTGCGCAGCGGCTTCGCGATGATCCTGGACGCCCAGGAGGACATCGAGGTGGTGGCGGAGGCCGGCGACGGGGCGGCGGCGGTCGCGGCAGTGCGGTCGCTCGCGCCCGACGTGGCGCTGCTGGACGTCCGGATGCCGGTGCTGGACGGGATCGAGGCGTGCCGGGAGATCTCGGCGACGAGTTCCTGCCGGACGGTGATGCTGACGACCTTCGACTCGGACGAGTACGTGTACGAGGCGCTGCACGCGGGGGCCAGCGGGTTCCTGCTCAAGGACGTGCGGCGGGACGATCTGGTGCACGCCGTACGGGTGGTGGCGGCGGGCGACTCCCTGCTGGCGCCTTCGGTGGCCCGGCGGCTGATCGCGGAGTACACGGCGGCCACGGCCCGCCCGGCCGCCGAGGAGGCGCTGTCGGCGCGACGGCTGGAGGTGCTGACGGCCCGCGAGCGGGAGACGCTGCTGCACCTGGGGCGGGGCCTGTCGAACGCGGAGCTCGCGGCGGAGCTGATGGTGAGCGAGCACACGGTCAAGTCGCATGTGGGCAACGTGCTGTCGAAGCTGGGGCTGCGGGACCGGATCCAGGCGGTGATCTGCGCGTACGAGACGGGTCTGGTCGCGGCCGGCGGCGGGGTGGCCGGCTCCGGGGCGCCTGGCTCCGGGATGCCTGGCTCCGGGATGCCTGGCTCTCGGGTATCTCCCTCCGGGGAGTGAGACGGGGACCGTCCTCTCCCTCCCGGTGGCTAGTTGTCGTACCGGCAAAGACCACTCCTGATGGTGATCCGCAACTACCCCTGTGACCAGCAGCATTGAGGTCATCGGGGCGGAAGTCGCCCGGAGAGCCGACAGGGGGATCCCACCATGAACACGATGACCCGCACGCTGATCGCCACCGCTCTGGTCCTGGGCGTCGCGGCCGGCCCGGCCGTCGCCCAGGCCGCCCCGGCGCAGGCGCCTGTCACGGCGTCGGCGCTCTCGCCGAAGCCGGCACCGCAGGTGTCGACGCCGCCGAACGCCGCGGCGCTGGAGGCGGCGATCGCCGGCCTCGGGGCACGGAACGCGGACGCGACGGCCGCGCTGGTACGGGTGGGCGGCACGAGCGGTGCCTGGCGGGGCGGTTCGGGTGTGGCGGACATCCGCACCGGTCGCGCGGCGATCGAGGAGGGCCGGTTCCGGGCCGGGTCGGTGACCAAGACCTTCACCGCGGCGGTGGTGCTCCAGCTCGCCGCCGAGGGCCGGCTGGACCTCGGCGAACCGGTCCGCCGGTACCTGCCCGGGACCGTCCCCGAGGCGTACGGCACGGTCACGGTCGGGCAGTTGCTCAACTACACCAGCGGGATTCCGGCGGCCGACGGCCCGGGCGATTCCTTCGAGGCGCAGTGGGAGCACCGCTTCGACGTGACCGATCCGCACGACCAGATCGCCAATGCGGTGGCCAAGAAGCCCGAGTTCGTCCCGGGCACGGCCCAGCACTACCTGAACATCAACTACACGGTGCTGGGCGTGCTGATCGAGAAGGTGACGGGCACGACGTACGAGAAGGCCGTCGCGGCGCGGGTCCTGAGGCCGCTGGGGCTGCGGGACACCTCGTTCCCGGGCCGGTTCCAGACCCGCATACCGGGTCGCCACAACCACGGGTACCAGGCGGTGGCCCGCGAGGACGGTTCCACCGAGCTGCGCGACGTGACGGAGTGGAACTCCTCGGACCGGTGGGCGGCCGGCGACATCATCTCCACCACGGCCGATCTGGAGCGGTTCACCGTGGCCCTGTTCAGCGGACGCCTCGTACCGGCGGCGCAGTTGGAGGAGATGTTCACGGTCCCCGGAGTGAAGGACTTCGTCACGGGCAAGTCCGCGGCGCTGACGGCCGGGATGGCGCGGATCGAGCTGCCCGACGGCACGGTCGCCTGGGGCAAGACGGGCGGCCGGCACGGCTACAACACGGCGATAGGCGGAACCCGCGACCTGTCCCGCACCCTCGTGTACTCGGTCAACTCCACCGATGCCAAGGGCCAGGACATGAACCCGGTGGCCCTCGGCATCGTCATGGCCGCCTTCGCCAAGTAGCGCGGGATCAGCCCCGGGCCGCGGCCAGGTCCGCGGCCGGGTCCGCGGCCGGGTCCGGAGCCTGCGCCGGGGCCCGGCCGGGGTCCGCCGGCAGGGCCTCCAGCCGCTTGATCATGCGGCGCAGGACCAGCAGGGGGATCACCCCGAAGACGCCGAAGGAGATGTCGATCAGCGTCCAGTAGAAGGGGATCCCCCGGACGGGCCCGCAGATCAGGGCCAGCGGGATGATGCCGGCGCAGGCGGCCATGCCGGCCTCGACGATCCAGATGTTGCGCACCGGGTCGCGGTGGACCCCGTAGAGGAAGACGGCGATCACCAGGTGGGCGAAGGCGAGCCAGTCGGTGCCGTAGAGGAGGAAGGACTCGGAGTCCGCCCGCTCCAGCCCGTCACCGACGCGTCGCAGCCACGCGTTGTCCACCAGGGCATTGGCCCAGTGGAGCTCACTGACCAGGGGGAAGGCGGTTAGTCCGCTCAGCACCAGGCAGACGAGGAACAGGGCAAGCCAGGCACGGATCCGCCGCAGAAGGGCGCTTCTCTCGCTCATGGAAGGAAGCCTACGCAACTTTCTGAACATGTTCAGCAAAATTGCTGAACATGTTCAGTTCCGTCGCGCGGAATCGCGCCCGGGCGGCGGCCGCCCTCACAGACCGACGATGGCGTTCCAGCGCTTGGCGAAGGACGAGCGTTCGGCGGAGGAGATGTCGCGGGCCACCACGAGCCGCTTGCGCATGTCCTCGTCGGGGAAGATCAGCGGGTTCTCGGCGAGCGCGGCGGTCTCCTCGTCATCGGAGGCCGCCAGCACCTCGCGGGCGGCGGGGACCGGGCAGACGTAGTTGACGGAGGCGGCGAGCAGCGCGGCCATCTCCGGGTCGTAGTAGAAGTCGATGAGCGCCTCGGCATTGGCCTTGCGCGGTGCCAGGTTGGGGATGAGCAGGCTCTCCGCCCAGAGCTCGCCCCCTTCCTCGGGGACCACGAACTCGATGTCGGGGTTGTCGGCCTGGAGCTGGATCGCGTCCCCGGAGTACGCCTGGCAGGCCAGCACGTCGCCCTTGCTCAGATCGGAGGTGTAGTCGTTGCCGGTGAAGCGGCGGATGTGCTTCTTCTTCACCATGCTCTCGACCTGGTCGCACATCCGGTGGAAGTCGGTTTCGGTCCACCGGGTGACGTCGACCCCGCTGCCCTGCATCAGCAGGGAGAAGGACTCGTCGAGACCGGAGAAGAGCGTGACCTTGCCGGCCAGGTCCGGGTGCCACAGGTCCTTGACGGACTTGATCTCCCGGCCGAGCGCCTTGCGGTTGTAGGCGATGCCGGTGATCCCCGACTGCCAGGGCACGGTGTGCAGCCGGCCCTCGTCGAAGGCGGGCGAGCGCAGCTGGGGGTCCAGGTACTTCGCCACGTTCGCCTGCGCCGAGCGGTCCATCTTCTGGGCCCAGCCCAGGTGGACGAAGCGGGCGGCCATCCAGTCGCTGACCACGACCACGTCGTGGCCGGTCTGCTGGTGGTTCATCAGCGCCGGGCTGATCTTGCCGAAGAACTCGTCGTTGTCGTTGATCTCCTCGGTGTACCGGACCTCGATGCCCGTCTTCTCCGAGAAGGCGTCCAGCGTCGGGCGCCGGCTCTCGTCCTCTTCGTCGGTGTCGATGTAGAGGGGCCAGTTGGAGAAGGAGACGCTCCGGTCGGCGGCCGAGCGGTCCCGGCCCTCCCGGCGGTCCTCTGGGACGTACGCGGCCGGGACACCACAGCCGGTGAGGCCGGCCAGCAGGCCCGCGGCACCGAGGCCGCGCAGCGCCGCGCGGCGGGAGAAGGCGAGTTCAGGCATGGGCAAAGCCTCGGTGAACGCCGAAGGGCGGGCAATAGACATGTTGTCTACTGCCCGCCCCTTCAAGGCAGTGCCCTGGCCGATGCGGCGGCCGGCAGGCCGCCCGCCCGGCTTCCGGTCAGCCGTCGAGCGAGGTCATGACGTGCTTGATGCGCGTGTAGTCCTCGAAGCCGTAGGCGGAGAGGTCCTTGCCGTAGCCGGACTTCTTGTATCCGCCGTGGGGCATCTCGGCGACGAGCGGGATGTGGGTGTTGATCCACACGCAGCCGAAGTCGAGGTTCTTGGACATCCGCATCGCGCGGCCGTGGTCCTTGGTCCACACGGACGAGGCGAGGGCGAACTCCACGTCGTTGGCGTACGCCAGGGCCTGGTCCTCGTCCGTGAAGGACTGGACGGTGATGACGGGGCCGAAGACCTCGTTCTGGATGATCTCGTCGTCCTGCTTGAGGCCCGAGACCACGGTCGGGGCGTAGAAGTAGCCCTTCTCGCCGACCTGGTGGCCACCCGCCTCGACCTTGGCGTGGGCGGGGAGGCGCTCGATGAAGCCCGCGACCTGCTTCAGCTGGTTCGGGTTGTTCAGCGGACCGTAGAGCACGTCCTCGTCGTCCGGCTGCCCGGTCTTGGTGTCGGCCGCGTTCTTGGCCAGCGCCGCGACGAACTCGTCGTGGATCGACTCGTGGACCAGTACGCGGCAGGCCGCGGTGCAGTCCTGGCCGGCGTTGAAGAAGCCGGCGACCGCGATGTCCTCGGCGGCCTTGGCGATGTCGGCGTCCTCGAAGACCACGACCGGGGCCTTGCCGCCGAGCTCCAGGTGGACGCGCTTGACGTCCTTGGAGGCGCTCTCGGCGACCTGCATGCCCGCGCGCACCGAGCCGGTGATGGAGGCCATCGCCGGAGTGCGGTGCTCGACCATGGCGCGGCCGGTGTCGCGGTCGCCGCAGACGACGTTGAAGACGCCCTTGGGGAGGATCGAGCCGATGATCTCCGCCATCAGGATGGTGGAAGCCGGGGTGGTGTCCGAGGGCTTGAGGACCACGGTGTTGCCCGCGGCCAGGGCCGGGGCGCACTTCCAGACGGCCATCATCATCGGGTAGTTCCACGGCGCGACCTGGGCGCAGACGCCCACCGGCTCACGGCGCACGATGGAGGTCATGCCCTCCATGTACTCGCCGGCCGAACGGCCCTCCAGCAGGCGCGCGGCGCCCGCGAAGAAGCGGATCTGGTCCACCATCGGCGGCAGCTCCTCGCTGGCCGTGAGGCCGAGCGGCTTGCCGGTGTTCTCCGATTCGGTGGCGACCAGCTCGTCCGCGCGGGCCTCGAAGGCGTCCGCGATCTTCAGCAGGGCCTTCTGGCGCTCGGAGGGGGTCGCGTCGCGCCAGGCCGGGAAGGCGGCAGCGGCGGCGGCCATGGCGGCGTCGACGTCCGCCTGGCCGGAGAGGGGGGCGGTCGCGTACGCCTCGCCCGTGGCGGGGTTGACCACCTCGGTGGTCCGCCCGTCGGCGGCGTCCTTGAACTCCCCGCCGATGTAGTTGCGCAGACGACGCAGTTCGGTGGTCACTACAGCCACACTCCTGTGATCACATGTCCAATGGTTGAGACAGCTACCAAGCCTAGCGTCTCAGACGCCGTTTTCGACAGGCCTGCACATCACGAACTACGGATTCGGTGAGATCTGACTCCCGAAACAACGAATTACATCGTTCTCGCCTTGCGGAACAGACGACTCCTCGTGCACAGTGAGGTCGTGGTCAGTCGAAGCGCAGATTCCAGGAACAGACAACCGTCCCCTTCGGTCGATGCTGTGTCCCTGGCGATCATCGAGCAACTGCAAGAGGACGGTCGCCGTCCTTACGCGGCGATCGGCAAGGCCGTCGGCCTGTCCGAAGCAGCGGTGCGCCAGCGGGTACAGAAGCTTCTCGACCAGGGCGTCATGCAGATCGTCGCCGTCACGGACCCGCTCACCGTGGGGCTGCGGCGTCAGGCGATGGTCGGCATCAACGTCGAGGGAGACCTCGACCCGGTGGCCGACGCGCTGACCGCGATGGCCGAGTGCGAGTACGTGGTGATGACCGCGGGCTCGTTCGACCTGATGGTGGAAATCGTCTGCGAGGACGACGACCACCTGCTGGAAACGATCAACAAGAAGATCCGCGCGCTCCCCGGCGTGCGATCAACCGAAAGCTTCGTTTACCTGAAGCTGAAGAAGCAGACCTACATGTGGGGAACGCGATAGCCGTGAGCCAGGACCTCTCCAAGACCGCCTACGACCACCTGTGGATGCACTTCACCCGCATGTCGTCGTACGAGAACTCGCCCGTACCCACCATCGTGCGCGGCGAGGGCACCTACATCTTCGACGACAAGGGCAAGCGCTACCTGGACGGTCTCGCCGGACTGTTCGTGGTCAACGCCGGTCACGGCCGCAAGGAACTGGCCGAGGTCGCGTACAAGCAGGCGCAGGAACTCGCGTTCTTCCCCATCTGGTCGTACGCGCACCCCAAGGCCGTCGAGCTCGCCGAGCGCCTCGCGCACTACGCCCCGGGCGACCTGAACAAGGTCTTCTTCACCACCGGTGGCGGCGAGGCCGTCGAGACCGCCTGGAAGCTCGCCAAGCAGTACTTCAAGCTCCAGGGCAAGCACACCAAGTACAAGGTCATCTCCCGCGCGGTCGCCTACCACGGCACCCCGCAGGGCGCTCTGTCCATCACCGGCCTGCCGGCCCTCAAGGCCCCCTTCGAGCCGCTGGTTCCCGGCGCGCACAAGGTGCCGAACACCAACATCTACCGCGCCCCGATCTTCGGTGACGACCCGGAGGCCTACGGCCGCTGGTGCGCCGACCAGATCGAGCAGGAGATCCTGTTCGAGGGTGCCGACACCGTCGCCGCCGTCTTCCTGGAGCCGGTGCAGAACGCCGGTGGCTGCTTCCCGCCGCCGCCCGGCTACTTCCAGCGCGTCCGCGAGATCTGTGACGAGTACGACGTCCTGCTCGTCTCCGACGAGACGATCTGCGCGTTCGGCCGCCTCGGCACGATGTTCGCCTGTGACAAGTTCGACTACATCCCGGACATGATCACCTGCGCGAAGGGCATGACCTCGGGCTACTCCCCGATCGGTGCCTGCATCATCTCGGACCGCCTCGCCGAGCCGTTCTACAAGGGTGACAACACCTTCCTGCACGGCTACACCTTCGGCGGACACCCGGTGTCCTCCGCGGTGGCGCTCGCCAACCTCGACATCTTCGACAAGGAAGGCCTCAACCAGCACGTGCTGGACAACGAGGACGCCTTCCGCGCGACGCTGGAGAAGCTGCACGACCTGCCGATCGTCGGCGACGTCCGCGGCAACGGCTACTTCTACGGCATCGAGCTCGTCAAGGACAAGGTCACCAAGGAGTCCTTCACGGACGAGGAGACCGAGCGCGTGCTCTACGGCTTCCTCTCCAAGGCGCTCTTCGAGAACGGCCTGTACTGCCGCGCCGACGACCGTGGCGACCCGGTCATCCAGCTGGCCCCGCCGCTGACCGCCGACCAGGGCACCTTCGACGAGATCGAGGGCATCTTGCGCCGCGTGCTCACCGAGGCCTGGACCAAGCTCTAACCAGCGGCGTCCTCCCACCGTCCCGCAGGCGGCAAACTGCCGGACCACACGGCCCGGATCCTCCGTTCGAGTGAGAACGAGGGGGTCCGGGCCGTGTGCTGTCACCATTCAAGACGTTCATCTCTTTACATCTCATTGCGGCGCCAGTGACCAAGCGGGCTCCGCTTCGTTCCCCCGGACGGAGGTGTACGCCATGGTGGCTCCACGGGACAACGCCGCGCTGGACAAGGCCCGGCCCGACAGCGCCCTGCCCCAGGAAGATCTGCTCTGGGCACGGTCCCTTCACTACTCCCACAGCGGTTCACCGGGCCTCATCGGGGTCTCGGTCGGCGTCCGCGCGGGAGAGATCCTCGCCGTGACCGGCCCCCGGGGCAGCGGCAAGACCACGCTGCTGCGCTGCCTGTCCGGACGGCTCCGCCCCGAACAGGGCGAGGTCTGGTTCAACAGCGTCCCCGTGCACACCATGGGCGCCCTGGCCCGCGAGCGGCTGCGCCGCGACCGGTTCGGCTGGATCGGTCCCGAGCCGGGGCTGCTGCCCGAGCTCCGGGTCTGGGAGAACGCCGCGCTGCCGCTGCTGATCGCCGGCGCCAGTCACCGCGCCGCCAAACGGGCCGCCTGCGAATGGCTGGACCGTCTCGACATCGGCGCCTTCGCCCGCAAGTACCCCGGCGCCCTGAACCGCGCCGAGTCCCAGCGCGTCGCGCTCGCCCGCGCCCTCGCGCACCTGCCCGCCGTCGTCTTCGCCGACGAGCCCACGGCCCCGCTGCACCGCGCCGAGCGCTCCCTGCTGCTGCGCACGCTCACCACGGCCGCCCGCTCGCACGGCATCACCGTGCTGCTCGCCACCCACGACGAGGAGAGCGCGCTCGCCGCCGACCGCTGCTTCTCCCTGCTCGACGGACGGCCGGCCGCCGCGGCGGCCGCGGCCGGGCTCTCCCCCACCTCCTTCCCCCAGCCCCCGGAGGACCAGGCCGCGTGCTCGCTCTCCGCCTAGCCCGCGGCTCCCGGCCGCTGGTACAAGTGCGCCGGCTGCTCGTCGCCGCCGCGTCGGCCGGCAGCGGCTTCCTGCTGCTGTACGTGCTCGCGCAGGCCACCGCCCGGCCCGCCGGATCGTTCCCCCAGCTGCTGTGGGCCCTGGTCCCCCTCGCCGTCACCGTCCAGTTCGCCGTCGCCGTGGCCCGTACCGACCCCGCGACCCGGCCCCTGGAAGGGCTGGACGCCGCCGGGCTGGGACCCCTGCGGCTCACCCTGGTCGCGACGATCTCCACCGCCGTGGCCTGCGCCCTCGGCAGCGCCGTGGCCCTGGCCGTCTTCCTCCATCTGCGCGGGGAGGTGACCGGGCTGCCCTTCGACGGCGCCGGGGCCGGGCTGCTCCACGCCGACCAGCCCCTGCCCGTGGCGGCCGCGCTCACCCTGCTGGCCCTGCTCCCGGTGGCCGCTTCGGCCGCCACCGCCGTCGCCCTGCGACCGCACCCCCGGCCCGCGCCGCAGACCGCGCTGCCCTGGGGCATCGCCCTCACCGCCTGCGGACTCGCCACGCTGGCCTACGCCCGCCCCGGCGGAGCCGGCGTGCCCGTGGGCTGGGCGCTGACCGCCCTCGGACTCGCCCTCGCCGGTCCGGGCCTGGCCTACGCCTGCGGGGCGCTGGTCCAGGCCGTCCGCCCGGGCGCGCTCCGGCTGCTGGCCGGCCGCGCCCTCCAGGAGGAGGCCCCCCGGCTGGGCGCACCCCTCGGTGTCCTGTGCGCCGTCGCGGCGGGCGCCCTCAGCGCCGTGGCCCTGCGCGACCACGGCGGGCTCCAGGTCCCGCTCGGCCCGCTGACCGTGCCCGCCGCCGCGCTCGTGGTGCTGTGCGCGGCCGCGACCCTTCTCACATCCGCGGTCGAGGTCCACCAGGGCCGGACCGACGCCCGCGAGACCCTGGCCGGGCTCGGCGCCCCCGGCAAGGTCCTGCGTACGGCCGCCACCGTACGGGCCACGGCGCTGGTGGCGGTGTGCCTGCCGCTCAGCTGGGGTGTGTCACAGCTGACGTCGCTGGCATTGACCCGCTGAGGCGGGCAGCCCTTAGGGTGGGCCGAATGGTCAACCCACACATCGAGACCGACACCGAGATCGAGACGCTCGCCGAATTCGACCGGGTCGTGGCCCGCGGATCGCTCAGCGGGTACCGGATCCAGTCGGTCAACCTGCTGGAGCGGACCTTCGCACTGCTGTCCGCCGACACCTCGTCCGCCGTGTTCCTGGGCTGCGCGATGGAGCCGGACGCCTCGGTCAAGGTGCGCGCGGACGGCGCCCTGGTCTTCCCGCCCGTCCCGGACCTCCCGTTCAACCCGTACCGGGGTCTGCTCTACACGCCGGAGGAGCTCTTCACCGGGCTGTCCGACGGCTACGAGGCCACCCCGGACGCCGAGGCGTACGCCTGGTTCCAGGAGACCAAGGCGGACGGCGACATCTACTCCTCGATGCTGCGCTCCATCCACGACGACGCCATCTCCGACGCCCTCGACGAACACCTCGTGGGCGCCCGCGTCGTCGGGGTGATGGGCGGCCACGCCATGACCCGCGGCGGCGACGCCTACCGGGGCGCGGCCGAGCTCGGCCGGACGCTGACCCGCTCCGGGCTGACCGTGGCCACCGGCGGCGGCCCGGGCGCCATGGAGGCGGCCAACCTCGGCGCGTACCTCGCCCCGGCCCCCGACGACGCCCTGCCCGAAGCCCTGCGGATGCTGGCCAAGGCCCCGTCCTTCGCCCCGTCCGTCTCCGACTGGGCCCGCGCGGCCTTCGCCGTACGGGAACGCTGGCCGGCGGCCGCGGGCGGCGACTCGGTGGGCATCCCGACCTGGTTCTACGGACACGAGCCGCCGAACCCCTTCGCCGGTCACATCGCGAAGTACTTCGCGAACGCCACCCGCGAGGACGGGCTGCTCGCGCGGTCGAACGCGGGCGTGGTCTTCCTGCCCGGCGCGGCGGGCACGGTCCAGGAGATATTCGACAACGCGACGCCCAACCACTACGAGTCCCGGGGCGAGCCGACCCCGATGATCCTCGTCGACCGCGCCCACTGGACCGAACGGCTGCCCGCCTGGCCGCTGCTCCAGGCGCTGGCCCGGGGCCGCGCGATGGAGTCCCGGATCGCCCTGGTCGACTCGGTGACCGAGGTCCCCGCGGCCCTCGCCGCGATGAGCTGACGCCGACGGCCTGAACCGGGCACCCCGGGCAGGCAACTTCCCTCCCCTTTTCCACGTCTGGAAGAGGTACGCACTACGTAAGACCTGCCAGACGTGAACGGAGCCCCCGGGTGCTCATAGGCCTGCTGACCGCTATCGCGGCGTCCATCTGCTACGGCACGGGATCCGTCCTGCAAGCCGTGGGCTCCCGGCGGGCGGCCCGGATGTCGCCCGCCGCCGCCGGGGTCACCCAGCACGGCGGCCCGAACCTCAGCTCCACCGCGAAGGCCGCGATGACCTGGGAGTTCATCGTCGGCACGATCCTGGACTTCGTGGGCTTCGGCCTGGGCGCCCTGGCGGCCCGCCTCCTGCCGCTCTTCCTGTCCCAGACCGTCATCAGCGCCAACCTGGTGATCACGGCCGTGCTGAGCGTGAAGATGCTCGGCATCCGGCTGACCCGCAAGGAATGGACCTCCATCGGGGTCGTCTGCGCGGCCCTGGTCCTGCTGGCGACGGCCGCGGGCCACGAGGGCGGCCATTACGCGCCGCCCGCCACGCACTGGTGGCTCCTGGCCGTGACCGTACTGATCATCGTGGGCGGCACGGTGGCGGTACGTTTCCTCGGCGCCCGGGCAGCGATCCTGGCGGGTCTGCTGTCGGGTCTGGCGTTCGGCGCGCTGGGCGTCGGGGTCCGCATCCTGAACGGCGTGGAGCCGTTCTCGTTCCCCTCCCTCCTCGCCGACCCGGCCCTCTACGCCATCGTCCTGGCCGGCGTCGGCGGCATGTACCTGCACACCGTGGCCCTGCAGATCGGCTCGGTGAACGGCGCCACCGCCGCCCTGGTGGTCGGTGAGACCGTGCTCCCCGGAGCGATCGGCGTCCTGTGGCTCGGCGACGCGTCCCGCCCGGGCATGGCCTGGCTCGCGGTCCTCGGCTTCGTCCTGGCGGTGACCGGCGCGGTCGCGGTCGCCTGGTACGGCAACCACGAGACCACGGAGGATCCTGCCGAGCCGGAGCCCACCAGATCCAGCCTCGCCGAGGTCTGAGGCCCTTTCAGCCGTCCGGCGTGTGAGGACCGGGGGGCCCTACTCCCCCGGCAGCACGACCACCTCGGCCGGAGCGAAGGTCACCGCCACCCGGTCCCCCACCCCCGGCGCCCCGGCCAGTTCGCACTCCGCCTCCAGCACCGGCCCCGCCTCGGGCCGGAGCAGCAGCGCGACATGCGTCCCCCGGAAGGTCCGCGACACCACCTCACAGCCCAGCCCGCCCTCCGGCGAAGGCGACAGCACGACCCCCGCCGGCCGGATCAGCACCCGGTGCTCCCCCTCCGGCGCCCCGGCCGGAACGGGGATCTTCCCCCACGGGGTCACGGCCACCCCTGCCGCCAGCTCCGCCGGCACCACGTTCTCGAAGCCGAGGAACCGCGCCACGAACTCCGACGCCGGCCGCTGCCACACCTCCAGCGGGGTCCCCGCCTGCGCGATCCGCCCGTCCCGCATGACGATCACCCGGTCGGCCAGCGCGAACGCCTCGCCCTGGTCGTGCGTGACGGCCAGCACGGTCGTGCCCAGCCGCGAGAACAGCCCCTGCAGCTCCACGATCAGCCGCTCCCGCAGCCCGCGGTCCAGTTGCCCGAGCGGCTCGTCCAGCATCAGCAGCCGCGGTGAAGGCGCCAGCGCCCGCGCCAGCGCGACCCGCTGCTGCTCGCCGCCGGACAGCGAGGCCACCGCCCGGCCCTGCGCCCCGGGCAGCCCGACCAGCTCCAGGAGCTCGGTGACCCGGGCCTCGGAGGCCTGTGCCGAGGCGCCCCGCATCCGCAGTCCGAAGGCGACGTTCCCGGCGACGTCCCGGTGCGGGAACAGCTGGTGGTCCTGGAACATCAGGCCCACCCCCCGCCGGTGCACGGGCACGGCCGCCTGGTCCGCGCCACCCAGCAGCACCCTCCCGCCGGAGACGGGCTGGAGCCCGGCCACCACCCGGAGCAGGGTGGACTTGCCGCTCCCGCTGGGCCCCAGCACGCACACGATCTCGTGTTCGGCGACCGCCAGGTCCACGGCGTCCACGACCGCGCGCTCACCGAAGCGGACCGACACCCCTTCCAGCTGAAGCAGGGTCATCAGAACTCTCCGGAGGTCTTGTCGGGCCGCAGTCGCTCCAGCGCCAGCAGGGACACCGCGCACACCAGCATCAGGATCGTGCTCAGGGCCATCGCCTGCCCGTAGTTCATCTCCCCGGCCCGCCCCAGCAGCCGCGCCACGGCGACCGGCAGCGTCGGATGGTCGGGCCGCGCGATGAAGACGGTCGCCCCGAACTCGCCGAGGGACACCGCGAAGGCGAAGCCCGCAGCGATCAGCAGGGCCCGCCGCACCATCGGCAGGTCCACCTCCCGCCAGGCCCGCAGCGGTGAGGCGCCGAGCACGGCGGCGGCCTCCCGCAGCCGGCCGTCGACCGCGCGCAGGACCGGCAGCATGGTCCGTACGACGAAGGGAACGCCCACCAGCGCCTGCGCCAGCGGCACCAGGATCCACGAGGTCCGCAGGTCCAGCGGCGGCTCGTCGAGGGTGATGAGGAAACCGAAGCCGACGGTTACCGCCGACACCCCCAGCGGGAGCATCAGCAGCGCGTCGAAGCCCCGTACGAAACGGCCCGCGCGCCGGGTCAGCGCCGCGGCCGCGAGCCCGCCGACGAGCAGCGCGATGGCGGTGGCGGCGAGCGCGTACTGCAGGGAGTTCCAGATGGCCTCCAGCGGCGGCACCAGGAACGTTCCGCCGCCGGCGCCCACCTCCTGGAGCGCCCGGTAGAAGCCGAAGCCGTAGCCGCCGGGGGCGTCGAGGGAGCGTTCCACGAGCACCCCGAGCGGGAGCACGATCAGCAGCGCCACCGTCAGCAGGACCCCGCCGAGCAGGGTGCGCTGGGCCCAGCCGCGCACCCGGTGCGTGGTCCGGCCCGGGTCCACGAGCCGCAGGGCGGTCTCCCGCTTGCGGACGGTCCAGGCGTGCACGGCGAGGATCGAGGCGATGGCAGCGAACTGCACCATCGTCAGCACCGCGGCCGTCGGCAGGTCCAGGAGCTGCGCGGTCTGCCGGTAGACCTCCACTTCCAGGGTGGAGTACGCGGGCCCGCCCAGGATCTGCACGACGCCGAAGGAGGAGAAGGTGAACAGGAACACCATCAGCGAGGCGGCTGCCACCGCCGGGACCAGCGCGGGCAGCGTCACCCGGCGCCAGGCGGCGAACCGCCCGGCGCCGAGCACCCGGGCGGCCTCCTCCTGGCGCGGATCGAGCTGCGCCCACAGTCCGCCGACGGTGCGGATGACGACCGCGTAGTTGAAGAAGACGTGCGCGAGCAGGATCGCCCAGACGGTCGTGTCGAGGCGGATCCCCCACACCTCGTCCAGCAGACCGTTCCGCCCGACGAGCGCCAGGAACGCGGTGCCGACCACGACGGTCGGCAGTACGAACGGCACCGTCACGAGGGCCCGCAGCAGTTGTTTGCCGGGGAACTCGAAGCGCGCGAAGACGTACGCGCCGGGGAGTGCGATCAGGAGCGTGAGCGCCGTGGACGCGAGCGCCTGCCAGGTGGTGAACCAGAGCACGTCGCCGATGTCGGGCCGGGCCAGCACCTCGCCGATCCGGCCGAACTGCCAGCCGGCGTCGGTCTTGAGCCCGCGCCCGACGATCGCCGCGACCGGATAGGCGAAGAACAGCCCGAAGAAGACGAGCGGCACGGCCATCAGACCGAGCCTGACGGCCGTGGCCCGACCGCTCTCCTTCGCAGCCTCGCGCACTCGCCCTACTTCACGACGAGGGCGGACCAGGCCTTGACCCACTGGTCGCGGTTCTTGGCGATGGCCTCCGGGGCGACCGTCTCGGGCTTCTCGATGACCACGCCGTGCTTGGTGAACAGCTCCGGCAGGACCGCGTCCTTGGTCACCGGGTTCACGAACATCTGCAGCGGCATGTCCTCCTGGAACTTCTTGGAGATCAGGAAGTCCAGGAGCGCCTTGCCGCCCTTCTCGTTCTTGGCGCCCTTGAGCAGACCCGCGAACTCGGTCTGCCGGAAGCAGGTGCCGGTGGAGACGCCCGTCGGGGCCTCGGCCGGCTGCGGCTCGCCGTAGAGGACCTCGACCGGCGGGCTGGAGGCGTAGGAGACGACCAGCGGGCGGTCGCCCTTGGCCTTCTTGCCGCCCGCGGAGCCGGAGAAGCGCTCGTTGTAGGCCTGCTCCCAGCCGTCGACGACCTCGACGCCGTTGGCCTTCAGCTTGGTCCAGTAGTCCTTCCAGCCCTCGTCGCCGTACTTGCCGACGGAGGCGAGGAGGAAGCCGAGGCCGGGCGAGGAGGTCGCGGCGTTCTCGGTGACCAGCAGGTTCTTGTACTCCGGCTTGACCAGGTCGTCCAGCGTCTGCGGCGGGGCGAGCTTCTTGTCGGCGAAGTAGGCCTTGTCGTAGTTGACGCAGATGTCGCCGGAGTCGACCGGGGTGACCCGGTGCTCCTTGTCGAGTACGGACTCGGGCTTCACGCCGGCCAGGCCCTTGGCCTCGTACGGCGTGAAGATGCCGTTGTCGAGGGCGCGGGAGAGCAGGGTGTTGTCGACGCCGAAGAAGACGTCTCCGCGCGGGGAGCCCTTGGTGAGGATCTCCTGGTTCAGGGCCGCGCCGGCGTCGCCCGACTTCAGGACCTTGACGGTGTAGCCGCTCTGCTTCTCGAAGTCCTTGAGGACCGTGTCGGTCACGTTGAAGGAGTCGTGCGAGACGAGGGTGATGGTCTTGTCGTCCGCGGCCTTGTCCTTGGCGTCGCCGCCGCAGGCGCTGAGCGTGGTGACGCCGAGCGCGGCGGCGAGCGCGACGCCCGCCATCTTCTTGGTGGTGCTCATTGGTGCATTCCTCCTGGGATGTCCAGGAGAAGACGCGGCCCTGCCCGGCGCTCTGTCGAGCGGACGCCGGGCAGGGCGCAACAGCTTGAGTGGTGACCGAACTTCCTACCCCGAATGACCGGGGCGAGGTTCAGAGGGTCTGCGGTGACGGTTACCGCACTCTCAGCGCTGTGGCGCTCCCCTGTCGGAATATGAAATTGGTTGTTCGGCCACAGGGTACCCCGTGGCCGAATGCCCACCTCAACTGGCGGAAATCAGCGCTCCGAGGCGGCGAGCTGGCCGCACGCGCCGTCGATCTCCTGACCGCGGGTGTCGCGGACGGTCACCGGCACGCCGTGGCGGGCGATGGCCTCGACGAAGGCCTTCTCGTCCTCGGGCCGCGAGGCGGTCCACTTCGAGCCCGGCGTCGGGTTCAGCGGGATCAGATTGACGTGCACGCGCTTGCCCTTGAGCAGCCTGCCGAGCAGGTCACCGCGCCAGGCCTGGTCGTTGATGTCGCGGATCAGGGCGTACTCGATGGAGATCCGGCGGCCGGACTTCTCCGCGTACTCCCAGGCCGCGCCGAGGACCTCGCGGACGTTCCAGCGGGTGTTCACGGGGACCAGGGTGTCGCGCAGCTCGTCGTCCGGGGCGTGCAGGGAGACGGCGAGGCGGCACTTGAAGCCCTCGTCGGCGAAGCGCAGCATCGCCGGGACCAGGCCCACGGTGGAAACGGTGATCCCGCGCTGGGACAGGCCCAGGCCGTCGGGCTCCGGGTCGGTGAGGCGGCGGATGGCGCCGACGACGCGGTTGTAGTTGGCGAGCGGCTCGCCCATGCCCATGAAGACGATGTTCGACAGCCGGGCGGGCCCGCCGGGGACCTCGCCGTCGCGCAGGGCGCGCATGCCGTCGACGATCTGGTGGACGATCTCCGCGGTCGACAGGTTGCGGTCGAGACCGGCCTGGCCGGTGGCGCAGAACGGGCAGTTCATGCCGCAGCCGGCCTGCGAGGAGATGCACATGGTGACCCGGTCCGGGTAGCGCATCAGCACGGACTCGACGAGCGTGCCGTCGTGCAGCTTCCACAGGGTCTTGCGGGTGGTGTCGTCGTCGCAGGAGATGTGGCGGATGACGTTCATCAGGTCCGGCAGCAGCTCCTGCTGGAGCTTCTCGCGGGACCCGGCGGGGATGTCGGTCCACTCGGCCGGGTCGTGCGCGTAGCGGGCGAAGTAGTGCTGGGAGAGCTGCTTGGCCCGGAAGGGCTTCTCACCGATCGCCGCGACCGCCTCGCGGCGCTCCTCGGGGGTGAGGTCGGCGAGGTGCCGGGGCGGCTTCTTCGCTCCACGAGGGGCGACGAAAGTGAGCTCTCCCGGTACAGGGCGGGCCATGGCAGGTACTCCTTGTAAGACGAAAGGCGCGCCGCAGAAGCAGCGCGCCTTCCAAGAGTAACCGCCCCGCCTGTACGGGCGCCTTTTCGCAGGTCAGCCAGGTCAGCCGGTACCGACGAACAGGGCGAGCAGCAGCCAGACCACCGGGGCGGTCGGAAGCAGCGAGTCCAGCCGGTCCATGATGCCGCCGTGGCCCGGCAGCAGCGTGCCCATGTCCTTGATCCCGAGATCCCGCTTGATCATGGATTCCCCGAGGTCACCGAGGGTGGCACTGACCGCGACGGCCAGGCCGAGCACCAGGCCCTGCCACCAGACGCCCCCGTCGATCAGGAACTCCATGCACAGCGCGCCGGCCCCCATCGCGAAGGCCACCGCTCCGAACAGCCCCTCGCGGGTCTTTCCGGGGCTGATGCGCGGGGCGAGCCTGGTCTTGCCGAAGCGCCACCCCACCGCGTAGGCCCCGGTGTCGCTGACCACGGTCAGGAGCAGGAAGGTGACGACCCGCTGGGGCCCGTCGTCGGCGGTGAGCAGCATCGCGACGAAGGTGGCCAGGAAGGGCACGTAGAACGCCGCGAAGACGCCGGCGGTGACGTCCTTGAGGTAGTCCTCGGGCGGCTCCGTCATCCGCCAGACCAGGACCGCGAGGGCGGTCAGCGCCATCGCCACCCAGGCGCCCTCGGCCCCGCGGACGTATCCGGCGATGACCATGGCCGCGCCGCCGATGGCGAGCGGGACCAGCGGGGCCTTGATGCCCTTCTTCTCCTGGAGCCTGGACGTGAGCTCCCAGAGGCCGACGACGACCGCCACGACGACGACGCCGACGAAGACCGCCTTGACGATGAACAGCGAGGCGAAGATCACCGCGCCGAGGCCCACTCCGACCCCTATGGCGGCACGCAGGTCCCGGCCGGCACGCTTCTTCTGAGGCGGTGGCGGAGGGTCCTGCGGTGCCGGCGAAGGCGGGGTCGGCGGGGGGCTGGGCATGGGCTCCTGCGGCGGCGTATCGGCGCGGAAGAGGGAGCCGCCGTCAGCGGCGGCCCCCCGATCGCGTGCTTCCCGGTCGTCGAAGTCACGGCCGGCGGCATCGGGCACGATGGGCATGGGCCGAGTGTGCGGGCCCACCAGCGCATCGTAGGCGGGACCCGCCGGAACCGGCTCCGGCTGCCAGGAAGTGTCGTTCATCAGACTTCGAGGAGCTCGGCTTCCTTGTGCTTCAGGAGCTCGTCCACCTGCGCGACGTACTTCGCGGTGGTGTCGTCGAGCTCCTTCTCGGCGCGGCGCACCTCGTCCTCGCCGGCTTCCTTGTCCTTGACGAGCTTGTCGAGGGCGTCCTTCGCCTTGCGGCGGATGGCGCGGATCGACACCTTGGAGTCCTCGGCCTTGGTGCGCGCGACCTTGATGTACTCCTTGCGGCGGTCCTGCGTCAGCTCGGGGAAGGTCACCCGGATGATGCTGCCGTCGTTGCTGGGGTTGACGCCCAGGTCGGAATCGCGGATGGCCGTCTCGATGTTGCGCAGGGCGCTCTTGTCGAACGGGGTCACGATCGCCATGCGCGGCTCGGGGACCGAGAAGGAGGCGAGCTGGTTGATGGGCGTGATGGCGCCGTAGTACTCCGCCACGATCTTGTTGAACATCGCCGGGTGCGCACGACCGGTGCGAATCGCGGCGAAGTCTTCCTTGGCGACGACGACGGCCTTTTCCATCTTCTCCTCGGCCTCGAGGAGGATCTCTTCGGTCACCACGTGCTCCTGCATGTCAGAAATGGATGGTTCAGGCGGACGGGGGGCCTGCTCAGGCCCGGGTGCCCTGGTCGCTCACGAGCGTGCCGATCTTCTCACCCTTGACGGCCCGCGCGATATTGCCCTCGGCGAGCAGCTCGAAGACCAGGATCGGCAGCTTGTTGTCGCGGCACAGCGTGATGGCGGTGGCATCGGCGACCTTGAGGTCGCGCGACAGCACCTCGCCGTACTCCAGCGCGTCGAACTTCACCGCGTCCGGGTTCTTCTTCGGGTCGGAGTCGTAGACCCCGTCGACGCCGTTCTTGCCCATGAGCAGGGCTTCCGCGTCGATCTCCAGGGCGCGCTGGGCGGCCGTGGTGTCGGTGGAGAAGTAGGGCATGCCCATGCCGGCGCCGAAGATGACGACGCGGCCCTTCTCCAGGTGGCGCACGGCGCGCAGCGGGATGTACGGCTCGGCGACCTGGCCCATGGTGATGGCCGTCTGGACGCGGGAGTCGATGCCTTCCTTCTCCAGGAAGTCCTGGAGGGCGAGGCAGTTCATGACGGTGCCGAGCATGCCCATGTAGTCGGACCGGGCCCGGTCCATGCCGCGCTGCTGGAGCTCGGCGCCGCGGAAGAAGTTGCCACCGCCGATCACGATCGCGATCTCCGCGCCGTCGCGGACCACCGCGGCGACCTCGCGGGCGATGGCGTGGACCACGTCGGGGTCGACGCCGAGTCCTCCGCCACCGGAGAAGGCCTCGCCCGACAGCTTCAGCATGAAGCGGCGGCCCTTCTTGTCCTGGTCGCTCTTGTCGTCGGAAGCGGTGTGGGTGTCCACGCCCTGATTCATGGAGATCTCCTCGTGCACATACGAAGAAGGCCATTGCCGGTGGGTCCTCGCGGTTCCCTCTACGGCAATGGCCTCCTCGTCAGATCTGCGGTCGCCCTGCGCGAACGCGGGCGACTGCTTCAGACCCTACCGGGGTCCGGTGTCCGTCGCGTACGGACGGACTCAGATGCCGACCTTGATGCGCGAGAAGCGCACCAGGGTGACACCGGCCTCGTCCAGAACCTTCTGGACGGACTTCTTGGCGTCCAGGGCGTAGGCCTGGCCGAGCAGCGTGTTGTCGCGGAAGAAGCCGTTGACACGACCCTCGACGATCTTCGGCAGCGCGGCTTCGGGCTTGCCCTCTTCGCGGGTGGTCTCTTCGGCCACGCGACGCTCGGACTCGACGACCTCGGCCGGCACGTCCTCCTTGGAGAGCCACTTCGGCGCGAAGGCGGCGATGTGCTGCGCGACGCCGCGGGCGACCTCGGCGTTCTCCTTGTCGAGCTCGACCAGGACACCGATCTGGAACGGCAGGTCGGGCATCGTGCGGTGCATGTACGAGGAGACGTAACCGCCGGTGAACTGCACGAAGCGGTCCAGGACGATCTTCTCGCCGAGGTTGGCGTTGGCCTCGTCGACGAACGCCTGCACGGTCTTGCCGGGGGCGATCTCGGACGCGAGCAGCGCCTCGATGTCGGCCGGGGAGGTCGCGGCGATGTGGTTCGCCAGCTCGTTCGTGACGGCCAGGAACTTGTCACCCTTGGCGACGAAGTCCGTCTCGCACTTCAGCTCGACGAGGACACCGGAGGTGTTGTCGTCGGAGATGACGGAGACGACGGCGCCGTTCTCGGCAGAACGGCCTTCGCGCTTGGCGACGCCCTTCTGACCCTTGATACGGAGCGCCTCGACGGCCTTGTCGACGTCACCGTCGGCCTCGACCAGAGCGTTCTTGCAGTCAAGCATGCCGACGCCGGTGAGCTCGCGGAGCTTCTTGACGTCAGCGGCGGTGTAGTTCGCCATGAGTCTGGGATTCTCTCTCGAAGTCGTAGATCTACGGGTGAACGGCGGAGGAGCGCGCTCGTGGCGCGGCTCCCCCGCCGTCATCGTCCGTGCTGTGAGTACCCGGCGCGTGAACGCCGGGCGCTCTCAGTGGGTCAGGCCTGCTCGGCGTCGGCGGCCGGAGCCTCGACGACGGCCTCGGCCTCGGCGGCCGGAGCAGCCTCGGCGTCGGCGGCGGGGGCCTCGGCAGCGGCCTCGGCCGGAGCGGCCGGAGCCTCGGCCGACTCGTCGGAGTCAGCCTTCTTCTCGCCCTCGAGCAGGTCGCGCTCCCACTCGGCGAGCGGCTCGGCAGCAGCCTTCTCGCCCGGCTTCGAGTCGCCCGTGGCGGCACCGGAACGGGCGATGAGGCCCTCGGCGACGGCGTCGGCGATCACGCGGGTGAGCAGGGTGACGGAGCGGATCGCGTCGTCGTTGCCCGGGATCTTGTAGTCGACCTCGTCGGGGTCGCAGTTGGTGTCGAGGATCGCGACGACCGGGATGTGGAGCTTGCGCGCCTCACCGACGGCGATGTGCTCCTTCTTGGTGTCGACGATCCAGACGGCGCTGGGGACCTTCGACATCTCGCGGATACCACCGAGGGTCTTCTCCAGCTTGATCTTCTCGCGAGAGAGGACCAGGAGCTCCTTCTTGGTGAGACCCGAGGCCGCGACGTCCTCGAAGTCGATCGCCTCAAGCTCCTTCAGACGCTGAAGGCGCTTGTAGACGGTGGAGAAGTTGGTGAGCATGCCACCCAGCCACCGCTGGTTGACGTAGGGCATACCAACGCGCGTCGCCTGCTCGGCGATGGCCTCCTGGGCCTGCTTCTTGGTACCGACGAACATGATGGAACCGCCGTGGGCGACGGTCTCCTTCACGAACTCGTAGGCGCGGTCGATGTACGACAGCGACTGCAGCAGGTCGATGATGTAGATGCCGTTGCGCTCCGTGAAGATGAAGCGCTTCATCTTCGGGTTCCAGCGGCGGGTCTGGTGACCGAAGTGGACGCCGCTTTCCAGCAGCTCCCGCATCGTTACGACGGCCATGGCCATCTCCTTGTTTTCTCGGTTTGGTTCCTGACGCCCCTGTCGCGCCCTGCCCCCGTGGAGGGGACCGAGAGACGCTGTCACCTGGCCCTGAGGGGCCGGTGCTGGGGCGTGCGAAGTCGACCCGGTGACCCGGATCGCCACAAGAAGTGTACGGGACCCGGTGGTATGCCGGATGACGCGGTTGTCCACAAGGCCCGGCCCCTCCACAGGCCCCGGCGGGACCGGCCAAGGGGCGGCAGCCTGGGCCCCATGACGAAGCTGCTGCTCACCCTGGCCCTGACGCTCGGCCTGGCACTGGGCCCGACCCTGGGGCCGACCCCAGGCCCGGCCCCGGGCCCCACGCCGGGCCCGCCCGCGGCCCCACCGGGGCCGGCGCGCGCTCCGGGCGGCACGGGGGCCGCCGGCGGACGCCCCCTCCCCGCACCCCTCACGGTGGTCCGCTGGTGGGACCCGCCCCCGACCCCCTACGCGGCGGGCCACCGCGGGGTGGACCTGGCGGCGCCGGTGGGCGCGGAGCTCCGCGCGGTGGGTCCGGGCCGGGTCCACTACGCGGGGCCGGTCGCGGGCCGGGGGGTCCTCTCGCTGACCCTCCCGAACGGCCTGCGCACCACGTACGAGCCGGTCCGCCCCCTGGTCGCGGAGGGCGACGAGGTCACGGCGGGCCAGGTGGTGGCCCTCCTCACGGAGGGCACGCACTGCCCCCGCACCTGTCTCCACTGGGGCCTCCTGCGCGCGGAGAGCTACCTCGACCCGCTGGCGCTCCTCCCCCGCCCGACTCCCCGCCTGCTGCCCCTCGCCGCGACCCGGGGGCCGGGGGGACGGGGGAGCGGGTCGGCCCGGTCAGCCCCTGACGCCCCGCAGGGCCATGGCCACCGCGGCGTCCGTGACCACGACGGGGTCCTCCCCCGCGCCGGCCTCGATCCGCCGGACGGCGGCGTCCACCACGCCCTGGAGCAGCATCGCGGCCAGCCTCGGCTCGGCCTGCCCCAGCGCGCCCAGCGCCTCCACGATCATCGCGATCAGGCTCCCGTGCGCCGCGCGGATCTTCTCCCGCGCCCCGGCGTCCAGCTCGCTCGCCGAGATCGCCACCACCGCCCGGTGCCGCTTGTCCCCCACCAGCCCCAGCTGGCTGCGCACGTACGCCTCGATCTTCGCCTCCGGCGCCTGCGCCTCGGACATCGCGGCCTCGATCTCGGCCGCCCACACGGGGAAGTCCACCGCGCACAGCTCTTCGACGACGGCCGCGCGGGAGTGGAAGTACTCGTACACGGAGGACCGGGCGAGGCCGGTCCTCTCGGCGAGGGCGGGGAAGGTCAGCGCTTCCGTCCCCCCTTCGGACAGCAGGGAACGGGCAGCGTCCAGCAGGGCGCCGCGCTGCATCGACCGGTGCTCGGCCACGGAGGCCGCTCGAATCCTGGGCACGCGTCCACTCTACGGATGTACCGCAAGGCCGTCGTACGGTCCCGGCCGCCGCCCCCGCCCCGGTACCCCGGGTCAGCGCCCGACGTCCGCCAGCTTCGCCCGGAGCTGCAGGACCGACTTGGTGTGGATCTGGCTGACGCGACTCTCGGTGACCCCGAGGACGTTGCCGATCTCGGCGAGCGTGAGGCCCTCGTAGTAGTAGAGGGTCACCACGGTCTTCTCCCGCTCGGGCAGCGTGTTGATGGCCCGCGCCAGCAGCCGGCGCAACTCCCGGTCCTCCGCCACCTCCACCGGGTTGTCCGCGGCGGTGTCCTCCAGGGTGTCCATCAGGGAGAGGCGGTCGCCCTCCCCGCCCACGTGCAGCAGCTCTTCGAGGGCGACCACGTTCGCCAGCGACAACTGGCTGAAAACGGCGTGGAGATCCTCCACGCCGATGCCCATCTCACCGGCGACCTCGTGCTCGGTCGGGGTGCGCCGGAGCTGGGCCTCCAGCGTGGCGTAGGCCCGTTCCACGGCGCGCGCCTTCTGCCGCACCGAGCGGGGGATCCAGTCCAGGGCGCGCAGCTCGTCGATCATCGCGCCCCGGATGCGGGTGATGGCGTACGTCTCGAACTTGATGGACCGTTCGATGTCGAACTTCTCGATGGCGTCGATGAGGCCGAAGACTCCGGAGGAGACGAAATCGGCCTGTTCCACATTGGGCGGCAGCCCGACGCTGACCCGGCCCGCCACGTACTTCACGAGGGGCGAGTAGTGCAGGATCAGCTGCTCCCGCAGCCGCTCGTCACCCGAGTCCTTGTACGAGCGCCACAGCACCTCCAGCGAGGAGGGCGCGGTGGACCGCTCGCTGCCGCGCGCAGCGGGGGGCACCGCAGCGCGGTCGGACCCTGAGGTGTGCTGGGGCATGCTTCGCCTTTGCCGGAGCCGGATTCCTTGGGAGCGTAGCGTGACGGAAGTGTCGCGGTGCGCGAAGAGTACGGGATGGCACGGGCCCGCACGGGCGCCCCGACTCGCGCGGGCGGCCCGGGACCGGCGCCTGGCGCACGGTCCCGGCGGGTGCCACCGGGAGGACCGCGTCTCTCATCGGCTTCACTCTTTCACCGGAACACCCCAGGTCAATGACCGCCTCGCCGGGTGGCTCCGCTTTATGCACCTCCTCCGGGCCGCTTCGAGGTCAACTGCCAGCCGTCGCCCTGCCGTTCGACGAACCCCAGAGAGTGAAGTTCGTACAGTCTGCCGATGACTTCATCGGTGCCGGTGCCCGCCGCGAGGGCCAGCTCGTCCAGGTCGGCGAGGCGGCCCGCCGGGAGGGCTTCGAGGACCCGGACCGCCTCGGGGCCCAGAAGGTCCCGGGCGATCACGGGGCCCCGCCGCTCGGGGGCCAGCTCACCCATACCGCCGACCAGCTCGATGACCTCCGCCGCGTCCGTGACCAGCGAGGCCTCGCCCCGCAGCAGTTCGTGCACCCCGGCCGAGAGCCCGCTGGTGGCCGGGCCCGGGATGCCCATGGTGATCCTCCCCAGTGTCTGGGCCCGCCGGGCGGTGACCAGGGATCCGCTGCGGCGGGCCGCCTCCACGACGACGGTGCCCCGGGTCAGGGCCGCGATGACGCGGTTGCGCAGGACGAAACGGCTCGGCGTGGGATGGCTGCCGGGAGGCAGCTCGCCGAGGAGCAGCCCCTGGGCGGCGATCCGGCCGAGCAGTCCGGCGTGCCCGCGCGGGTAGGCCACGTCCACCCCGCAGGCCAGCACGGCGACCGTGGCTCCGCCGGCGGCGAGGGCGCCGCGGTGGGCGGCGCCGTCGATCCCGTAGGCGGCGCCCGAGACGACCACCCAGCCGTGCTCGGTGAGTTCACCGGCCAGGCTCTGGGCCATGTGTGCCCCGTACGGGGTGCAGGCGCGGGCCCCGACCACCGCCACGGAGCGCAGCGCCCAGGCCCGCAGGCTCGGCCCGCCCCGCACCCACAGCCCGACGGGCCGGGCGTCGCCGAGGTCGTCCAGCTGACTCGGCCACTCCGCCGACCCCGGGCAGACGAACCGTCCCCCGGACTCGGCGGCGGCCTCCAGATCCCGCCGGGGATCGGCCGCCGCGGCCCGGCGGCGGTATCCGGCGAGCCGCTCGCCGCCGACCCCGGGCAGCGCCCCGGGCTCCGGTCCGGGCCCGGTCAGCAGCCGTATCAGGCCGACGGCCCCGAACTCCCGCAGCCAGCGCCCGCCGTGCTCCTCCCCGGGCTCCATGACCCGGGTGAGCGCGGCCCGCGCGAGCACCTCGTCCGCGAACTCCGCATCCGCCTCTGCATCCGCCTCCGCCTCCGCCCCGGGCCCCCGCCCGGGGACCGGGTCCGGCACCCCGGCGGTCACGAGGCGGCGCCCAGCTGCGCGGAGGCTCCGCGGGCGATCCCGGTGCGCAGTTCGAGGGCGACCGCCACGTCCAGGGCGTCGGGGCGGTCCCGGCTCCTCAGATCGGCCACCGTCCAGGCCACCCTCAGCACCCGGTCGAGCCCGCGCGCGGTCAGCAGGCCCCGCTCCAGGTCCCGTTCGGCCTGGGCCAGCGCTCCCGGCGCGGCCGGCCAGCGGGTCCGCAGCTCATGGCCCGGAACCTCCGCGTTGAGCCGCCAGGGCGTGCCGTCGAGCCGCGCCGCCGCCCGGTCCCGGGCCGCCCGGACCCGGTCGGCGACCTCCGCCGTGGCTTCGCCGCGGCCACCGCGCCCCAGCAGATCGGAGCGGGTGACCGGCTCGACCTCCACGCGCAGGTCCACCCGGTCCAGCAGCGGCCCCGACAGCCGGGCCTGGTAGCGGCGGACCACCGAGGCCGGGCAGTCGCAGCCGGTCCCGTGCAGGGTGTGCCGCCCGCAGGGACAGGGGTTGGCGGCGAGCACCATCAGGAACCGGGCCGGCAGGCGTACCACCCCGGCGGCGCGGGCGATGACCACGTGTCCCGCTTCGAGGGGCTGCCTCAGGGCGTCCAGGGCCTTGGTGCTGAACTCCGCGGCCTCGTCGAGAGACGAGACGTGTAAAACAAGTGGCTACGCCTCGTAAGTTCGTGGTCCTACTGGCCGTCAATCCAGGGATCGGGCTCCCACACGGGGTGAACGGTGACCGCAGTTTGGCCGCTGCCTTCGAGTCCCTTTCGCCCCTTGGCTCCGCGGGTCAGAACGACACGTCGGACAAGCGACCGGAGAATGCCGTTCTTTTCAGCGGCCTCGAAGGTGTCCCACTCGGCGAGCAAGCCCACAGCAAGGGGAATCAGGTCTGCTCGCACGGGGACCGCCGCAGCCACTGCAAGAGCTTCAAGCGCTTCTGCGGCGGCTGCCTGCTGCTTGACGAGACGATCACGGGCCGCCGCAAAGACGCCGTCCGGGTAAGACGTCGGGTTCATGGCACGGTCCACGGCGAGGTTAGTAAGGGCCGTGGTAGTACGGGTGTGCTCGGCTTCCAGCCGCGCGCGGTCTCGCGCCTCCCTCAGTGCCGTGTTGTCCGGCGCGGTTGGCACGGGCGTGCTAGGTGCGTTGTCCACGTGATCCGCCGCTTCACGGGCAAGCCACGCACGCACTTCGTCCTCAGCTATATACCGTTGGACCCACACCGGGTTGTCACAGGCGCCGTTTCGGCTCTGCCCACACGTGAGGGCGTAGCCGAGGATTCGACCGCCGGCGCGTCGTGCCGACGTGGCGCCGGCCCCTCCCCTACAGCCACCGCATCGGGCCATTCCGGTGAGTGGGTAGGTGGGGTTCCGGGTCCGTGGTGCCATATTTCGCCGCTCGGCGACGTGGGCCTCGTATCGCTCCCACGTCTCCGGTGTGATGATCGCTTCGTGTGCGCCGTCGATGTGCACCCATCGGGTGCACGTGCCGCCGTTGGCGGTGTAGTCACATCGGCAATCTGGGTGGTGAATGCGGAGTAGGCCCGCGGCGAATCCGGCGAGCATGTAGTTCCGCAGGCTGTCGTCTCGCCACGGGTTCCCGTCCCCGGTGCGGTAGCCCAGTTGGTTAAGCCAGATGGCGAGGGTGCTGTACCCGTCGGGGGCGGGCTGGCCTATGCCGAGCTTGCGCTCGTACAGCTGCTCTATGTGCAGGCGCGCCGTTTCGTCTACCTCGTATCGCTCCTCCTGGACTGTCCACTGTCCGGGGTCGGTGGGGTGTGGGATGCGGCGCGGGTGCCAGATGTAGCCGAGTCGTCGGCCGCCGGTGGCGGGTAGGCCGTGGGCTCGGCGCCACTGGTGTGTTTCCTTCCACTGCTCTCCGGCGCGATCGCTTTCGAACGTGGCGAGGTCGAACAGGATCCGGCGGTTGAACCGGCCCACGGCGGTTCGGGCGTCGACGTCCTCTGTCGCTGAGATGAGTTCGCCGCCGGCTGTTTCGACCCGGGCGAGGTTGACCGCGATCCCCATGTCGTTGCGGCCAAAGCGGCTGAACTTCCAAACGATGATGCCTCGGACTTCGCCGGCCTCGACGCGCCGGATGCATCCCATGATCTTGCGCTTGAAGTTGCGGCCGGTGACGTCGGGGTCCTCGACGTATTCGAGGACTCGGCGCCCGGTGCGGCGCTCCCACGCCTCGATTGCAGTTCGCTGGAGGTCAAGGCTGATCTTGTCCTCGCGCCATGTGGAAACGCGGAGGTAGGCGAGCCATAGTTCTTCGCCCTCCGCGGGCGTTGACCCGCGGAATGTAAGGGGTGTGTTGAGGCTTCTCACTGTGCCTTCCGTTTGCTGGGCCCCTACGCCTGGTCTGGCGTGGGGACTGCGGACAAGGTGGCCGAAGCGTCCCGCGCGGTGGCGCTCTGGCGTCCGTCGTCCTGGAGAGGGTTAAGCAGCCCTCGGGATGCGTGCGTAAGTGCAAGGCGGTACCCCTCGCGGCGGTGGCGCTGGGCCGTAGCGATGGCCTTTCGCTCGGCGCGGTGAGCGTGGTTGATGATCAGGGCGGGGAGGGTGGCAAGGGCCAGGCATGCGCCGGTGCGCGCGAGTCTCGTGCGGTCGCTGGTAGCGCCGGCCATGACCAGGACAAGGCCGCCAGTGAATGCGGCGGTGATGGTGGTCGTGGCGAGCTGCTCGCGCGTGATCATCAGGGTGGTGCCTCCTGTTGCTAGCCGCTGGCAGTGCGGCGCTGGTTTGGTTCTGTGGCGCGTAGGCCGTCGACCATGCGCTCGAAGGTCTCGACACCTTGGTCACTGGTGATGCCGAGTTCGGCGGCTGCCTGGGCGCTGGTGATGCTGGCAGGGTCGATGGAGCGGGCGGCGGCGGCTAGGTCCTGGGGTGTGAGGACGCCGGCGCGTACGAAGATTTCGCCAAGGGGGATGTTCAGCGATTCGGCGAGGATGCCGAGGGTGCGAAGGTCTGGTTCGCCGTCGGCCCTCATGAGGCGGGACACCGTGGCGGGGCTGATGCCCGAGTCAGTAGCGAATCGCTTCTGTCCGCCGCGCTCGGGATAACCGCGGCGCAAGAGCTGTTCTCTCAGCCAGGCCGCGAAGGTCTTCGGGGTGTGGGCACCTTCTTGTGTCATGCGTGAAAGATATCGCGCATGAAAGAAACGCACACCACGAACTGCACTTTGGCATAGCTCTGCCCCTCCCCCCGTTGTGCTGCGCGGCGGCGCCATGCCCCCTTCGTCTCGAACTGGCTTTCGAGGCGAGCATATGACGATGGCGTTTGCCCTGTCGATCCCGTAACGGTACCGGCACCCTCTGACAGCGCGTCGTACCAGGTCGCGACGGTTCCACCCGATTCATGACGACCTCTCACCGCCCCAGAAGGTTGTACGGGAAACTGATTTCACGCATGAAACGTTAGTGCTATGTTTCAACCACGAACGAGAGCAGCACGGAACGATTCGTGAGAGGAACAGCCATGTCTAACGTCTCCGCGACCCTGGTGTCGGCCGCGAACGCCAAGGGCGACACCAGCCCGGCCGCGATGGCCGCGCGCTTGGGTGTCCCGTACCTGACCGCCTACCGCTGGGCCACCGGCCGGAACAAGCCCAGCCCCGCCGGCCTCGCCGCAATCGAGCGGGCGTACGGGCTCACGTCCGCCGCACTGCTGCACGCCGGGACCGCCGCATGAGTGAGCCGCTGATCACCCGCGAACAGGCGTTCATCAACGCCCGCAGGGTCCTCGACGCCGCCCGCAACCGCCGCGACCGCGACCGTGCCGCCGGCCGCCTCGACCCCGCCGCGGAACTGGTACTCCGCCGCATCGAACGCGAGATGCGCGCCAAGCAGACCAGCGGGCACCGCACCGCCGCCTGAAATCGAAAAAGGGCCGCCCCGGAGCTGACCCGGGACGGCCCGCACGCCCACCAGAAAGGGACTGGACGTGACCCCGAACGCTACCCCGCAGCCACGCCGCACCCCGCGCGCCACCGTCGCCGTGCGCACCGTGCACCTTGCCCGCGCCCTCGCTGCGTTGTCCCCCGCCATCGCCACCGTGCGCACCACGCCCGTCTACAGCGACTTTTCGGGCCGCCCTCGCACGGCCACGCTGGTCACCCTCGACGACGAGCACGGCCGCCCCGTCGCCGCGGACCGTACGACGCACCGCGCCGCACTCGCCCTGCTCCGGCAACAGTTCACCCTCACTGACTGGACGTGCCAGCGCCGTTACGACGTCCGCACGGGCCGTCTGGTGCCCCTGGCGACACCGTTCGGCCCGCGTGAGCTCACGGACGGGGCCGGCCGATGATCCGCCCGCAGCTCACGGCAGACGGCCGGATCCGGTGGGCGCTCGCCGACCACCTCGCGCCCCTGGTCGACGAGCTCGCCGTCGCCTACGCCGAGCACCCCGACGAGGTCGGCCGGCTGCTCGCCGCGCACGCCGACGCCGTCGAGCGCCTCGACTTCGCGCAGCACAGCACCGACATGCCGGAGTACGAGCGCTCCATTCGCGCCGCCGAGGCCGACGGCACCCGCGACGCCCTACTCGACGAGGTCCCCGCGGCCGACCAGGTCGACGCCTACCTCGACCCGGACGACGCGATCACCTACGCCACCCGCCTCACCAAGTTCGCCGCTCATGCCCGCCTCACCCGGAACAGGAACCCGCGCCCGTGACCGTGACCACCCTGCCCACGCCGCTCACCGACCCCCGCGTCTCGCCGGAGCTCGCCGCCCGCCTGATCGAGGCGGTGACCGGTCCGGTCGCGCTCCCTGCCCCCGCCCCCACGACCTACGAGCCCGCCCCCGAGGGTGCGCCGACCGGCGCCCCGCGGGTGTTCGCCGCGATCAATTCGGTGATGCGGGACACGATGCCCGTGGGGAAGGACCAGAAGAACACGCAGCAGAACTACAGCTTCCGCGGCATCGACGACGTCATGAGCGCGATGGCCGGCCCGATGCGGGCGCACGGCGTGTTCGTTCTGCCCACCATCGCCGGGCAGCGCCAGGAGCGGGACGGGAAGATGACCCGGACCGTCATCACCATGCGCTACCGGGTCTACGGACCCGCGGGTGACTGCCTGATCGCCGAAGTGCCTGGCGAGGCCAGCGACTTCGCGGACAAGTCGATGAACAAGGCCCAGTCGGCCGCGCTCAAGTACCTGCTTTTCACCCTGTTCATGCTGCCGGTCGACGGCCGGTCCATCGATGACGGGGACCGCGATCACCCGGTACAGCCGACGCCCGAGCACCGCGCCGAGCACGCCCAGAGGCAGCAGCAGCGCCAGGCCCGCGGGCAGCGCGGCCAGCGTCCACAGCAGCAGCGCCGAGCCGAGCAGACCCCCGCGGGCGCCGCGGAACAGCCGACCGCCCCGCCGGCCGCACCGCGTCGCGACTACCTCGCCGAGGCCAAGGCCGCGCCCAACCCGGACGCGTTCGCCGCGGTGCGCGCCGCCGCCGTGACGGCCGGGGCCCCCGAGGACTACCTCGCGAGCCTCGACGCCGTTGCCGCGGAGAAGCGCGCCAAGGCCCAGCAGACGACGGGCGATGACCCCGAGCACGCCGTCGCACTCGGCGAGATGTACGACGCGGCCCAGTCCGCGGGGGTCGACCGGGCCGAGGCCGACCAGTTGTTCAGCACCCGTCACCAGTGCGCGCCGGCCGCCGCCACGGTCGCCCAGCTTCGGGAGCAGCGCGACGACCTGCTCGACGTCGTGAGGGGAGCGGACGCATGACGACCGCGACCGACCGCGACCAGGCCCTCGCCGATGCCGCCGCCGCAACCGCCGCGACCACGGCCGCGCACGAGCAGGCCGCGCCGACGCTGCGCGAGCTCGCCCTCGAAGAGGCCGCCCTCGACCTGCTCGCCACGCGCGTGGCCGCCGCCAAGAAGGACGTGCGGAGCCGGATGCAAACGGCCCTCGACGGGGCCGCCCGCCGCGACGGGGTCGAGCGGGTCGTCGCCACCCTGCCCAACGGCGAGACCGTCGCAACGATCTCCCTTCGGGCGGGGGCGACCGGGCCGGTCGTCGTCGACGAGGACCAGCTCGCCCGATGGCTCCGGCAGACCTACCCCGCCCAGGAGTGGACGACCACGCGACTTGTCCGCGAAGTGCGCCCGTGGAAGCTCGCCGAGCTGGTCGCGCAGATGGATGCCGCCGGCGCCGCGCAGATCGTCGACCCGGACACGGGCGAGGTGCACGACGTACCCGGAGTCCTGATCAAGCCCGTACGGGCCCGTACGCACTCCCTCACGTGGAGAAAGACGGGCAAGGCCGCCGTCGGCGAAGCGTGGCGCTCCGGCGCCCTCACGGGCTACATGGCCGCCCTTACCGCCGCACCCGAGGAGTCGACCCCGTGACCGCCACCGCCCTCGACCGGGTTGCCCGTCTGCTCAACTCCCCGCCGGCCCCGGCCGTGCCCGGACAGCTCGCCGTCGAGCTCGCCCCCGCATCCTTGGCCGCCGCGTTCGCCGCCCGCACCCAGGCCGCCGACGACGGACACCGCATGTGGATAGCCGGGGTCAACTCCCGTGGGGTGGGGCGCTTTCAGCACCAGGGGCGGGCGTACACAGCCCATCAGGCCGCGTTCGCAGTCCGTACCGGCCGCATGCCCATCGGGCAGGTACGGCCATCGTGCGACCGCCCGGGGTGCTGCGAGCCCGAGCACGTCGACGACCAGCCGACCCGCCAGCGGGACCGGGCCGCGCTCGCCAACATCACGGGCATGGGGCGCCGCGATCCGTCGTGCAACCACGACCAGGCCGTTCACGGCCGCCACCGGGCCGACGGCCGCCGGTACTGCGACGCCTGCAACAACGGCGCGCGGAAGCCGCGGCGGTGCGAGTACGGCAACCCCGGATGCGGAGCAGAGGAAACGGTTCGCCCCTA
Source organism: Streptomyces sp. NPDC002104 (assembly GCF_053593795.1). Taxonomy (NCBI): domain Bacteria; kingdom Bacillati; phylum Actinomycetota; class Actinomycetes; order Kitasatosporales; family Streptomycetaceae; genus Streptomyces; species Streptomyces sp. NPDC002104. Next base: position 78,316 of record NZ_JBSFDF010000011.1, on the reverse strand, counting down.
CCCATGCGGGTGGCGCTGCGACGAACACCAGCCCTCTCGCACCCACACCCGCTAAATCCCGCGCCCCCCGGGGCGAGGCCGGCCCCGCGCCCCTCGCCCCGGGCGCCCCACTCCCGAAGGAGCAGCACCCCGTGACCCTCGACGCTCAGGATTGGGTGTGGCGCCACTCCCGCACGCGCGGAAATGCCCGCCTGGCCCTGCTCGCCCTCGCCGACGCAACGACGGACGACACGGCCACCGTGCGCATGGGCACCGCCGAGATCACCCGCCGAATCAACGCGACCAAGGGAGCCACCGTCGAGGCACTGCAACGCGCCATCACGTCGGGCGAACTGGAGATCACCGAGCCCGCCAAGGGGAGCCGCGCCGCGCTCTACCGGATCCCCGGAGCCGTCCGCTACGCCCGCCGCAGCGGTCGGGAAACCGGACCGGAACCGCAGCGGTCGGGAAACCCGACCGGTAGCCCGTTGCGGTCCGGAAACCCGACCACAACCGCACCCGATAGCGGTCCGGAAACCCGACCGGAGCCCGGTTTCGAGGACGGCGGTTTGTGGTCGGAATCCCCGACCGGTAGCGGTCGGGAAACCCACCCCCATCACTCATCCATAGGTGGAGTAAGTGAAGGAAGGAAGGAAGCGCCCACGGCGATACCGCCGGAGTTCGCCCGCCCCCTGGTCGACAAGATCACCGCCGCCGCTGTCTACCCCCGATGGGACCTCACCCCCACCGAGTGGTTCCAGATCGATGCCCTGATCAAGCGCTCCGGGGTCGACATGCTCGCCGCCGTCGCCGTCAAGGCCGCCGCCAAAAAGGACGTGTCCCACGCCCGCTACTTCCTGCGGGCATGGCTCAACCTCCCGCCGGCCGCCGCCCCTGGCACCGCCCCTCCCACCGCCGGGGCCGACGTGATCCCCCTCGACCGGGGCCCACGCCGGGGCCGCGCCGCCAATGCCGCCGCCATGTTCGCCACCGCCGCCGGAATCCCCCAGGAGCACCACCGATGAACCGCACCGAAGTTGGCGCCCTGCTCGCCTACGCCGTCCGCCTCGACCTGCGCCTCACCCCGGAGAGCCAGGCCGACGCCGACGAACGCCTCGACCAGTGGTACGAGTTGCTCGGCGACGTCCCCGCGACCGCGCCGCACCCGGACGGCCGCGACTGGAACGCCGCCCACGTCGTCAAGCACCACATCGCCAGCAGCCCATACCGAATCCAGCCGAGCGACGTCTCGCGCCCCTGGTACGCGTTCAAGGCCGACACCCTCGGACGCCACACCGACCCCGTTCCGCCGGTCAACCCCGACGACGCCGCCGCCTACCGGGCCGCCCTCGCCGGTACCCGCCGCGCCATAGCCACCGGCCAGGCCGCACCGGCCGTCTATCGGGAGCTCACCGGAGGCAGCACCCGCGAGGCCCGCGACGAGTTCGCCGCCGCCCGCCTCGCCGCCATTGGAAGCAGCTACGTGCCGCGCGACGTCCGCGACGCCCTCACACCCTGGCGACGCACCCGAACCCAGCGCGAACACCTCGCCGCCGCCGGACGGCCCGACCCGCTGAACATCCCCTGCCCGTGGGAACCGTGCCGGGCCGCCGCCGGAAAGGCGTGCCAGCAGGGCAGCAAGCACCGGAGCGACCGGGCCACCCCGCACCCCGCCCGTATAGACGCCGCAACCGCGCAGCACTACGCCCAGGAGCACGCCGCATGAACCGCCCCGCGCGCCAGCAGCCGGCCCCCGACGAGGAAGTCGACGAGGACGAACCGAGCCCGTACGCACGGCTCATGGCCCAGGGCCCGACCGCAGCAGATCACCGGGGCCGTCTGCGTGGCCGCCACGTCGTCAACGGCCGCGGGATCCGCTAGGCCCCCCGCAATACCCGGAAGACAGCGCACACCCCTACCCACTACGTTTCACGTACGATTCGTAATCAGCTCTTACGTTTCACGATCGAAAGAGGACCTGTCTTGTCAGGCGAAACCCTGGTGACCGTCGTCGGCAACCTGGTCGACGACCCCGAGCTCAAGTTCACCCCCTCCGGCGCCGCCGTTGCCAAGTTCCGCATCGCGTCCACCCCCCGCACGTTCGACCGGCAGACCAACGAATGGAAGGACGGCGAAAGCCTGTTCCTTACCTGCTCGATATGGCGCCAGGCCGCCGAGAACGTCGCCGAATCCCTCGCCCGCGGAACCCGCGTCATCGTTCACGGCCGACTCCGGCAGCGCACGTACGACGCCAACGACGGCACCAAGCGCACCGTGTTCGAGCTCGACGTCGAGGAAGTCGGCCCCAGCCTCAAGAACGCAACCGCCAACATCACCAAGGCCACCGGCAGCAACGGCGCACAGCAGGGCCGCCAGCAGTCCCAGAACCACGGATACACCCAGCAGCCCGCACACGACCCATGGGCCACACAGAACAGCGGACAGGTCCCGTTCTAGCCCCTCGCCGCGACCGGTCCGCGCGACCGGTCGCGGCCCCTCCCGCGCGCAGGAGCAGCACCCCCACCCCGAACCAGGAGCACCGCCCCGTGACCCGCACACCCGACACCCTCGCCACGCTCGACACGCACCGCCTGATCGTCACCGTGCCGAACCACGGGCCCGCCGATGTCCGCTCGAACCTCCCCCGCGCCACGGCCGCCGCCATGCTGCGCCACCTCGCCGACGAGCTCACCACCGAGCAGCCCCTCGCCGCGCTCCCCGGAGAGACGTACGCCGCCCTCACCACCCAACTTGCCCAGCGCCACCGCCCGGCCGACGCGGCCCGCCTCGCCGCCAACGCCCTCGCCCACCACACCCGCGAGCTCGCCAACCTACTCACGGGCGTTCTCCACCGCGGCGTTCCCGCCGACGCCGGACCGACCGGCCGCTACCTGGTCTCAATCCTGCGCAGCCACGCCGTCCGCCTCGACTCGCCGCCGCGGACCGCCGTCGACGACGTGCTCGACCTCGCCGCCGCCCGTACCGCCCGCCTCGCCCGCCGGCCCCCGCGATGAACCGCGACCGCCTCGCCGCCGCCCTCGCCCCGCTCACGAACAGCATCCCCGCCTACCTGTGGCGCACCCCCACCCGCCGCGACCGGGCCCGAGCCGACCGCGCCCTCGCACGCCTCGCCCTCGCCCTCGCCAAGGCAACCGCCCCCGCCCCGACCACCACCAGCCACACCGAGGGGACCGACCAGTGACCCGCCGCACCATGACCGAGCGCCGCCGCCGAGCAGCCGACCGCGACACCCGCCGCGAGTCCCTGCTCGTACTGCTCAACCGCATACAGCGGGGCGCGCCCCTCACCCCCGCCGAGGCCGCCCTGTTGCGTACCCACGTCACCGCCGAGATCTCCGAGGCCGACGAGCTCAGGCGCACCGTCGCAGGCCAGCAGACCGCCATTCAGCGCGCCCACGACCGCACCCGAGCCGCCGAGGACGCCATCACCGAAGCCGAGAACGACGCACTCCGCGCCCGCCAGCAGACCGAGGCCCCCCTCGCCGCCCGGCCGTGATCAGCCGGCCCACCATCACCCCCAGGAGCAGCGCACCGTGACCACGTCCGCATACGCCACCCTCGACCAGCTCGCCGCCGGTCCGTCCCCGGCCGCTCACCGCGCCGCCGCCGACCTCGCCGCCATCCGCGAGCAGTGGGGTGACCTGCTCGCGGCCATCGCCTGCCCACCGGCCGCCGAATGGCCGCCCCGCGACTCCCGTGCCTACATCGACGGGCACCTCGCCGAGCAGGCCGACGCCGAGGGCGAGGCCGACGAGCAGACCGTCGGCCGCATGCCGCTGGTTCTGCGCGAGCACCCCGCACCCGTGAACCTGGTCGCCCTCGACGCGGCCCTCGACGTCGAGGTCGCCCTGTTCGAGCTCGCCGACCAGGTTGCCGAGTACGCGCAGCGCCCCGTACGGACCACCCGCGACGCCCACGGCCGGACCGTCCGCGACGAGGACGACGCCACCGACCCCGCCCGTTGGCACGTCACCAGCTACCGGGACGCCGGCCCCGCGGACGTCATCGCCCACGGGAGCCGGGCGTACGGGCTGCACTGGGCAGCGCTCTGGATAGCCGGCCGTCTGCTCGCCGAGGACGTCGTCGAGGGGGACCTGTTCAGCGCCGTGCCCGTGCGCGTCCTCGACCAGGCCGCCGCCGTCGCCCGCCACGCCAGGCAGACCGTCGAGCGGGCACTCGGCAGAGACGGACGCACCACCACGCTCGCCCAATCCTGCCCGGCCTGCCCCGGGGAGCTCACCGCGCACACACGCGCCGGGGGCGAGCCGTACGTGACCTGCTCGACCGGCGAGGAGTGCCCGGCCCCCGCACCCCTTGAACGGGGCCGCCGCACGTGGCGGGGTGCCGACCTAGTCGACCTGTACGTAGCGCTGAGGACCGCCCGCGAGGCCAAGGCATAGCGAAGGCCCCGGCCCTTATAGGGGGCCGGGGGGCCCTTACATGGCTCCGCTGAATAGGTCCCACAGGAAGGCCGCAGCCTTCCCGAGGTTGATGCCTAGCAGTGCTAGACCTACGACCTTCTTCCACTTTGCCCGTCGCCGGTCAGTGTCCTGCCCACATTGCGTGCACGGGTTCACATTCCTCACCTCCTTCCGTCTCTCGCCTTTTGGCAAAAGCGGGGACCACGGCTGTGCCGTGTCCTCGCCGCACGGGCGGGGACGAAGGGGCTGAGACGAGCGTATCGCCACCCTCCGCGCGAGCAGGGGGAGTTCAACCAACTTGCATGCGTTGAAGTCACTTCACTTTCATTGTGAAGTGACTTCAATTGAGTTAGGGTCAGGACCGTTGGGCTTCCACCCCGACACCCCGGGCTTCCACCCCGGAACACCACAACCACGGGAGCAACCCCCATGGACACCTACGCCCACGGCTACGGCAACACCGGCCACTACGCCCGCCCCGGCACCCACACGAGCTACTGCGGTCGCGAGCTCATGCACGAACCGAACACCCCGATCGCCGCCCGCATCTGCAAGGCATGCGCCAAGGCCGAGCAGATCGACCGCGTGACCGCCGGAGAGGTCGCCGCCGACCGCGCCATCGAGGGCCCGACCCTCGCCGAACGGGCGCACGTCCGTTACTGCCTGGTCGGCGCCGGCCGCCGCGTGCACTACTCGAACAGCGACGACACCCTGTGCGGACGCGAGGTCACCAAGTACGACGACGGTTCGGCCCTGCTCAAGAAGGGCACCGAGCTGTGCACCCCGTGCGGCAAGGTCGCCGAGCACCGCGCCTACACCCGGTCGCTCGCCGCAGCGTCGCCCCTCGCCGCCGCCGCGGCCAAGCTCCCCGAGACGCAGCCGGCCCCGCCCGCCGGGCGCGACGAGCCGTCGAACTGGTGGACCATCATGGACCCGGACACCGGCGAGGAGATCGCCCGCGTCTACGGCGAGACGTACCAGGACATGACTCCGCACGCCGAGGCCCTGCCCGAAGTCCGTGCTGTCATCCGCAGGCACAAGGGATTCAGTCGCCGCCGCCTGTACATGTCCGAGCTGACCCCCGCGCAGCTCACCGAGCAGGCGAACGCGCAGTTTGAGCGCAGCACCCGCGCCGTCGACGCCGTCGAGCACACCGAGGAAGCCGGCGCCCAGGTCGCGACCGTCGAGGAGGCCGAGGCCCTGTTCGCCGCCGCCCTGATCACCGAGGCCGAGGCCGACGCGGGCACGTGGCGGGGCCAGTGGATCGGCGAGCAGCCGATCGCCCCCACCCTGTTCGACGTCGAGCAGCAGGCCGAACAGGGCGCCCTGTTCACGGACGCCGCTCCCGCCCAGGAGTCAGCGGATCCGGTCCGCGTTCGCGTCCGGTTCGCCCCGGCCGACGTCGAGCGCCACGTCGCAGCGGCCGACCGCGTCACCTTCCGCACCGAGATGGACGCGCGCAAGGCCCCCGACCGCACCCGATTCCGCCAGCCCGAGTAACCCATCGACCGCCCGCCCCACATCCGTGGGGCGGGCCCGGCCAGCACCAGGAGCAGCACGCCATGAGCAACGAACCACAGGACGATGCGTACGAGCGCGCCGACGCCTCTAAATTCCCGACGGGCGAGGCCGGCCAGCGCGCTGCCGCCGAAGGCATGGCCGCCGCCGAGGGGTTCGAGATCGTCCCGGCCGATGAAAACGCGGCCAGCGACCATCCCGGATGGACCCCGCCGGAACTGTTCAAGGCCGTAGAAGTGCACGAGGCTCGCCAGTCGGCCACCGGCTCACTGCGCCGAAAGATGCTGGAGCTGTTCGAGGAGCACGAGAGGGAGGTAGAGCTACACCGCGGCCAGCAGGAAGCCGCTCACGGCCTCAGCCACGTTGCCGGGCGCTACGCGGAGGCGCAGTCCTACGAGGAGCGCGACGCGATCATTGCGGAGTACGAGGAGCGGCTCTCACTGCCCGAGGCTGGACTGATCCGCCGTCTCTCCAAGGCGATGGAACGCGTGCTGCCAGCGATCATCGTCGAGGCGCACGCCGATGGGCAGACAGCGCCGCAGATCGCCCGCGAACTGGGATGCACCACCCGGCACGCCTACCAGGTGATTCGCGACAACCCGTGGACTGCCCCTTGGGTCCTGTACCGCGCCAGCGACGACGGGCAGTGGGTGCGCGTTACCTCCGGCCAGGAGCAGACGTCCGAGACCGCCGAGGACTACGCCGAGCGCATCCTCGCCGAACAGGTGTCGGACCCCACCCTGTCCCGTTGGGACACCCGCGTATGCGTGTGGCTGGGCTTTGAAACCGAGGACCCCGACGATGCCCTCGCCGACGCCAGCCGCAAGGGCGACAGGCCGCTCGACCACTAGCCAGCCAAGACAGATGCGGGCCCGGGGGAACTTCCACCTTCCCGACGGGCCCGACTAACCACGATGGGAGCAACCCCCACTATGGCCAAGGCCAAGCCTACCGAGAGCCGACCCAAGAACCTGTCCGTGCGCCGCGACGAGACCCTCGACCAGGCCCTCGCCGTCCTCACCCGCACCGGCATGAACGAGTCCGACGCGGTGCGCCTCGCCGTCTCCTTCCTTGCCCACGGGTGGGGCGATCTGTGGGACAGCGGCGTACTGCCCGAGGGCGTTGCCCCACGGGTGTTCCGGATGCAGACCGCCTTGCACGACGTGCCCGGGGCACTGACCAGCGCGTATGGCGCCCGCCCCACGCCGTCGGCCGCCCCGCGCGACCGGTCGCAGCCGATGCCCCACGCGCGCCCCACGATCCCGATTGCGTCGTGACCTTTTCGTGACCTAGAGTCGGGACCGACCCCGGCGTGCCCGGAAACAGAAGGTCCAACAGCGCCCCGCCCTCCCCCCGGCGGGGCGCTGTCGTATGCCCGCCCCCGCGGGCCCACGGCCGTGCAGGAGGTGAGCCCCATGGCGCGCCCCATCACCGAGAAGGACCGCACCGCGGTTCGCCGCCTGCACGCTCAGGGCAGCACCCGCAACGACATCGCCCGCAAGATCAACCGCTCACCCTCGACCGTGTCGAAGATCGCCGCCGCGTGCGACCCGCCGCTCACGTTCGACCGCGGGCCCGAAGTCGTGGCCGCCACCGAAGCACGCCGCATCGACCTTGCCGCCCGCCGCACCGAGCTCGCCACCGCGCTCCACCAGGACGCCGAACGACTGCGCGCCCAGCTTTGGGAGCCGTGCACGATCGGGGCGTTCGGAGGCAAGGACAACGTGTGGTCCGAGACCCGCCTCGAACGCCCAACGTTCGGCGATCAGCGCGCCATCCTCGCCGCCACCGGCACCGCCATCGAGAAGAGCCTCAAGCTTTCACCGGCCGAGGGTGGCGAGGGTGCCGACCAGGTGCGTTCGATGCTCGGCGCACTCGGCGAGGCCCTGACCCGCGCAGCCGACGACGGAGACGACGACGGGGGCGCCGACGGGGGGTGAGTCGGTGCTCGACCTCGACCGCCTGCCCCTCTCCCGCAAGCAGCTCCGCAGCATTGGCCGCGCTACTGCCCGCATCAACCTGTGGCATGGCTCAGTCCGCAGCGGAAAGACGATCGCCAGCCTGCTCGCGTTCGTCATCGCCGTTGCCACCGCCGGCCCCTCCGGCCTGATCGTCATAGCCGGGCGCAGCCTCCAGACGATCGAGCGGAACTGTCTGGAGCCCCTCCAGGACCCCGCCCTGTTCGGCCCCCTGGCACGCCACATTCAGCACACCCGGGGCGCCACCACCGCGACGATCCTGGGCCGCACCGTCCACCTGATCGGCGCCGCCGACGCCCGCGCCGAGGGCCGACTACGTGGCCTCACCGCGCAGCTCGCGTACGTCGACGAGGCAACCCTCATGCCCGAAGGGTTTTGGGTTCAGCTCCTCGCCCGCCTCTCCGTTCCGGGCGCCCGCCTGTTCGCCACGACGAACCCCGACAGTCCGCGGCACTGGCTCAAGACCGGCTACATCGACCGCGCCGCGGAACTCAACCTGCGAGCGTGGCACTTCCGCCTTGCCGACAACCCGAGCTTGTCGCCCGAGTACGTTGCCGACCTGTCCGCCGAGTACGTCGGTCTGTGGCGTCGCCGCATGATCGACGGCGCGTGGTGCGTTGCCGAGGGCGCGATCTACGACCAGTGGGACGAAGCCGAGCACGTCGTCGACACCCTGCCCGAACTACGCCGAACGTGGCTGGGCATTGACTACGGCACGACGAACCCGTTCGCCGCGATCCTGCTGGGCGAGGGCGTCGACGGCCGGCTGTACGCCGCGGCCGAGTGGCGCCACGACAGCAAGGCCAGCCACCGGCAGATGACCGATGCGCAGTACAGCGCCGCCGTACTGCGCTGGCTCACCGAGTGGCGACACCCCGACGCCGCCGCGGACTCCCCGGCCGGGGTCACCCCCGAGTGGACGTTCATCGACCCCAGCGCCGCCAGCCTGATCACGCAGATGTGGCAGGACGGAGCACCGGGCCTCGCCCGCGCAAACAACGCGGTTGTGGACGGCATCCGGTCCGTGTCCTCGCTCCTCGCCGCCGGCCGCCTGCTCGTACACCGGAGCTGCACCGGCCTGCTCGAAGAACTCCCCGGATACAGCTGGGATCCGACGGCGACCGCGCGGGGGGAGGACAAGCCGATAAAGCTCGCCGACCACAGCGCCGACGCGCTGCGCTACGCCGTTCACTCGACCTCGCACGAGTGGCGCCACCTGCTGACCAGCCGCCCGCACGAGGACCCCCCGACATGAGCAGCACCGCCATTTCCACCGTGCACATACCCCTTGCCGAGGAGGTGACCACCCGTGGCACTCCCTGAGACCGGCGCCCCGTGGCCGCCCCCGCAGTGGGCCCCCATCTACGACCAGATCCGCACCGATGATGCCTGGTACTCCGGGGATCCCCGCCGCCTCACCCGCGTGGCCAACGCCGAGGAGCACCAAGGCGCCCGCCGTCGGCCCTGGGGGCGCCGCGAGCAGCCCCTCGCCGCCCGCCAGGACCACCGCCTACACGTCCCCCTGCCGGGCGATATCGCGTCCACCAGCGCCGACCTGCTGTTCGCGGACATGCCCGCCATCCGTACCACCGACCGCACCACCCAGGCCCGCACCGAGCAGCTCCTCGACGAGGGCCGCGTTCAGCAGATCCTCTTGGGCGCAGCCGAGCAGGCCGCCGCCCTGTCCGGGATTTTCCTGCGGGTGACGTGGGACAAGACGCTTGCAGCGCGCCCCCTGCTCACCGTCGTACAGCCCGATAACTCCATTCCTGAGTTCAGGTTCGGCATGCTGCGCGCGTGCGTGTTCTGGGAGGAGCTCCCGGGAAGCGACGGACACACCGTGTGGCGCCACTTCGAACGGCACGAGCCCGGCCGGGTGGTTCACGCCCTGTATCTGGGGACGTCCGACAATGTCGGCCGCACCGTGCCGCTCACCGAGCACCCCGCGACCGCCGACCTTGCCGACTCCCTCGACCCGGGCGGGGACGGGCAGACGATCAGTACCGGCATTCCCCTGCTCACGTGCACCTACGTGCCCAACATCGGCCCGAACCGACTCCACCGGGGATCCCCGATCGGCAGGTCGGACTATGCCGCGCCGCTCTACGGCCTGTTCGACAACCTCGACACCGTGTGGACGAGTTGGATGCGCGACATCCGCCTCGCCCGCGCCCGCCTGATCGTTCCGGCCGGCTATCTCCGCAACGACGGACCGGGCCGCGGAGCGACATTTGAAGATCGCGAGGTGTACGAGCAGCTCAACATCCCGCCCACCGAGACCGGCGCCGGGATCACCCTGTCTCAGTTCGAGATCCGGGTCGAGGAGCACCAGCGCAGCGCCGAAGCGATCATGCGCCAGGCCGCCCAGTCGGCCGGCTACAGCGCCCAGTCATTCGGCCTGCACGGATCCGGTGAAGCGATCACCGCGACCGAGTCCGACAGCCGCGACCAACGGTCCATGGTGACCCGCCGCAAGAAGGCCGGCTATTGGCGCCACGGCCTCGCCGACATGGTGCACGTCATGCTTCTGCTCGACCGCGCCCAGTTCGGTACGCCGGTCACCCCCGAGCGCCCGAGCGTCGAGTTCGGCGACGGGGTCGCAGAGTCCGAGCAGCAGACCGCCACCACGCTCGACCTGCTCGCCCGCGCCGGCGCTGTCTCCACCAAGACCAAGGTGAGGATCTTGCACCCAGAGTGGGAGGACGACGACGTACAGGTCGAGGTCGAGGCCATCCTCGCCGAGACCGGCGCCGCCGCGCCCGACCCCGTCGGGAGCTTCCCTCTCGCAGCGTGACCGGCAGGGGGTGAGACGTGCCGATCCATCCGGGCATGGTCGAGCCCCTCGCCGAGCGCACCCGCAACCTTTACGCGACCGCCGAGGAACGCCTACTTGGGATCATCGCCCGGTCCCTCGCCGAAGGGCTCGACGCGCCCGGGTGGGCCGAGCGCAAGCTCGCCGCCGTTCAGGCCATGCGCCGCGCCTCACAGGCCGTGGTCGACGAGCTCGCCCAGGCCGTCACCCTCGACGTGCACGACGCGGTTGCCCAGTCCTACAACGAAGGCCACCGCGCCGCCACCGCCGAACTGGGCGCCCTGTCCGACGAGGCCCGAGCCCTGGTCGACGACCGCCTACCGAACGCGCAGGCCGTCGACCGCCTCGCACAGGAAACCGTCGACGTCCTCACCGCCACCCACCGCAGCATTCTGCGCATGACCGTCGACCGGTACCGGGCCGTCGTCTCCGAGGTCACATCCACCGTGGCACTCGGTACCGGCACCCGCCGCCAGGCCACCCAAGACGCCATGCGCCGATGGGCCGACGAGGGAGTCGCCGACTTCCGCGACGTGTCCGGCCGCCGCTGGCAGCTCACCAGCTACGCAGAAATGGCCGTCCGGACCGCGACCGGCCGCGCCGCCACCGAGGCCCACACGCGCACCCTGGTCGAGCACGGCGTCGACCTGGTCATCGTGTCCAGCAGCCCGCGCGAGTGCCCGCTCTGCCGCCCGTGGGAGCGCAAGGTACTGACGATCGGCGGACCCGCCGGCCCCCGCACCGTGCACGTCGAGCACGCCACCCAAGACGGGGTCATGATCGCCGTGCCCGTCGCCGGATCCCTCGACGAGGCCCGCCTCGCAGGACTGCAACACCCCAACTGCCGCCACAGCACGAGCGCTTACACCCCAGGCCTGACGCCCATAGAGGACGCCGACAGCGACCCCGACGGGTACGAGGCCGGACAGCGACAGCGCACCCTCGAACGGAAGATCAGGGAGTACAAGCGCCGCCAGGCCGCCGCCGTCACCCCCGAGGCCAAGCAGGCCGCCGGGATCAAGGTGCGCCAGTGGCAAGGCGCCATGCGCACCCACCTCGCCGCTCACCCGGAGCTCCGCCGGCTGCGCCACCGCGAGCAGCCCGGAGCCTCGAACCTTCCCGAGCCGCGGACCCCCGCGACGCCCGAGCAGGTCGACGCCGCCCGGCTGTGGTCCGGCGACGAGCGGACCGCGCGCGAGATGAGCGACGACCAGCTCGCCGCCGCCATGCGCTCGAACCTGCTCGACGACCGGGCCCGCACCCGCATCGAGGCCGAGGCCGACCGCCGCGACCTCGACGCCCTGCTCGACCGCGCCCGCCCCGGCGGACGCCTCGCCGACGACCTGCTCACCCTGTCCGACGACGAGCTCGCCCGGATCCTGCCGCACACCGACGACAGCGACACCATGCGCGTCATGGCCGAGGTCCACCGCCGCAACCGCGCCGGCGAACTCCCTGGGGTCCGCCGCGACCTGGTGAACCTGTCCGACGACGAGCTCGCCGCCCGCTACCGCAACGCCCCAGGCGACCAGGAAGCCACCGCGGCCGAGGCCGCGCGCCGCGACCTGCTCACCCGAACGTTTCCCGGGGGGAGGCTGCGCGTCGACCTCGACCAGGTCGGCGACGATGAGCTCGCATGGGCCATGTCCTACGCGGATCCGGCCGAGCTCTTGCGGATCGCCGACGAGATGGACCGCCGCGACCCGGTCCCCCTGCCCACGCCGGCCGCCACCGGCGACGCCGTCGAGGACCTGCTCGCCGACCGCAACGCCCTCGCCGATACCCTCGACCCCGCGCCCAACCCGGACGGGTGGGGAGCCCTCGCCGATGATGCCGCGTGGAACGCCGTAGTAGGGGAGGGCAGGACCGCGGCCGTCGCCGAGGAGGCCGCCGAGGAAGGACCGCGGATCACCCGCCGCCAGGCCCGCGAGCTGTACGACGAGTACACGTACAGGCAGTGCCTCGCCGCCGAAGAAGACTGCCGCGGCTACCTGCTCAACAAGAAGGCCGTAGCCGCCGGACACGACCCGGGAACCCTGTTCAGCGGGCCCGCCAGGATCGCCTACAGCCGAGCATCCGACGAGCTGAAAGAGTGGTGGGCGAAGCATGGCCGGTTGACGCAGGCCGAGTTCATCGAGAAGGCCACCGGCCAGCGCCAGCGCTGGGCAGAAGGCGCCCGCAAGAACGAGTCCGACCAACAGAACCGGAGATGACAGCCCATGGGGACGCGAGCCGAGATCATCCGGGCGCAGCAAGAAGGCGCCGCGGCCGGCCGCCGAGGGGATCCGGCAACCGCCTGCCCGTACGGTCGTGCCTCCATCCTCCGAACCATGTGGATCAAGGGCTATGCCACCGCCCGCCGCGAGGCCGGACACCCGGCCGCCGAGTAGCTGCACCACCGACCAGCACCACCCAGGGGGCCCGCCAGGAGCGGGCCCCCTTTCGTATGCCCGCACGCCCGCCAGGAGCGGGCCCACTAGCCCCAGGAGGGCGACCGCATGAGCACCCCCACCCCGACCCCCGGCAACCCGACCGGCCAGCAGGGCGGCCCGAACCCGGCCCCCAGCCAGGACCCGAACACCGCGCCGCCGGCCCCGCCCGCGGCCCCGTCGGCCCCGGCCGGCGAGGACAGCGCCGCCACGATCGCCCGACTCGAATCCGACCTCGCCGCCGCGCGCGCCGAGGCTGGCAAGGGACGGGTGACCGCCAAGCAGCAGGCCGCCGACGCCGCCCGCCAGGAGCTCACCGCGCAGCTCCTCGGAATCCTCGACCCCAGCAAGGCCGGACAGCAGGCCACCCCGGAGGAGCTCACCCAGCAGCTCACCACCGCGCAGGCGCAGGCCCGACAGACCGCCGTCGAGCTTGCCGTCTACCGGACCGCCGCGGCGGCCGGAGCCGACGCCGACGCCCTGCTCGACTCCCGGACGTTCGCCGACTCCCTCGCCGACGTCGACCCCACCGACGCCGCGGCCGTCACCGCCGCGATCAAGGCCGCCGTCGCCGCGAACCCCCGTCTCGGCATCCGCCCCACCGGCCCGACGGTCGGCGGATCCGAGTTCAGCGGCGCGCAGCCCCAGGGCATCACCGCCGCCCAGTTCGAGCGCATGCCGTACGCGGAGCGCGCCGAGCTCTTCCAGTCCGACCCCGCCACGTACCGGCGCCTCGCCGGAACTCAGTAAGGAGGGCACATGCCCATGACCACCGCCGACAAGCTGATCATCCCCGAGGTCTGGGGCGATCTCTCGCAGGCCAAGTTCCTGGGGGCCGTGCGCGTCCTGGGATCCGGTGCCGTCCTCACCGACGACACCCTCGTTGGCCAGCCCGGGGACACCATCGACTTTCCCACGTGGGACGCGATCGGCGATCTTGACGACCTCACCGAGGGCACCGCCATGACCACCACGGTCATGGGCCAGCGCGCCAGCAAGGCCACCATCAAGGAAGCCGGCAAGGCCGTCGAGATCACCGACAAGGCCCTCCTGACCGGTCTGGGGGACCCGCGCGCCGAGGCACAGCGGCAGTTCGGCATCCTCGCCGCCCGCAAGGTTGACGCTGCGCTGATCACCCAGGCGCAGGCTGACGAGACCGCACAGGGCGGCGGACTCCCGTACCAGTTCACCACCGCAGCCGGTAAGACAACGTTTACGTGGAACGACGCCGTCCTCCCTGCTCTGGCCAAGTTCGGCGATGAGTGGGAGCCGTCGGAGTTTGCGGGTCTGTTCCTGAACTCGGCGCAGCACGTCGACGCGGCCGGAGACCCGCAGTTCATCGACGCGTCCAAGCTCGGCACCGACACCGTGGTTCGTACGGGCATGGTCGGCGCCATCGCGGGCGTGCCGATCTTCATCACGAACCGGATCGCGCCGCGGAAGTTCATGCTGCTCAAGCGCAACAGCCTTGGGGCCCTGTACAAGCGCCGGCCGATCGTCGAGACCGACCGCGACATTCTCAAGCGGACGACGGTGATCACTACGAACGTCCACTTCGCCGTGAAGCGTCTCGACGACCGCGGTGTGTGCGTCGGCACGCTCGCCTCCACCTGAGGAGAAACGTTCATGCTGCTACGCCGGTACCACCAGGGCGAGGAGCCCGGCCCCGAGCCGGACGCCCCGCCGAACGACGACGAGCACCAGGAGCAGGAGGCCGACAGCGCCCCGCCGCCCACCAGGGCGACGGGGCGTTCTGCTGCCCGGAAGGTGAAGGAGGAGTAAGCCCGTGGGCAGGGTCTACGCCACGCCCGAGCAGTTCACCGCGTGGTCCGGGAAGCCGGCCCCGCCGGACGCCGACCGGCTGCTCGCCCGCGCATCCGAGGACGTCGACGACGCCCTCGCGACCGCCCTGTACGACACAGACCCCGCGGGCATGCCGACCGACCCCGCCGTCGTGGCCGCCCTCGCCGACGCCGTTTGTGCGCAGGTCGAGTACCAGCTCGCCGCCGGGGTCGACGGCACCGGCGCCGACGACCGGTGGGAGTCGGTCAGCTTGGGCCCCCTGTCCATGTCCGGCCGCCGCACCGGCACCCAGGCCCCGGGATCCGTCGACCTCGCCCCCCGCGCATACCGCGCCGTCACCCGCGCCGGGATCCGTCTGGGGGTGATCTGGTGAACGTCCCCGGGTGGCTGCTGCCGCACCGCATCACCATCGAGCCCTACGACGGCGAGAGCGCGTACGGGCCGCTGTACGGGCCCCCTGTCGCCGACGTGCCCGCCCTGGTCACCGAGACCGTGCGCACCGTCCGCAACCGCGATGGACGCGAGGTCACGTCCACCGCGCAAGTCATCACCGCGCCCGGGGTGATCTGTCCGGCCGAGTCCCGCCTCACCCTCCCGTCCGGCCGGACCACGACCGCACTGCACGTCGCCCCGCACACCGCGCCGGGCCTGCCCGTCCCCGGGACACAGGAGGTGATGTGTGAGTGAGCCGCGCCCGCCTCACATGGAACGGCGCCGCCGCGCTCCGCGGAACCCGCGAGGGGGCCGCCCGCGGACTGCGCCTCGCCGCCGAGCACGTCCTCGAACGCGCCCGCGCCCGGGTGCCGATCGAAGAGGCCACCCTCGAACGCTCTGGAGTGGCCACCGTCGACGAGGCCACCCTCACCGCGGGCGTGTCGTTCGATACGCCGTACGCCGTTCGCCAGCACGAGGACATGTCCCTACGCCACGACGGCGGCCGGACGGCCAAGTACCTCGAAAGCCCCCTCGCCGAGGAGGCCGGGACGGTCGCGGAGATCATCGCCGCCCAGGTCCGCAGGTCCATGCGTGGCTGATCTCCTCGACTCCCTCGCCAGATTCCTCGCCGTCACCGGCCTACTCACCTACGACCCGGCCGGCCGCGCTGGCGATTGCTTCGTCGAGGCCCTGCCGCCCGCGCCCGACCGGGCCGTCGCCCTGTCCCTGTACGACGCCGGGCCGCCCGAGGCCCGCGACGACGCCGAGCAGCGCCGCCTACAGGTGCGCGTCCGCGGGACCGCCGACCCGCGGGTCTCCCGCGCCCGCGCCGAGGCCCTGTACCGGGCGCTGCACGGCCGCACCGACGTCGCCCTCGCCGACGGTTCGACCCTCATCCTCGCCGCCGCCCGCGGCACCCCCGCCCCCATGGGCACCGACAGCAGCGGCCGACACGAGCACGTCGTGAATTTCGACCTCGACGTCGCCGCCCCGTAAATCAGGAGGTACCCCCATGGCCGGAACCCGGCCCATCGACGCCCGCGGGTGGATCTTCGAAGTCGAGGACGCCACGGCCCAGACGCCGAAGTGGATCCCGATTGCTGGACTTACCCAGTGGAGCCACAGCCCCGGCGAGAACGAGGAGACGGCCGAGACCACGGCTTTCGACTCCGCCGGCTACTTCGAGCAAGACGTGATGCAGCGCGGCGCGTCCCTCGAACTCGAAGGTCAGTACCGCATCGACAAGACCACCAAGGCCCAGGATCCCGGACAGCTCTACATCGACACCGTGTGGGCGTACCGCTTCGGGTACGACTCCCGGGGCCGCGTCCGGTGGCGCCATGACACCCAGTCCAAGTGGGCGATATGGGAGGCCACTTGCACCCCGGGCGAGCAGTCCGGCGGGAACAACGACAAGACGTCCTGGAGCGTCTCGTTCGTCCGGTGCGGGCCGGCGACCGTCTCGGCGGTGACCCCGTGACCGACCTCGACCTCGACCAGGACCAGGACCAGGACCAGGACCACGGCAGCGCCGAGGACCACCTCGACGCCACCGACTTCGACGCGTTCATCGTCGAGGAGCTCGCCACCCGCCCCCGGGAACGGCTCACCCTGTACGGCAAGACCTACGTCCTGCCGGAGTCCCTCCCGATCATGTTCACGCTGCTGATGACCCGCGTGCAGGACTCCCAGGACCCCGACGACGTCGCCAAGCTCCTCGCGATCCTGTTCGGCAGGGACGTCCTCACCACGTGGGCAGAGCACGGCATGACCGACCGGCAGCTCGGCATTCTTCTGATCTTCTCCGCCGCCAACGTCCGCCGCCCCGGCAGCGTCACCCTTCCCCGCGCCGCCGAGCTCTACGACGAGCAGGAAGCGGGAAAAGCCGCAGGCCCGAACCGGGCGGCCAGGCGAGCGAGGACGGGCAAGAAGAAACGTTCTGGCGCGCCGTCCTGACGAACTGGTCGGCGATCGAGGCCGACCTCGCCCGCGAGTACGGCACTCCGGCCGCTGACCTCGCCCGCATGTCCACCCGCAGGTTCCTCGCCCTGGTCTCCGGCCTGTCCGGCGAGTCCCGGTTCGCCGCCGCCTGGCAGCGCACCCCGCGTGCCGTGACCGACCCGGCCGAGATCGCAGCACTGACCGGCATCCCCGCCGGCTGAACCACCCCCGGGCCCGCGCGGCGCCGGATGACCCCCGACAGGAGGTGATCCGGTGGCCCTCACTGTCGGTGAGCTGCTCGGCACCATCACCATCGACGACGGGCCCGCCCAGGCCGGATTGGCGCGCACCGAAGCCGCGATGCGCTCGACCGGCGACACGATCGTCGCCGAGGCCGACCGGGCCGGCGACCAGGCCGGGGCCGCCCTCGCCGACGGCATGGCCCAGGGGGCCGACGATGCCGGATCCCGCGGGGGCGGGGCGCTCGCCGCGTTCGGTTGGGCTGCGGTCGGTGCCGGAATCGGCGCCGCCCTCATGGCCGGTATCGGCGAGGCCCTTGCGCAGCAGAAGACCGCCGGCCTGCTCCAGGCACAGCTAGGCACGACGGGCCCCGTCGCCGCCAAGCAGGGCAAGGCGGCCGGTGATCTGTACGCGGGGGCGATCGTCGAGTCGGTCGAGCAGGGCGCCGACGTCATCAAGGGAATTGCCCAAAATGGATTGCTACCGCCTGAGGCAACAAACAACCAGATAAAGGCGATGGGCGCCAATGTGGCGGATACCGCCGCAGTCCTGGGCGAGGACGTCGGAAAGGTCTCACGCGCCGTTGGCGTAATGCTCAAGACGGGCATAGCCGATTCCGCGGAAGAGGCTATGGACGTGCTCGTGAAGGGCACCCAGAACGGCGTAAATTCCGCCGAGGATCTGCTCGACACTTTCACTGAATATCCGACCCAATTTCGGGATTTGGGCCTTGACGCTCAGACCGCAATGGGTCTTATGCAACAGGGATTGCAGGGCGGTGCGCGCGACGCCGATACCGTCGGTGACGCGCTCAAGGAATTTGCAATCCGCAGTAAAGACATGTCTAAGGGGAGCGTAGAGGCTTTCCAGTCCATCGGGCTTAACGCCGACAAGATGGCGAAGACTTTTACCGATGGCGGGCCAAAAGCGTCGGCCGCACTTGGTGACGTCCTTACTCGGCTAAAGGGGATCAAGGATCCTGCGGAGCGCAATGCAACGGCGGTCGCTCTTTTCGGCACCAAGGCCGAGGACCTGCAAGGGGCCTTGTACAAGCTCGACCCGTCCACCGCCGTAAAGGCTCTGGGCGACGTGAAGGGTGCTACCGACAGGGCCGGTGATGCCCTGCGCGATAACGCGGCGACGAAATTCGAGGCGTTCAAGCGCGGGGCCATGCAAGGGCTGGTCGAGGTCGTCGGGAACTACGTCGTTCCGGCCCTGGTGACGGGTGCCGAGTACGCCGTGAAGTTCGGGCGCGGTCTGGGCACCGCGGCCGGATTCGTCTCCGAGCACTCCACCGCGTTCATGATCGCGGGTGGGCTGATCCTGACGTTCTTCCTGCCCACGCTGATCGCCCTTGCAGCTCAGGCGTGGGCCACATCAACGGCCGTCGTTGCTTCTTGGCTTGCCCAGGGCGCCGCGGGGGCCGGCGCGGTCGTCTCCTTCCTTGCCGCCAACGCCACGATCCTCGCGGGTTGGGTGGCGCAGGGAGTCGGCGCCGCCGGCGCCGCGCTGCGCGTGGTCGGCGCGTGGGTCCTCATGGGCACACAAAGCCTGATTCAGGCGGCGCGCATGGCCGCTGCCTGGCTTATCGCCATGGGCCCCGTGGGGCTCATCATTGCGGCCATTGTCGGCATCGTCGCGCTTGTTGTCGCGAACTGGGACACGATCGTCAATGCCACAAGTGCGGCATGGTCGTGGGTGTGGGAAAAGATCCAGCAGGTAGGACAGTTCCTACTCGATCTGTTCCTGAATTTCACCCTCGTCGGCATCATTATCAAGCATTGGGATTCCATCAAGTCCGGAACGGAACGGGTCTGGAATTCCATTGTCGATTGGGTTCGCGGACTCCCGCAGATGCTCGTTAATTTCTTCCTCAACTGGACTTTGGTTGGGCTGATTATCAAGCATTGGGATTCCATCAAGGAAGGCACGATCCGCAAGGCGCAAGAGCTCGTGAGTTGGGTTCGCGGACTGCCGGACATGATCTCTTCCGGGCTCGGAAATCTCGGCGATCTCCTGTACGACAAGGGGGTCGACGTCGTCCGCGGTCTCTATAACGGCGTCCGATCCATGGGCTCTTGGCTTAAGGGTCAGCTCATGTCGTTCGCCAAAAACATGATTCCCGGGCCCATTGCAAAGGCCCTCGGAATTCATAGTCCGTCCCGCGTTATGGCGCGTGACATCGGCCGGTGGATTCCCGCCGGTCTGGTCAAGGGCATCGAATCGGGCTCCGGCGCGGTCGAGCGCACCATGGCCAATCTCGTACCGACCCCGGCCGTACCGGGTCTCACCGCTGGGTTCGCCGGCGCCGCATCCCCGTACGGGGCCGGCGGTTCGGCCGGGTTCGGCGGGTACGGCGGCGGCGCAACGGTGCACGTCGAGCACTGGCACGCCGCCGAGCAGGGCACCCCCGACGACAACGCACGCGCCTTGGCGTGGCTGGCAAAGGCGAGGGGGTAGCCATGGCTCCTGGCGACCTGATCAGCCGTCCGGGGCAGGTGCAGTACGGCGACCTGCTGCTCGGCCCCGGCACCCCCTACCGATGGCGCGGTATCACCGGGTGGGAAGAACTTCCCGCCCTCGACTCCGGGTCCGTGGCGCGCAGCGATGCCCACGGCGCGTACCCCGGGCTGCTCTTGGCCCAAGCCCGGACGATCGGCCTCGACGGTCTGATCGTCCGGGCCCCCCGGGACCGGATCGGCGCGGTGGTCGGGGCCCTGAACGCGGGCACCGTCCCGCGGGTGGATGAGCTCCCCCTCGTGGCGTGGCTCGACGACCGTGGGCCGCTGCTCGTCTACGCCCGCGCGGTGCGGCGCAGCGTTCCGGCCGGCCCCGGCTACCGGCTGGGGACGATCGTCGGCGGCGCGGTCGAATGGGTCGCGTCGGATCCTCGCCGGTACGGGGTCGTCGAGCAGGTCGTCGCGGCCACGCTCCCGACGTCCGAGCCGGGTCTGTCGTGGCCGATGGGGTGGCCGCTGAACTTCGGTACACCCGGGAGCTCCGGGGCCCTGGTGGTGGTGAACGCGGGCGACGCCGATACGCATCCCGTCGTCGAGTTCCGCGGCCCGGTCACCACTCCGGCCCTGACCAACATCAGCACCGGCGACGTACTGGAGTACGACATTCCGCTTGCTGCGGGTGACGTCCTCACCGTGGATACCCGCGCCGGAACCGTTCTGCTCAACCGGGGCGCATCCCGGCTCTACAGCGCGACCAGGCGCAGCGTCCCCGAGCAGACGTTCACGCTCGCCCCTGGCGTCACGAACTTCGCCTTCCGCGCCGGCCCGGACAGCGAGCCCACCGCCACCGCCACCGTGCGCCACCGCCCGGCCTACTGGTAAGGAGACCCCATTCATGCCCGTGCGTTCCGCATGGCTGCTGCCCACTGGGCAGACCCGGGAAGACACCCGCCTCACCCCTACCTCGCCTCTGATCCACGAAACGGAAATGCGGGCGCGCGACGGGGTCCTCGCCGGAGGCAACCCGTTCGGCGCCACCGGGGCCGGCGCCATGTCCGTACAGATCGGCCCCGGCCGCGCCTTCGTACAGGGCACCGACGCGCAGGGCGCGTACCCCGTCGCCAACGATGCCCCGGTGAGCCTCACGTTCGCCGACGGCGCCGCGCAGTTCGGCCGGATCGACTCCGTGATCATCCGCGTTGTCGACTCCCTGTTCGACGGCGGACCGAACGCGGCCCGCATCGAGATCGTCCAGGGCTCCGCGACCGCCAGCCCCACCCCACCGACCATCCCCGCCGCCGCCCTGCGCCTTTGGGACGTCCTCGTACCGGCAGGAACCAGCGCGGGCGCGGGCGGCATCGGGTGGGGCGCAGCACTCGGCGACCGCCGCCGCTACACCGCGGCGGCCGGCGGGATCCTGCCCCGCGGCTCCGGTCTGAGCTTCTCCGGCAGCTACGAGGGGCAGTACCGCGACAACGGCACCGCGCTGGAGCGCTGGAGCACCACGGCCGGCGCCTGGCAGACCTACCGGCCCCCGGCCGAGACTCCCACGGTGACCACGGCCGGGGCCGTCGCGGCGACCGGTCACTCGCTCACCGGTTTTCACGCCCGCCGGATCGCAGGCGTGCAGTCCTTCACCGCGGTCGTACAGCGGACCGGAACGACGATCACCTCGCCCGCCGGCGGGAACATCACCGACTTGCCGCTCGTGACCCTGCCGGTCGGGTGGCGACCGGCCTACGACATGGAGCTCATGGCGTCGGACGGGTTCGCCGACGGCGCCGCCTACCTGAACACCTCCGGCGTGATCACCCTTCGCACGTGGTCGGCCGGCGGCACCATCCAGTCCGGCCGCGAGATCCGGATATCCGGCTGTTTCGTCACGTGAGCGGGGGTGCTGTGACCCCGTACCGGCTGCTCTTCTGTGACCTGCGCTCCGACGAGCTGATCGACGTCCTGCCCGTGCACGGCGTCAGCCTCGACGACTACATCGGCAAAACCGGCAGGCTCACCGGCACCGTGCCGATCCCGAACGCCGAGCTCGCCGGCCGCGCGCGCCGGGCGATCCTCCCCGGCCGAACCGCGGTATGGGTCGAGCGCGGACGCTCCATCTGGTGGGGCGGGATCGTCTGGACCCTGTCCGTCGCCAGCGACGCCCGCGGCAACCTCGGAGCGCAGATCCAGGCCGGCGGGTGGGAAAGCTACTTGTACCGACGGCTGCTCTACGACACCCAGACCGCCACGCAGATGGACGCTTACGACATCGTCCGCCAACTCCTCGACTACTGCGCCGACATGCCCGGCGGTGACATCGGCATCACCTACGACACCACCCTTTCCGGGATCCTGCGGGACCGCACCTATCTCCGCTACGACCTGCCCAGCGTCGGCGACCTGGTCGACGACCTCGCCAAGATCGAGGACGGCTTCGAGTGGCGCGTCGCCAGCTTCCGCGACAGCGACGGCGACCGCGTCAAGCGGCTGCAACTCGGTTCCCCGATCATCCGCACGGGCGCCGCCGAGATCGTCCTCGACCACCCCGGCCCGGTCCTCACCTACACCTGGCCCACCGACGCCACGGCCAAGGCCAACGCGTGGCAGAGCCGCGGAGCCAGCATCAACCGCAACCAGGCCGCGGAGAGCTACCCGCTTACCTCGCCCCTGCTGGTCGGGGCCGAGGACATCGACGCCGGATGGCCGCGCCTCGACGGCTACAGCGACTACTCGACTATCTCGCGACAGGCCACCCTCGACGCCCATGCCCAGGCCGACCACCGCGCCGCCCTCGCCCCGGTCACCATTCCGGAAATCACGGTCCTGCTCGGCGGTGACATCACCCCCGCCCTGATCGGCGCAACAGTGCGCGTGCGGATCCGGGACCTGTGGCACCCCACCACCCTCGACGCCCGCTATCGCGTGGTCGGCATGTCCATCACCCCACCCGAGCGCGGACGCCCCGAGACCGCGCGCCTCTATTTGGAGGTCCCGTAGTGCCGCACATCCCACAGGACGTACTCGACCGCATTGCGTCCCTTGAACGGCAGGTCAAGCAGCTCACCGGCCGCGCGAACATCCGGCCGGCCCTCAACCAGGTGTTGAGCGGCGACGTGACCGTCGGCGAGGGCGGACAGCTCAGGGTCAAGGCCGCGGGGGGCGTCGAGCACTTCCGCGTGGGCCACCTCGGGACTTACTACCAGGACGAGACGACCGGGGAGACCGCGAAGGAATTCGGCACGATCCTCCGCCGCCGCGACGGAAGTATCGCTATGTCCATCTGGAACGGCCAGGACGCGGTTAACCCGCAGGTACTCAGGCTCACCGACTCCAAGGGCAACGACATCGTCGTCGAGAACATCGAACAGGGCGGACTGCACCGGCCGCACCTCGCGCAGCCATGGGCCGACACCAACGCCGCGCGCTGGCCTCGGACCGCGAGCACGTCGTTCGAGACGCTGCAAGAGGCCCACATCGAGACCGAGCACGGCAAGGTGCGCATCCGCGCGGCCAAGGCCATCGACAGCGGAAGCGACGGCGGGGAACTCCGCATCGTGATCAACGGGACCACGCTCGTAACGAGCAACGGCGACATCGACGGCACATACATC
Organism: Streptomyces sp. NPDC002104; assembly: GCF_053593795.1. Classification (NCBI taxonomy): domain Bacteria; kingdom Bacillati; phylum Actinomycetota; class Actinomycetes; order Kitasatosporales; family Streptomycetaceae; genus Streptomyces; species Streptomyces sp. NPDC002104. The sequence goes on along the minus strand of NZ_JBSFDF010000011.1, from coordinate 54,675 downwards.
GTCCCCAATTTCACGTACGGCGAGCTCCTCACCGTCGAGCTCCAGGGCCGCCGCACCGGCAGCACGTCGGGCGTCTGGGCCACGTTCAAGCGCCTGCACTGCGTCGGATAGCCCCACCCAGCACCAGCCCGGCCGCGCCGGCTAGCCCACCCCCAGAAAGGAGGGCAGCCGCCGCATGGGCCTGCCCGAGTCCATACCCACCGTCCTCGCCCACGGCCGCTACCTCGCTCCCGACGGAACCCCCCTCGCCGGTCAAGTCGTGTGGCGTGCACCCAGCCTGCTGACCTTCCCCGACAGCGACGTTTTCCTTGGGGGCCCCGTCACCGCGCCGCTCGACGCCAACGGCCGGTTCGAGGTCGCTCTACCAGCCACCGACAGCCCCGGCATGTCCCCGACCGGATGGGCCTACGTCGTCTCCGAGCAGCTCACGGGCGTGCCCGTGAACCGCTCGTACAGCGTGCTCCTGCCCCAAGCCGTCGGCGAGGTCGACCTCGCCGACATCGTCGGTTCCGACCCCACCACCCCCAACTACGTGCCCGTCGCAGGCAGCCAGATCCTCACCGGCACCACCGCGCCGACACCTGCCACGGGCGTGAACGGGGACTGGTACGTCCAGTACGACACCCGCACCCTGCAAGGAGTCACCCATACCACGATCACCCAGTACAAGAAGTCCGCCGGCACCTGGGCGCGGGCGGGGGGCGACATCCGGGGATCGCAGATCTACCTGAACAACGCCAGCACACCGAGCGCCGACGCCAAGGCCGGAGACCTGCTCATCCGCACCGACACCGGCGACATGTGGCAGCGCGGAGCCACCGCCTGGGGCTCCGCCGTCGGCAACATCAAGGGCCCGAAGGGCGACACCGGCCTAACCGGCACTACGGGCGCCCAGGGCACGCAAGGCATCCAAGGGCCCAAGGGCGACAAGGGCGACCCGGGAAACGGGTCAGTGAACACCGTCAACGGCAAGCCCGGCCCGGACCCGGTACTCACTGCCACGGACGTGGGCGCCCTCGGAGTCACTGGCACCACTTCGAATGTCGCCGCCACCCTCCGGGGCAACGGCACAAACGCGCCGCTGAACGTCTACGGCGACGGCACGAACCCCAACCGCTTCACCGTCCTCAAAGACGGCTCGTGGTACAGCAACGCGCTAGCGAACAGTGCCTACAACCTGGCCATCGGCGACACGACTTCCGATTTCGGCGGGGGCACATTCGTCCTGGCCCTCAAGAACGCCAACGTGGTACCGACGACCAGCCCCACCAACGGGGTAGTCGCCTACGCCGAAGGTGGCGTGATGAAGGTTCGGCAGACCAACGGAACGATCGTCACCGTGGGGGCCGGCGCCACGCCCGGCCCGCAGGTCATCAAAGCCGACGCCACCGCGACCGACCCGCTGAAAGTGCAGAACGACGTCAGCGTCGACCTGTTCGCCGTACGCAAGACCGGCAGTGCCCGCATGCCCGTCGGTAACTTCTACCTCGACAAGAACGTACGGGTGGGCGGATCCGGCAGCGCGGCCGGCATCGGAACGTCCGTCGCGGGTGTCCTCGCGATCGACAACGGCACCGGCCCGAGCGCGGCGAACACCGCGGGCGTGCACCTGTACGCCAGCGCCGGTCAGCTCATGGTGCAGGAGCAGAGCGGTGCCACGTTCACCGTCGGCGGGGGCCGCAACACGTGGACCCCGCAGGCTTTGGGATTCGCCGCGTGGTCCGTCGACCCTGCCACCGTGGCCAACCCGACCACGCCGCCCAAGGCCGCGGCGGTCGGCCGGATCTACTTCTCCGGCATGAACATCACGGAGCCGACCACCGTGAACAACGTGGTCATCCACTCACGAGGGTGGGCCGGATCCGCCGCGGTACCGGCCGCCCGCTTCTACGTCGGGATCTACAACGAGGCCGGCACCCGCGTGGCAACGTCCGGCCTGGTGTCGTCCGTGCCCATGGCCGGACAGCTCGCCGGCACCGCCCCCGGAGCACTGAACAACCACACCGGCGCCGTCCCGATCCCCCTCAGCGCGCCCGCCGCGCTGGCCCCCGGCCGCTACTGGGCCGCGTTCCTGTTGTCCGCCGGGGCCAGTACCGATTTCTACTACTTCCACATCCAGAACGAGGCGCCCGCCAACCCCGGCAACTTCTACGTCGGCACCACCTTCCAGCGGCATTGGTGCATCTCCAGCGGCCAGACCTCGCTACCGGCCACGGTCACCCAGTCGACCGGCGAGGTCGGACTCGACCCCGCGATCATGGCGCTCGCCATGCTCTGACCCCCACCTACAAGTTCTTGTAGGTGACCCCCTCACCCCGTACGCCCCGGCACCGCGCCGCGGGCGTTTTTTCATGTCCGGAGGACACCACCCATGGCAAACCCCCTGCTCCCCGACACCTTCCGCAACGCGATCCGTGGCGAGGGCGTCGACGTCGTCGAGGTCGGTTCGTGGCGCACCCACAACCGCAACCACAAGGGCCCGTGGGGCCCGCTGCACGGCGTCATGATCCACCACACCGTCACCACGGGAACCGACTACTCCGTCGAGCTCTGCCGCACCGGGTACAGCGAGCTCCCGGGCCCGCTGTGCCATGGCGTCATCGACAAGGCCGGCCGCGTCCACCTGATCGGCTACGGCCGTACCAACCACGCCGGATCCGGAGACCCGGACGTCCTCGCCGCCGTGATCGCCGAGCGCTCCCCCCTGCCCGCCGACAACGAGGCAACCGTCGACGGAAACCGCCACTACTACGGGTTCGAGTGCATCAACGAAGGCGACGGCACCGACCCGTGGCCGGCCGAGCAGGTCGAGGCCATCGCCCGGACCGCGGCCGGTATCTGCCGCGCCCACGGGTGGGGTCCCGAGTCCGTGATCGGTCACTCCGAGTGGCAGCCCGGCAAGGTCGACCCCCGCGGCCCGATCGGCCACCCGGGCGGGCCCGCGCTCACCATGGACAAGATCCGCAGCCGCGTCGCCGAGCTCCTTGCCGACGACAAGCCGGCGCCGAGCAAGCCGACCCCCAAGCCCGAGACCAAGCCGACCGTATCCCTGTCCAGCCTGATCGCCGCGGCGCGCCAGGACCCGCCCCGGTCCGGTACCCCGGTCAGCTACCCGGGCGCCCGGATCGTCGAGGACGCCCTCGCCGCCGAGGGCATGCTCGCCCGCTCCCTGGTCGACGGGCATTTCGGAACCGCCACCCGCGACGCATACGAGCGGTGGCAGCGCCGATGCGGCTACACCGGCACCGCGGCCGACGGCATCCCCGGCCGCGCCTCGCTCACCACCCTTGCCCAGCACCACGGCTTCACCGTGGCCGCCTAGCCCTTCCCCGAACGGAGCTCAACCATGACCCCCGCCACCAAGCGCAGCATCCGTACCGCGCTCCAGACCGCCGTAGCGTTCGCCCTCGCCCTGCCCGCCATCGTCGCCGCGGCCGGCATCCCCGACGCCCTGCCGTACGTCGCGGGTGCCCTCGCCGTCGCGGGTGGCCTTGCCCGCGTGATGCAGCTCCCGGCCGTCGAGGCCCTGCTCGACCGCGTCGGCCTGGGCCTGGTCGACGGGGCCACCGAGTGACCCCGCCGGCCCCGGACGACACGGGCGTCGCCCTCGAACTCGAACGGCTCCGGGCGGTCGTCGAGGTCGGCATGACCAGGATCGACGGATCCCTCGCCCTGCTGGTACAGCGATCCGACCAGACCGACAAGCAGATCGCCGACCACGAGAGCAGGCTCGACGCCCTTGAACGGGGCCGCTGGCCGCTCCCATCCCTCGCGGCCCTGGTCGCCATTCTGGGCGTCCTGCTCGCCCTCTGGCAGGCCGGTACCGCCCGATAACAGCTACGCCCCCCGTACGGCCACGAACGGCCGTACGGGGGGCGTTTCTGTCGTTCCTGGCGATCAGCGCACGACCGGGCCGCGCCCTGCCCGCCAGTCGTTGACCCGCTTCCGAATGCTCGACACCATCGGAAGATCGTCGATCTCCTCCGGGACGAACCAGCCCACTTCCAAGGACTCATCCGACGACCGCAGGTCACCACCAGTCGCACGGGCAAGCAGGCAGATGGAGAACTCTTGCCGGACCTCACCATCGTCGTACGCGAACACGTGGCCCGGGTTGGTGTACGTCCCGACGATCCCGGTGATTTCCGCGTGAATCCCGGTCTCCTCCAGCGTCTCCCGTACCGCGCATTCCCCGATGGACTCCCCCACTTCCATCTTTCCGCCGGGTAGCGCCCACATCCCGTTGTCGGTACGCCGCTGCAAGAGCACCTTGCCTTCATCGCTCACCACGACGGCGGACGCAGCCGGCACCAGGCTGTTCGCCTTCGGGGCCGCAGGGTCATCCTCATAGTCACGCCTGGACATTCTCTCTGGCCTCCCGGATGTCACGCCCGCGGCTCCACAGCTCCTCGACATGCGCGGCGAACCGATCAAACATGCCGTCCGCCTGACACCGCCGCAGATGCATCAACGGGGAGTCGTGCCCAACCCTGCGGGCAAGGATCGGGGTAACGATCATCTCGTCATCGAACCTGAACACGGACAGGTTCACGTGACCAGTCTCGAAACGGGCCTCGATCTCTGGCACATCCCGCAGCTTGTCCAGTTCGGCCAGGGTGACCGCGATGCGCGTCGAGAGGGTGAGCGGCACCCCCTCCTCTTCCTCCCGGGCGGCCGTTACGGGGCTATCGGGATCGCCGAGCAGGAACCGAATGCTGCAACCCGTCTGCGCCTTGCGACGCAGAGCGCCCCCTAGGTTCGCCTGTTCCAGCCACAAGAAGTAGTTCGTGTACCCGGCAAAGGTCAGCTCGCGTTGCGCCTTCGTCACCAGGGAGCGCCAGAGAGCAGCCGGCGCCGCCGAGCGGTAGGGGTAGACCTGAACGATTTCACGGTCCGGCCCGGTCGCGAGCGCCGAGCGAATGGCGTTGGGCCACAAAGTCTGTTCCTCCTCGCCTAATGCCTCGCAAGCTGCCCAGCGGTGCCGGGCATGGGGGATGCGGTTGGGCATGGTGATCCAGCGGCCGACCGTCTTTGCGTCTACCCCGCAGAGCTCTGCGAGTTGCTGTTCGGTCAGCTTGGCATTTGCCATTGCCCGACGTAGAGCGTCGTTCACAGTTCGCCTTCCGGGGACGTTAGGGACAGGACGAACGGTAGCTACGGCACGTCCCAAACGTCCTGCAAACGCGGTAGGAACGCCCCGCGGGGAGTCGCAACATCAATACACACAGTTAGGGAGCGTCCGCACAACCGAGAGGCAACGGCACCCGACCATGACGAACGAGAACCCCAGGACCAGCCCCATCAGCCCTCCGGCAACCGAGCCGGCTACTGCCATACGGGGCCACCGGTGGCTCGCTCCCGACCAGGACCCGCCGTTCACGCAGTACGCGACCGAGCTGGTCCTCGCCGGCGAGCCCGACGGCGAAAGCGCCGACGGTGCGGACACCGGTACGGGCATCGTCGGCATCGGCCGATGTGACTGCGTCACCCACACCCGCATCCGCGACGACGTCGACAGGGCCAACCACCGGCCCCGGCCGGGGAGCATGACGTGAAGCGCTCGTTTCGATTCCAGGACTTCACCACGCGCCAGGATCCAGCGAGCGCCCCCGAGTACAGCGCACTGTGCGTGTCGAGCGACCAGGACGACGAACAGGCCGCAGCGTGCCTCGCAGCATCCGGGCCCATGGGGTCGGCCACCTCCGTGGACGACTGGATGCGCGCCCACCTGAAGGACACCGAGCACCGGCACTTCCGCCGCAGCTTCGACGACTTCGCCGAGCTCCTCCCCGCGGCCGAGCTGAGGGAAGCCGCGCAGGTGAAGACGTAGCCATGTACTGGTGCGAAGTCACGATCCACGCCCCCACGTACTCATGTCTCCTGCGCGGGTCCATGGCCACTACACCCCGCCTCGCCGTTCGCTGGTTACGGAGCCAGGCGGAACGGGTCGCTGACCTTATGGACCCCCACCCGTCGCACGGATGGGTCCCCAGCACCCCCACCGGCCGAACCCCCCTCCGGCTGGTGGAAGCCGGCACCCGGGATGCGCCGGAGGAGCTCCGCTCCTGGAGCCGGAGCTCCGCGGCTCATGAGTACGCCATGGGGGCACTCGCATCGGGCGCCCTGTGCCGCTTCTCCACGGGCGACCGCACCGCGTACGTCCACCTGTCGGCTCGGCTCGTGACGGCCGCCCTCGTGCCCGAGTGGCCGGCGCCCACGCGTCAGTTCGCCGCGGCGTAACCAGACTCCCCCCTTGCCGGGTCTGATGACCGAACTGTTCTCCTCGTGTCCCCGGCAAGGGGGGCCAAAGTCCGCCCCGGCCACTCGCCAGGCACGGCCATGGCCGGGGCGGTCCGATCCTGTAGCAGGTTCCCGTCCACCCGCACGGGCCTGCTGGCCAGCACCACTGACCGAAGGAGTTTCAATGTCCCTGTCCGCAGGCCTTACCGCCGTTAGCCCGTGGGGTGTCGGCCGGCTGGCACCGTACCCGACCACCATCCCGCTCCCTCACACGTCGGTTGTCATCGACCCCAACACGCAGCTCGGCGTGTTCCGCGACGGCGACGGCCACATCGTCGAGATGGGCAAGCACGGCACTAGCACCGGCACCGAGACCAACACGTCGACCAGTTCCGACGGCAGCAAGGGCAACGACCAGGGCTCCGACCAGGACTCCACCAGCGACTGATGACCGCTACCGAGAAGAGGCCCGTACTCGTGGCCACCGAGGCGGACGACATCACCGCCGACATGGTGATCACGGAACTCAACCGTCTCGATGTACCGGTCGTCAGATTCAACCCCGCTGACATCGGAACGGCCCTGACGGTCTCGGCTCGGTTCGGCACGTGCCCGGCCCCCGCGGCCGGGCACGTGCGTACCCCGTCGAGAACCGCCAACCTCGACCAGGTCCGCGCGGTGTACTGGCGTCGCCCCACCTGGCCAACGTTCCCCGATCTGACCCAGGACGACGCTCACTTCGCCGCCGCCCAGGCCCGATACGGACTCGGGGGCGCCCTCTACGCGATGGAGGGCCCCCTCTGGGTAAATCACCCCCACCACGCCACAGCGGCCGACTACAAACCCGCACAGCTCGCTCTCGCCCAGCGTCTTGGCCTCGCCGTACCGTCCACGCTCGTAACCAACGATCCACAAGACGCGCGCGAGTTCATCGCCGCACACGATCGGGTGATCTACAAAACGCTGCGCGGAACCCCTTACCAACGCGACGGGGTTGCGGTAACTGGGTGGGCCGATCTTGTTACCGCAGGCGAGATTGACGACAGCCTGCGCGTGACACCCCACCTCTTTCAAGCCGTCGTCGACAAGGTTGCCGACCTGCGCGTTCTGATCGTCGGTCGGCAGGTCTTCGCCGTGCGGATCACTTCCGGCCTGCTCGACTGGCGCAAGGACTACTCGGCCCTCTCCTACGACGTGGTAGAGCTGCCCGCCGCGGTAGAGAATGCGCTCTTCGCCCATCTGGACCGCTGCGGACTCGTGTCGGGCAGTTTCGACTTCGCCGTCAGCCCGGACGGCGATCTGTGGTGGCTGGAGCTGAACCCCAACGGCCAGTGGGGGTGGCTGGAGCCACGCACCGGCCTCGAAATGTCCGCCGCGTTCGCGGCCCTACTCGCAGGGGAGATCCCTTGATCGACACCGCGTCCGAGCGCCGAGCGCTTGCCGGCCGACTCGTACAAGCGGGGGTCCTCACTACCCCGGCATGGCGGGCGGCCGTCGAATCGGTCCCCCGTGAGCTGTTCCTGAACCCCGGGGTCTTCCTGCAAGAGGAAGGACGCTGGCGCCCCGTAACGGCCGTCGGCTCCGACCCTGACGAGTGGGTGAAGATCGCCTACACCCTCGACACGCTGACCACGCAGCTCGACGGGCACCTCACCGCCGACCAGGTGAGCGCGCCCGTGGCGGGGCTTCCTACGTCTTCCTCCACCACTCCAGCCCTCGTGGTCGGCATGCTCGAAAGCCTGGACGTCGAGGCTGGGCACCAAGTGTGTGAAATCGGGAGCGGAACCGGATACTCGGCGGCCCTGATGTGTCACCGACTCGGCGAGGACAACGTCACCACCATCGAGGTTGACCCCGGAGTCGCAACGCGCGCAGATGCCGCGCTGGAGACAGCGGGGTTCTCCACCTGGACCGTGACCGGCGATGGGCTCCTTGGCCACCCTCGCCGGGCACCGTACGACCGCACCATTGCCACGTGTCTGGTCCGCCGCATCCCTTACGCCTGGGTTCGGCAGACCAAACCCAGCGGGATCATCTTGGCGACGCTCGGCTCATGGGCCAACGGCTCCGGCCTGGCCAAGGTGACCGTAAACGAGGACGGCACAGCGGAGGGACGGATCATCGGGCGTGCCAGCTTCATGCAAGCACGCTCGCAAGCCGTGATCCCGGTGAGCGGCGACCTCTCCGCGCGTACGTTCTACGCCGACAGCGACCGCGAAGCCAAGGTATCGCCGCTCTTGCTCGACGAGTGGATGCCGGCCTTCCTCGCCCAGCTTGCAGCACCCGGCGCTCAGTACGTCCGCGCTGCAACGAGGGAGGGCGCGCAGCTCCTATACCTGTTCGATCCGGAGCACGAGAGCTTCGCCGAGTTCACCCCGGCCGGCGACGGCTGGCGGGTCCGCCAGGGTGGACCCGTTGCCCTGTGGGATGACGTCGAGCAGGCTCTCACCGCGTGGCAGGCCGCCGGTAGCCCGGACATTACGGCCGTGCGGCTCCACATCACAGACCGGTGTCACACGTACTGGATCGGTGGCCAGCAGATCACTACCCGGACGTCATCGCACTGGATCGGTGACAAGTCGGCCTTGCGATGGCAACACCGGCTCGACCGGCCGTAGCGGGCGACCGCTGGCAGACCCATAGCGGCCCCGATTCCCCTGGATGGAGGAATCGGGGCCGTTCTGCGCCGATCGGCCCTCAGGCGGGCGTACAACCCGTCCGGTGGCCTATCGGGGCCCAGCCTGGGTATTAGCCCCCCTTCATTTGCTTGACCACTGCCACTGGTTTTGCATGGCCTGTCCAGGAACAGCACCCCCCGGTGGGCCAGGGACACCGCTCCGGGCCTGGCCACGCCGGCCCCTCCCCCGACGAGGGACTGCATGGTCGCCGAGTGGTGCGGGGCGCAGTACGGGGGCCGGGCGACGAGCGGTTCGCCCGGGGGCAGGATTCCCGCTACCGAGTGGACGGCCGTGACCTCCAGTGAGTCCTGTCGGGTGAGAGGGGGCAGGATCCAGGGGATCCGCTCGGCCAGCATCGTCTTGCCCGCGCCCGGCGGTCCGCTGAGGAAGAGGTGGTGGCCCCCGGCGGCCGCCACCTCCAGGGCCCGGCGCGCCGCGTGCTGTCCGGCGACGTCGGCGAGGTCGGGGAAGTCCCGCCCGTCGCCTTCGCGGGCCACCCCCGTGCCGAGTCCGGCGCCCGGGACGACCAGTCCGGCGAGCATCGGGTCCGGCCTCCCGGAGGGATCCGGGGGATCCTCCTCGGGGACCTCCCCGTCGGTGAGCACCGCGATCAGCTGCCGCAGGCTGCGCACCCCGAGCACCGAGACGTCCGGGACGAGCATGGCCTCGGCGGCGCACTGCTGGGGGACCACGACCTGCCGGTATCCGGCCTCGGCGGCGGCGAGCACCGCCGGCAGGATCCCGCGGACGGGACGCACCCGGCCGTCGAGCCCCAGCTCCCCGATGAGGACGAGATCGGCGATCGCCTTCGGGTCGACCACCTCGGCGGCGCCCAGCACGGCCGCCGCGACGGCGAGGTCGAAGCCGGCTCCGCCCTTGGGGACCGAGGCCGGGCTGAGGCCGACGGTGAGCTTCTTCTGCGGCCAGGCGGCGCCCGAGTTCACCACGGCCGCCCTGACCCGGTCCCGGCTCTCGATCAGGGTCTTGTCCGGCAGCCCCACCAGGGCGAAGGTGGCGACCCCGGGCTCCAGGTCGGCCTGCACCTCCACCACCACGCCGTCGACGCCCACGAGGGCGACCGAGCAGGCCCGCGCGAACCCCATCAGGCCGCCCCCCTGACGTGCTCCACCACGGGCCCGCCGCGCCGCGGCAGCAGGACCCCGACGAGGTCGATGCGCACCCCGCCCGGGGGTGGTCCCCCGTGGTCGGCCAGCCAGCGTCCGGCGAGCCTGCGCAAGCGCTCGGCCTTGGCCGGCCGCAGCGCGGCCATGGGATGCTCGAACTCCCCCGCCCGCCGGGTCTTGACCTCGCACACGACGAGGGCGTCCCCGTCCCGGGCGACGATGTCGATCTCCCCGCCGCGGCACCGCCAGTTCCGCGCGATCACGGTCATCCCGGCCTCGGTGAGCCGCCGCGTCGCGAGATCCTCGCCGTACCGCCCCAATGCCTGCTGTGCCACGCCCTTCGCGTTCATCCGGCACCACCTCCGGCACCGACGGTCCCGCGTCCCCGCCCACCGTGTGGATCTTGGTGGACAGCCGGGGCGATGTGGACAACCACGTCACCCCGGCGAGGGAATCAGCGCGCCGGGCAGGGAGCAGAGCAGCGAGGCGAGTCGGGCGGGGGGCAGGCGGGAGTCAGGCGGGAGTCAGGCAGGGGTCAGGCGGGGAATCAGCTGCCCGGAAGTTCGAGATCGCTCTTGTTGAGCTCCTCGATGTTCACGTCCTTGAAGGTCAGCACCCGCACCTGCTTGACGAAGCGAGCCGGCCTGTACATGTCCCAGACCCACGCGTCGGCCATCGAGACCTCGAAAAAGACCTCCCCCTGCACCGAGTGCACCTGCATCTCGTAGTCGTTGGTGAGGTAGAAACGGCGTTCGGTCTCGATCACATACTTGAACAGCCCGACGACGTCGCGGTACTCGCGATAGAGCTTCAGCTCCATCTCGGTCTCGTACTTCTCGAGGTCCTCGGCACTCATGGCATGTTCCCCTTCAGCCGTGCGTCCCCCTATTGTGCGCCAGGCCCGTGCGCCCCTAAACGATTTCCGGGGCCAGGTTCACGGGCGCACCCGGGGGACCGTCGTCGAGCAGCGTGCGGAGCAGCTCTGCGAGTCTGGTCGGGTACACCGTCTCATGGGCCGCGAGAAGTTCCTCGGAAGTCCACCACCTGGTGCCCGAGACGCTGCGGCGCTCCAGCTCCGTGAGGCCGCCCAGCACCGTCGCCGTCTGGCTGGTACGGGCCAGGAAGTACCACTCGTCCTGCTCCCAGCGGCGCCCGTCGAAGGGGAAGGAGCAGTACCGGTGCCACAGCACCGGGCCCAGTTCCACGTCGGTGATCCCGGTCTCCTCCGCGAGCTCGCGCAGCGCGGCCTGTTCCCGGGTCTCGGCCCCTTCCAGGCCGCCTCCCGGGGTGAACCACCAGTCGTCCGCCGGATCGCCCGGCTCGAAGCCGTGCAGCAGCAGGATCCGGTCCTCGGGGTCCAGCAGGATCACCCGCGCCACCTTGCGCCGCCCGGCCGGCGCGGGGCCCTCCCCGGGCCCCGCCGTCGCGTCAGCGGACATCGGCCCGCTCCCGCCTCCGCCCGCGCCCGAGAACCCGTACGACCGGCCCGTAGGCGGCTCCGAGCACCACCAGGGCGGCTCCCGCCACCACCGCGGCCACCTGGAGCAGCAGCGGCCCCGCCGTCGACGTGCCGCCGGGCAGGGCCGCGTAGGCCTTGGGCCGCTCCAGCATCGTCACGGTGGGCCACGCGACGGCGTCGACACGGGCCTTCACCGCCGAGCGGGGCACCGTCCCGCGGGCGGCGTCCTCCAGGTGGGCCCGGGAGTCCAGCGAGGTCCCGCGCCGGTCGCCGAGCAGGAAGAGGTTGCCCTCCGGCACCGTCACCTCGAAGGGCGTACCGGAGGCGGACCCGCCCGCAGCGCCCGGCAGGTCGAGCCCTTCCGCCTCGATGTACGGCTCGTCGAGCTCCTTGCCGTTCACCGTGAGCCGGCCTCCGGCGCCGCAGCACTTGACGGTGTCCCCGCCGATGCCGACGACCCGCTTGACCATCGGCGAATCGCTCCACTGCTCGTCCTTGAAGACCACCACGTCCCCGCGGCGCACCTCGCCGCCGCCGATGCGCTGGGCCAGCATCCGGTCCCCGGGCCGCACCGTCGGCACCATCGAGTCGGTCGGCACCGTGTACGGCTGGTACACGACGGCCCCCCACGCGAACCCGCCGAGGAAGAGCACAAAGCCGATGGCCACGACGACTCCCGACAGCATGCTGCCGAGAGTGCCGCGGCCATCGCCGTCACCTGCTCGTATTGCTTGTGTTCCGCCCATTGCAAGCGCCCCCACACTCGGAGATCGTCGACCTGGGCGGCACCCTACCTGCCGGTAGGCCCCGCGGTCAGCTTCCGCCTGCGCCACAGTACGACCGGCACCGCGCCGGCGAACCCGAGGGCGGCCGGGCCGAGCCCGACCGGCGCCAGTCCGGCGGCGCCCAGGCCGAGCGCGGTGGCCTTGGTCTGCGTGCCGATGCCGGGCTGGTCGAAGGTGTCCGGGATCGGCAGGGTCGACCAGCGGGTGATCGGCCACGCGACCACCACGGCGCGTCCGACGACATCACTGACGGGCACGAAGCCCTGGGTGGCGGGGTCCTGCTGGTGGTAGCGGGAGTCCTGCGAGTTCTGCCGGTGGTCGCCCATCACCCAGATCTTGCCCTTGGGCACGGTGAGCGGACCGAAGGGCAGGTCGTCGCACGGGGTGTTGCCCGGGTAGATGTACGGCTCGTCGAGCTCCTTGCCGTTGACGACGACCGGTCCGCCCTTCTTGCACTCGACCGTGTCACCGCCGATGGCGATCGTCCGCTTGATCAGGTCCTTCTCCTCCGCGGACGGCATGAGGCCGATCCAGCTGAGGGCCTTCTGGGCGATGTTGGGTTCCGGGGTGAGCTCGTTGCTCAGCCAGTTCGACGGGTCGTGGAAGACGACGACCTCACCGCGCTCGGGCTCCGATCCGAACCACGGCGTCAGCTTGTCCACGAGCACCCGGTCGCCGCGCTGCAGGGTGTTCTGCATCGAGTCGGAGGGGATCGAGAACGCCTGCACCAGGAAGGTCTTGATCAGCAGCGCGAGCAGCAGGGCGATTCCGACCAGGAGCGGGAGCTCCTTCCAGAAGGAACGGTGCGGGCGTGCCGCGGCGCCGTCCTGCGCGTCGCCGTCGTTCTCGACGGCACCGGGCCCGGAGGAGTCTTTCGGCTCCTCGCCGCCCTCGTCGCGTCCGGACCGTGCACCAACCGCCACGTCCCCCACATCCACTCCTCGTTCGGAAATCCACGCCCGGACCTGATGAGGCACGGGCCCTCCCCTCCCCTAACGAGCGGGAGTTCCCGAAGGCGCGGGAGACCAAGGACACACTATGCGAACGAGGAGCCGCCCCGGCGCCTACGGGGCGCGCGCCGACCGCCGCGCGCCTGGTCGGGAACCATGCGGAAGGTGGCGGGCTGTTCCAGCCGGTGCCAGTGCCCGACGGGCCAGGCGATCACCACGGCCTGGCCGACCACGTCCTTCGCGTCGATCGTGCCGTGGAAGGCCTCGTCGAGGTGGTAGCGGGAGTCGGCGGAGTTCGCCCGGTGGTCGCCCATGACGAAGATCCGTCCTGCGGGCACCTGCACCTCGAAGCGGATCTCCGAGGGCGCGTTGCCCTGGTTCACGTACGGCTCGTCGAGCGGCGAGCCGTTGACGCTGACCCGTCCCCGGGCGTCGCAGCACTTCACGGTGTCCCCGCCGACGCCGATGACCCGCTTGATCAGGTCCTGTTCGTTCGCCGAGGGCAGCAGGCCGATGAAGGTGAGGGTCTGCTTGATCTGCTTGACGCCCACCGGATCCTCGGCGGGCCGGCCGGTGTCGGCGCCCAGCCAGCCGCCCGGGTCCTTGAACACGACCACGTCCCCGCGCTCGACCTCGGAGCCGAACCAGGGGGTGAGCTTGTCCACCAGGACGCGGTCGCCGATGCGGATCGTCTGCTCCATGGAGCCCGACGGGATGAAGAAGGCCTGGACGAGGAAGGTCTTGAGGATCAGGGCGATGCACAGCGCGACCACCACGAGCAGGGGCAGCTCCCCCACCCGGCGGGTCCGCCGCCTGCGCCGGACGCGCCGGGCGAGGCGACGCCGTTCGGCCCGGCCGCCGGGTTCCGCGGGCTCGGCACCCGGCTCGGGCTCGGGCTCCGGCTCCGGGTCGTCGTGGTCCTCGTACCGGCCGCCCCTCGGGCGACCGCGGCTACCCACGGCCACCGCCCGCGGACCCGGCCGAGGAGTCCGCGTACCCCCAGCGCGACAGCGGCCAGCCGATCCAGTCGGCCCGCCCGATCACCTTCTCCACCGGCACCATCCCCCCGCCCGGCTCCCCCAGGTGGTCCCGGGAGTCCCGGGACTGGGAACGATGATCACCCATGACCCACAGGCTCCCAAGGGGTACGACGATGCGGAACGGCACTTTCGATCCGGAGTCGCCGGGAAAGAGGTACGGCTCGTCCAGCGGGACCCCGTTGACCTTGATCCGGCCGTGCTCGTCGCACACCACGTCGTCGCCGCCGACGCCCACGACCCGCTTCACGAAGTCGGTGTCCGAGGGCTCGGCCAGCCCGAGCGCGGAGGCCGCCCCGTGCAGGGCCTCGCCGATCGGGCTCCCGCCCGGGCCCTCCTGCACGAACGAGCCCGTGCCGTCGAAGACCACGACGTCCCCGCGCTCCGGCCGGCCGCCGAAGCGGTACGCCAGCTTGTTCACCAGGACCCGGTCCCCTACCTCGAGCGTGGGCTCCATCGAGTGGCTCGGGATCAGGAAGGGCTGGAGCACGAAGTTGCTGAACAGCAGCAGGAAGACGGTGCAGACGAGGCCGAGCGCCCCGGCACGCCGCCAGGTCAGCCAGTCGGCCCTGCCGGGAGCGGCTCCCGTTCCGTCCCGGGCTCCAGCTCCTGCCCCGGCTCCAGCTCCTGCCCCGGCTCCGGCTTCTGCCCCTGCTCCGGCCCCGTCTTCTCCCGTTCCGGAAAGCACGAAACGCGACCGCCCCTCCCCCTCGCCGGGGGAAGAGTGGCCGCGCTGCGTGTGAGGTGCTTCGGTGTCCATCGGGGGCGAGCCTATCCGGCCTTCCCCTGAACCCCGGGAGCAGATCAGCGGTCGCGCTTCTCCTTGATCTTCGCGGCCTTGCCGCGGAGCTCACGGAGGAAGTACAGCTTGGCGCGACGCACGTCACCGCGGGTGACGAGCTCGATCTTCTCGAAGATCGGGGAGTGGACCGGGAAGGTGCGCTCCACGCCGACGCTGAAGGAGACCTTGCGGACCGTGAAGGTCTCGGAGACGCCCGAGCCCTGGCGGCGGATGACGACACCCTTGAACTGCTGGATACGGGAGCGGTTGCCCTCGATCACGCGGACGTGCACGTTGACGGTGTCACCCGGGCGGAAGGCCGGGAGGTCCGAGCGCAGGGTGGCGGCGTTGACGCCATCGAGCAGGTGAGACATGAGATTCGTCTGCTTTCTTCGCATGACGCCACAGGTCGCCGATGCGGGGTTTCCGGAGAGAATTCGGGAGCTGCGGGACTCAGCGGACGACGGTCCCCCTGTGGCAGGGGCGTACGCGAGCACACAGCAGCCGCCTATTCTTCCACGGGCTGGGGCCTGCGCCAAAATCGGCCGTCGGGGGACGGCTTCCAGCCGAGGATGCTCAGCAGCTCGCGGTCCTTCTTGTCGAAGGCGGAGGCCTCGCAGCGCTCGATGAGATCCGGGCGGTTGGCCGCCGTGCGGCGGAAGGCCTCGTCGCGGCGCCAGCGGGCGATCTTGCCGTGATGACCGCTGACCAGCACGTCCGGGATCCCGTGGCCCCGCCACTCCGGGGGCTTGGTGTAGACGGGCCCCTCCAGCAGGTTGGCCATGTCCCCGGGCGCGAAGGAGTCGTCCCGGTGCGATTCGGCGTTGCCGAGCACCCCGGGCAGCAGCCGGGCCACGGCCTCGGTGACGACCAGGACGGCCGCCTCGCCGCCCGCCAGCACGTAGTCGCCGATGGAGACCTCGTAGACCGGCAGGCGGGTGGCGTACTCGTCCATGACCCGGCGGTCGATGCCCTCGTACCGGGCCGGGGTGAAGATCAGCCAGGGGCGCTCGGACAGCTCGACGGCCAGTTCCTGGGTGAACGGCCGGCCGCTGGGGGTGGGGACGACGATGACGGGCCCGTGCGCGCCCGCCTCGTAGCCGTCGGCCAGGGCGGCGTCCAGGGCCTCGCCCCACGGCTCGGTCTTCATGACCATGCCGGGACCGCCGCCGTAGGGGGTGTCGTCCACCGTGTTGTGCCGGTCGTACGTCCAGTCCCGCAGGTCGTGGACGTGCACGTCGAGCTGGCCGCGGGCCCGCGCCTTGCCGACGAGGGAGACGTTGAGCGGTTCGAGGTATTCGGGGAAGATCGTGACGACGTCGAGACGCATCAGGCGTCTTCCCCGTCCGCATCCGCTTCCCCGCCGGCTTCCTCGTCCCGGCTGGAGACCACGATCGCCTCGCGCTCGTCGATGAGACCGGGCGGCGGGGTGATGACGCACCGCTGCTCTTCGAGGTCGATCTCTGCGACGATCTCCTCGACGAAGGGGATCATCACCTCGGTGCCGTCCGGCCGCTCGACGATGAACAGGTCCTGCGAGGGCAGGTGGGAGATCTCGGTGATCCGGCCGATCACGGTGCCGTCCTCCAGGACGACGTCGAGGTCCATCAGCTGGTGGTCGTAGTACTCGTCGTCCTCGGCCGGCAGCTCCGCCGGGTCCACGTCGGCGATGAGCAGGGTGTTGCGCAGCGCCTCGGCTCCGGTGCGGTCCTTGACCCCGGCGAAGCGCAGCATCAGCCTGCCGCTGTGCACCCGGCCCGTCTCGACCGTCAGCGGTCCCGCCGACGCCGGGTCGGTCCGGAGCACGGCACCCGGCCCGAGCCGCAGCTCGGGCTCGTCGGTCCGCACCTCGACGGTGACCTCACCCTTGATCCCGTGGGCGCGGCCGATCCGCGCGACTACCAGCTCCACTGTCCATCTCTCCTGTTCAGACGACGACGGGCCGGGGTGGGCGCAATCGCCCTCCCCGGCCCGTGCCGGTGTATCAACTTCTCAGCGGACCTGGTCCACGTCGACGAGGTCGACGCGGATCCCCCGGCCGCCGATGGCGCCCACGACGGTACGCAGAGCACGTGCGGTGCGGCCGTTGCGGCCGATCACCTTGCCGAGGTCGTCGGGGTGGACCCGGACCTCCAGCACCTGCCCGCGGCGCAGGTTGCGCGAGGCGACCTGCACTTCGTCGGGGTTGTCCACGATGCCCTTCACGAGGTGCTCAAGAGCCTCCTCGAGCATGCTCAGGCCTCGGTCGACTCGGCGGTCTCGGCCTCAGCCTCGTCCGCCTTCTTGTCGGCCTTCTTCGCCTTCTGGGTGATGGCTTCGCCCTTGCCCTCGCCGATGCCCTCGAGGGCCTTGGCGAACTCGTCGAAGGAGCGACGCTTGTTCTCCTTCGTCGCCGGCTGCAGCAGCGGCGCGGGGGCCGGGAGGCCCTTGTGCGCCTGCCAGTCACCGGTGAGCTTCAGGATGGCGAGCACAGCCTCGGTGGGCTGGGCGCCGACCGACAGCCAGTACTGCGCACGCTCGGCGTTGACCTCGATGCGCGACGGGTTGTACGTCGGGTGGTAGATACCGATCTCTTCGATCGCGCGACCGTCCCGACGGGTACGGGCGTCGGCGACGACGATGCGGTAGTGCGGCTGGCGAATCTTGCCGAGGCGCTTGAGCTTGATCTTGACTGCCACTGGAGTGGTGTCTCCTGAACTTGACGTGGTTGGGCACATGAGATGCCACGTGGGGTTGCGGTACTCGGGTGCCCGATGGACGCGTCAGCCGGAGGAGAGAGGGGTCCTATGCGACTGTCGAGTACAGCTGTCCATTGTGCCACACGCCCGCGGCGCGCTCGGCCGCGAGGCCGGAGAGGGCGCGGAGCCCGCCCGCCGGGTCAGGAGGCCACCGCGATGGCCACGTCCGGGATGCGGAAGGGCTTCATGCAGCCTCCGCACACGATCGGGGCCTGGGCCAGCACGGACGGCACCACGCGCACATTGCGCCCGCAGTCGCAGACCGCCTTGACGCGGACGCCGCCGCCGGAGGATCCGTGCCGGGCGGCCGGACCGCGGAAGCTGCGCTTGGTGTCGGCGGCCGTGGCGGCCGTGTGGGCCTTCAGCGCGCGCTGGAGGCGCTCCATGGTGGGGCGGTAGCGCTTCTTCGCCTCGGGATTGAGCGTGACCAGGGAGAAGCCGCTGCTCGCGTGCGGCTCGTCGGTGTGGTCCAGCCCCATCTCCTCGGCGATCGCGAGGAACCTGCGGTTGTGGTAGCGGCCGGCCCGCGAAGTGTCACGCACTCCGCGGGCGGCGGCGATGCCGTGGACTGCCTCGTGCAGCAGTCGCTCGAAGGAGAGTTCGGCGCCGCAGGCGGACGAGGACTCTCCGATCAGGGACTCGGGCGCGGCAAGGTCAGGCAGCTCGGGGTGGTACCGCTGAATATCGGCCCACGCCTGCGCCAGCTCTGCGGCGAGAACAGGTGGTGTCGTGCTCACGTCGTGACAACGAGCCGGGGTGCCCCGGTGTTCCGATTCCGGGCCATTCCAAATTTTTTGCACGTACCAGTCAGTTCAGTCTCATGCGTCCCGACGAGGACGGGTGCGCACATCTCAGGATGAGTCGGTACGCAGTAAGGCCCATCGGCGGGCCGCGACGGGCACGGGTCCCGGCGCGCGGCGGGTGCCGCACGCCGGGGCGTGAGAGCCGTCGGCCGGGCCCGCTAGTAGGAGCGCGCGACGATCGCGAGGTTACCGGGGGCGTCGTCCGCCTGCGGAACCGACCCGTCCTCGGCGATCAGGCAGCGTACGGAGACGGCCTGCTCGGCGAGCTTCGCCTCGCCCTCGGGGCCCAGGTCGGCCCACGGGATCCGCGCCCAGCCACCGGCGATGGCGGCCTCGGCGGCCTCCTCGATGGTCGAGACGTCGGACGTACGGGAGATGCGGCGCTCGCGGGACTCGCGCAGCAGCTGCTCCTGGTCCTCCTCCAGCACCTTGGGCAGCAGGGCGGCGAGGTCGGAGATCTGCACGGCCTCCTTGCCGCCCGGGATGCGGCGGGCCAGCATCGCGGTGCCGGCCTCCAGGTCGCGGGGGCCGATCTCGACGCGGACCGGTACGCCCTTGAGCTCCCAGTCCACGGCGCGGCGGCCGAAGGGGGTGTCGACGCGGTCGTCGACGAACACCCGCAGGCCCGCGGCCTTGAGCTGGGCGCCCAGCTCACGGACCTTCGCCACGGCCTCGTCGCCCTTGATCGCCATGACGACGACCTGGACGTGCGCGAGGCGCGGCGGGACCCGCAGGCCGTTGTCGTCGCCGTGCGACATGATCAGGCCGCCGACCATGCGGGTGGAGACGCCCCACGAGGTCTGCCAGACGAGCTCCTGCTTGCCTTCCTTCGACAGGTACTGCGTGTTGAAGGCCTTGGCGAAGTTGGTGCCGAGCTCGTGGCTCGTGCCGAGCTGCAGGGCCTTGCCGTCGCCCATCATGCCCTCGAGGGTGAGGGTGTTGATGGCGCCGGCGAAGCGCTCCTTGGCGGTCTTGCGGCCGAGCACGACGTCGATGCCGAGCACGTTGGTCATGAAGTCGCCGTACACGTCCGTGTGGATGCGGGCGGCGTAGTCGCGGGCGTCCTCGTAGGAGAGGTGGGCGGTGTGGCCCTCCTGCCAGAGGAACTCGCTCGTACGGAGGAACACGCGCGGACGCATCTCCCAGCGGACCACGTTCGCCCACTGGTTGATCAGCAGGGGCAGGTCGCGGTAGCTCTGGACCCACTTGGAGAAGTACTCGTTGACGATCGTCTCGGAGGTGGGCCGGACGACGACCGGCTCGTCCAGTTCCTTGCCGCCGCCGTGCGTGACGACCGCGAGCTCGGGGGCGAAGCCCTCGACGTGCTCCGCTTCCCGCGTCAGGTAGGACTGCGGGATGAACAGCGGGAAGTACGCGTTCTGGGCGCCCGCGTCCTTGATGCGCGCGTCCATCTCCTGCTGCATCCGCTCCCACAGGCCGTAGCCGTACGGCCTGATGACCATGGTGCCGCGGACCGGACCGTTGTCGGCCAGCTCGGCCTTGTTGATCAGATCCTGGTACCAGCGGGGGAAATCCTCCGCCTGCGGGGTGAGAACGGGTGCCTTTGCCATGGCGCGAATGGTACGGCGCCCCGGGTGCGATGCGTGAATCGGGTGCGAATCGGGTGGCGCGCTCCTCTGGACGCGGGGGCGAATCGGGAGTTCTCTGGCAACGGGGGCATGGGGGCGACAAGGAATCAGGAGCGCTCTTTCGATGACACCGACGCCGACGGCGACGCTTGTCGCGCGGGACTGGGCGGAGATCCAGGAACGGATGCTGGTACCGCTGTACGAGGCGGTCTACGACCGGCTGGAGGTCGGGCCGGGAGACCGGCTGCTCGGCCTCGACTGCGGGGCCGGGCTGGCCCTGCTGCTGGCCTCGGGCCGGGGCGCCCTGGCCACGGGTGTGGAGACGGATCCGGCACGCCGCACGCTGGCCCGGGAGCGCCTTCTGGAGGTCCTCGCGGCCCCTCCGGCGCCCGCGGTGCCCTACGACGTCCTGCTGGCCTTCTCGCCCTCCCCGGAGGCCCTGGCCGCGGCCCTGCCGGCGCTGCGCCGGCCCGGCGGCGCGGTGGTGCTGGCCGACTGGGGTCCGGCGGAGCGGTGCACGGTGCCCTCCGTCCTGGGCGGCGGGCCGGCCGCGCGGGACCTGGACGCGATCGCGGCCGGGGCCGGGCTGGTACCGGACGGGTCGGGGCGGGTGTTCTGCCCCTTCGGGTACGCCGACGTGGACAGCGCGGTGCGCGGGCTGCTGTCGACCGGGCTGTACGAGTCCTCCGACCCGGGGCAGGTGGAGAAGGAACTGGCGGAGGCGCTCCACCCGTACGAACGGGGTGACGGCGCCGTCTGGCTGCCGAACATCTTCCGGTACGTCATCGCCCGTACGGCCTAACCGGCGCGATCCGTACGACCGCCGCCGTGCGGGGCCGCGGACCGGCCCCGCACCGCGCTCAGTGGTGCGGGGTCCCCTTGTGGAGCCGGGGGATGCCCGCAGCGGCGTAGGCGGCCGCCTCGTCCAGGGTTTCGGCGGCCATCAGGGCCTGCGCGAGGGCGTCCAGCTTGCCGCGGTTCTCGCGCAGGAGGCGGCAGGCCTTCTCGTAGCACTCGTCGACGATGCGGCGCATCTCGTGGTCCACCGCGTCGAGGGTGGCGGGCGCCGCGGAGAGCCCGTAGGGGCTCTGGCCGTCCGAGGGGATGGCGGTGAGGCGGCCGATGCGCTCGCTCATGCCCCAGCGGCCGACCATGCCCCGGACGATGTTCGTGACCTGTTCCAGGTCGTTCTCCGCGCCGGTGGTGATGACCTCGTAGACCACCTGCTCGGCGGCCATGCCGCCCAGCGCCCCGATGATGCGGCCGCGCAGGTACTCCTCCGTGTAGGCGTACCGGTCCGCCTCCGGGGTGGAGAGGGTGACGCCGAGCGCCCGCCCGCGCGGCACGATGGTGATCTTGCGGACGGGGTCGGCGCCGGGCTGGAGCATGCCCAGCAGGGCGTGTCCGCTCTCGTGGTACGCGGTGCGGCGGCGCTCCTCGTCCGGCATGACCAGCGGCCGCTCCGCGCCGAGCTGGACCTTCTCCAGCGCGTCGGAGAGGTCCGACTGGGTGACCTCCTTCTGCTGGCGCTTCACGGCGAGCAGGGCGGCCTCGTTGGCGAGGTTGGCCAGTTCGGCTCCGGTCATGCCCGGGGTCGTACGGGCCATCTGCGCCAGGTCGACCCCGGCGGCGAGCGGGATGTCCCGGGTGTGGATGCGCAGGATGGCCTCGCGGCCGCTCCTGTCGGGCGGGGAGACCATGACGGTGCGGTCGAAGCGGCCCGGCCGGGTGAGCGCCGGGTCCAGGACGTCGGCCCGGTTGGTCGCGGCGAGGACGACCACGCCCTCGGAGCCGGAGAAGCCGTCCATCTCGGTGAGGATCTGGTTCAGGGTCTGCTCGCGCTCGTCGTGACCGCCCATGGCCGCGCCGCCGCCGCGCACCCGCCCGATCGTGTCGATCTCGTCGATGAAGATGATGGCGGGGGCCACCTTGCGGGCCTCGGTGAACAGCTCGCGCACCCGGGAGGCGCCGACGCCGACGATCATCTCGATGAACTCGGAGGCGGAGGCGGAGAAGAAGGGCACCCCGGCCTCGCCGGCCACCGCGCGGGCGAGCAGGGTCTTGCCGGTGCCGGGCGGGCCGGCGAGCAGGACGCCGCCGGGCATGCGGGCGCCCATCTTGCGGTACTCGTCCGGGTTCTTCAGGAAGTCCACGACGTCGTTGAGCTCGCCCTCGACCTCGTCGATGCCGGCCACGTCCTCGAAGGTGGTGCGCTTGGCGCCCTCCAGCTCGACGGGCTTGGGCGGCGTCTTGCGGCCGAGCCCGCCCATCCCGCCGCCGCCCATCGCCGATCCCATCCGGCGGGCGATGACCACCCACAGGAGGACCAGCAGCAGCATCGGGGCCAGGGAGATCAGCAGGTTGGCCAGGAAGCTGCGCTGTTCGACGACCGGGGAGGCGGTGACGACGACGTTCTGCTTGGTGAGGTTGGCCCACAGGTCGTCGTCGGCGAAGGCGGGCCGCTGGGAGACGAACTTGGTGTAGTCGCCCTTGCCCCCGTCCGGCATGGGCTGCTTGTTCTTCAGCTGGCCCTGGATGGCGTCGCCCTTGGAGTAGATCTTCGAGACGTTGCCGTTCGCGACCTGCTTGCTGAACTCGGTGTACGAGATGGTCGGCTCGTCGCCCTCGTTGAAGAAGGACAGCACCAGGTTGGTGATCAGGTAGACGATCAGGGCGGTGAGGATCAGGCCGCGCCAGCCTCCGGGCATCCGCTTCTTCGGCGGCGGGGCGGGGGGTGCGCCTTCGGAGCGCCAGGGCGTATCGGCCCGGTCTCGGGGCGGTACGGGGGTGGGGCTGGGCACGTAGGCCTCCTTCTGCCGTCCTCCCGGCCGACCATAAGCGACAAACCGGGCCATCGCCCCTGGCGGCGGGCCACACGGCGAAGCCCCGGCCGGAGTGATCCGGCCGGGGCTCGCGTGGCTCCGTACTGCTGCGTCCGCGCTACTTCATGAACTTCTTGAACTCGTCCGGCAGGTCGAAGTCCTGACCGGGCTTGGCGCCGCCGGTCGGCAGACCGAACGGGCTGCCCCCGGCGGCGGGCTCGATCGCCTCCGGGCCCGCCTCGCGGCGCGCGGCTGCCGCTGCCTCTTCTTCCTTGCGCTTCATCGGGTTGCCGCTCTTGCGCTTGCCCTTGGCCTGCTTGACCTGCTTCTTCTGCCGGCCGGGGCCGCCGCCCATCCCGGGGATGCCGGGCATGCCCGGCATGCCGCCGCCCTGGGCCATGCGGGACATCATCTTGCGGGCCTCGAAGAACCGCTCGACGAGCGCCTTGACGGCGCTGACCTCGGTGCCGGAGCCCTTGGCGATACGGGCGCGGCGCGAGCCGTTGATGAGGTGCGGGTCCTGGCGCTCGGCCGGGGTCATCGACTTGATGATCGCGGCGGTGCGGTCCACGTCGCGCTCGTCGATGTTGTTGATCTGGTCCTTGATCTGCCCCATGCCCGGGAGCATGCCGAGCAGCTTGGAGATGGAGCCCATCTTGCGGACCTGCTCCATCTGGGACAGGAAGTCGTCGAGCGTGAACTCCTTCGGCCCCTTCTGCAGCTTGGCCGCCATCTTCTCGGCTTCGGCCTGGCTGAAGGTCTTCTCGGCCTGCTCGATCAGGGTGAGCATGTCACCCATGTCGAGGATCCGGCCCGCCATGCGGTCCGGGTGGAAGGCGTCGAACTCGTCGAGCTTCTCGCCGTTCGAGGCGAACATGATCTGCTTGCCGGTGACGTGCGCGATGGACAGCGCGGCACCACCGCGGGCGTCGCCGTCGAGCTTGGAGAGCACGACGCCGTCGAAGCCGACGCCGTCGCGGAAGGCCTCGGCGGTGTTGACCGCGTCCTGGCCGATCATGGCGTCGACGACGAAGAGGATCTCGTCGGGGCTGACGGCGTCGCGGATGTCCGCGGCCTGCTGCATCAGCTCCTGGTCGATGCCGAGGCGGCCGGCGGTGTCGACGACGACCACGTCGTACTGCTTGGTGCGCGCGTACTCGATGGAGTCCTTGGCCACCTGGACCGGGTCGCCGACGCCGTTGCCGGGCGCGGGGGCGTAGACGGCCACGCCGGCCCGCTCGGCCACGACCGAGAGCTGGTTGACGGCGTTGGGGCGCTGGAGGTCGCAGGCGACGAGGAGCGGGGCGTGGCCCTGCCCCTTCAGCCACAGGCCGAGCTTTCCGGCGAGGGTGGTCTTACCGGCACCCTGGAGGCCGGCGAGCATGATCACGGTGGGCGCGGTCTTGGCGAAGCGCAGCCGCCGGGTCTCGCCGCCGAGGATGGAGACCAGCTCGTCGTTGACGATCTTGAGGACCTGCTGGCCCGGGTTCAGGGCCTTGGAGACCTCTTCGCCGCGGGCGCGCTCCTTGACGTTCGCGATGAAGGAGCGGACGACCGGGAGGGCGACGTCGGCCTCGAGGAGGGCGATACGGATTTCCCGCGCCGCAGCGTCGATGTCCTGCTCGGAGAGGCGGCCTTTGCCCCGGAGGGACTTGAAGGTCGCGCTGAGGCGGTCGGAAAGCGTATCGAACACGGTGGTCGCGATTCCTCGGGTCGGGGGCGTGTGGTCGTCCCCAGGGTATCGGGCCGCGCCACCCCTCCGGCCCTGCGGGCGGCTTTCGCCCTCCGGCGGGCCCGTCCGGTGCGAGAGCCGCTGCGCGGGGCGCAGTCCCCTGCCCGCCCTTCCACCGTTCCCCGGGGCCCGCCCCGGCCCCCGGGCGCCCGGCGCGCGGCGCGCATACGGGGTCCGGGGCGGAGCCCCGGTTTCGGGAAGGGGCGGGGTGGGGCGGGGTGGGGGAAGCCCCGCGCAGCGGCCGCCCCCGCTACGCCAGGGCCGCCTGGACCGCCGAGGCCAGGGCTGCCGCCGCCGGGCCGGCGAGGGGTTTGCCGTCGGCGTCGACCACGTACACCGTGTCCACCGCGTTCGCGCCCAGCGTGGACACGTGCGCGCTGCGCACCCGCACCCCGGAGGACTCCAGCGCCCGCCCGATCCGGTGCAGCAGCCCGACCGCGTCGGGAGCGCGCACCTCCAGGACCGTGGCCAGGGAGGAGACCTCGGGCACCACCGCGACCCGGGGCGGCGGCGGGACCACCCCGCGCCGGCGCGGGTACGCCGCCTCCCGGTCCGCCAGCTTCGCCGGGACGTCCAGCGAGCCGTCCAGGGCCCGCACCAGATCGGTGCGCAGCCGGGCGGCCTGCGGCAGGGAGCCGTACTCCGCCGCCACCCGCCAGCG
This sequence comes from Streptomyces sp. NPDC002104, assembly GCF_053593795.1. NCBI lineage: Bacteria > Bacillati > Actinomycetota > Actinomycetes > Kitasatosporales > Streptomycetaceae > Streptomyces > Streptomyces sp. NPDC002104. The sequence continues at coordinate 29,276 of NZ_JBSFDF010000011.1, read as the reverse complement.
CAGGACCAGTACCTCGCCCAGCTGCTCCGGCAGCTCCATCGAGCGCAGGTCGGCCGCGCGGACGGTGAGCCGGTGCAGGGCCAGTACGCCGGCCACCGCGGGCAGCACCCCCGGCTGGTCGGGGACGGCCACGACCAGTTCCACCCCGACCGCGTCCTCCTCCTGGCGGGCGTGCAGAGCCAGGACCGGCTCCCCGGTGCGCAGCGCCTCCACCGCGAGGCGTTCCTGCTCCGTGGTCGGGATCTCCAGCTCCGTGGCCGCCGGGGCGGCCCCGCGCAGGACGGCGGCGACCCGTGCGACCAGGTCGGCCACGAGCGAGCCGCGCCACGTGCTCCACGCCGCGGGGCCGGTGGCCAGCGCGTCGGCCTCCGTCAGCGCGTGCAGGATCTCCAGCGTGCCGGGCGAGCCGACCGCCTCGGCGACCGCCTTGACGGTCGCCGGGTCGTCCAGGTCGCGCCGGGTGGCGGTGTCGATCAGCAGCAGGTGGTGGCGTACGAGCACGCCCAGGACGGCGACGTCCTCCGCGTCGAAGCCCACCCGCAGCGCCATGTCGCGTGCGATCGTCTCGCCGGCCACCGAGTGGTCGCCGGGCCAGCCCTTGCCGATGTCGTGCAGCAGCGCGGCCATCAGGAGGAGGTCGGGGCGGCCCACCCGGCGGGTCAGCTCGGAGGCCCGCACCGCCGTCTCGACGAGGTGGCGGTCCACGGTCCAGGTGTGCACCGGGTTGCGCTGCGGACGGCACCGCACCCGCTCCCAGTCGGGCAGCAGCTTCGTGATGATCCCCTCGGCCTCCAGCGCCTCCCACACGGCCACCGTCGGCTCACCCGCGCCCAGCAGGGTCAGCAGCTGCTCCCGGGCCTCGGCCGGCCACGGCACGGGCAGCGGCTTGGCCTGCGCCGCGAGCCGGCGTACGGCGTGCAGCGAGACGGGCAGTCCGGCCTGGGCCGCCGCCGCGCCGAAGCGCAGGGGCAGCACCGGGTCCCGGTCGGGCCGCGCGGCCAGGGCCAGTACGGCCTCCCCGTCGGACTCCACGACGCCTTCGGCGAGCGGCGCCCGCTCCGGCAGGGAGGTGCGGGTGCCGAGCAGTCCGCGCAGCCGGGGGCGGGCGGACCGGGCCCTGAGCACGCGCCCGACCTCGCGCCAGGTCACGTCACCGGCGTACGAGACCACCCGCGCGGCCTCGTACACCTCCCTGAGCAGGGCGTCGGCGTCGAGCAGACCGAGCTGCGCGGCGACCGGTGTCTGCTCCTGGAGGGAGAGCCGTTCGGTGGCGCGGCCGGTCACCAGGTGCAGCGCGTCCCGGGCGTCGAGCAGCCGGCGCCGGGCTTCGGCGAGGCCCTCGCGGGGGGCGTCGGCCAGCCAGGACGCGGCGACGGCCCGCAGCGCGGTGACGTCGCGCAGTCCCCCGCGGGACTCCTTGAGGTCGGGTTCCAGCAGGAAGCGGAGCTCCCCGGCACGCTCGGCCCGCTCCCGGCACAGGGAGTGCAGCTGGGGCAGCCGCTTGGCGGCGTGGTTGCGCCAGTCCGCGAGGACGGAGGTGCGCAGTCCCGCGAGGAGCCCGGCGTCGCCGGCGACGGGCCGGGCGTCGAGCAGTCCGAGGTGCACCTTGAGGTCTTCGGCGGCGGTCTTGCGGGCTTCGCCGGGGGTGCGCACCGAGTGGTCGAGGGCGAGGCCGAGGTCCCAGACGGGGTACCAGAGCCGGTCGGCCAGGGCGGCCAGGGCGCGCGGTTCGGCCTTTCCGTCGTGGAGCAGGACCAGGTCGAGGTCGCTGCGGGGGGAGAGTTCGGCGCGGCCGTAGCCACCGACGGCGACGAGGGCGGCGCCCCGCACGCCCGTCTCCTTCACCGCGGTGGCGAACAGCGCCTTCAGCCAGTCGTCGGTCAGGGCGGCCAGGGCGGAACGCCGGGAAGGCCCGGACCGCGACTCCTCCTGGAGGAGTCGCAGCCGGGCCGCGGCGTACCCGCTGGGTCCCTGGTCGGCGGTGTGACCGCCATCCGTGGTCTCTTCGACACTCGTCACCCAGAGGTTCCCATCAGTAAGGACCTGTCCGGTCGGTCGGGCCGGGCTACAGCGCGTCGGCGCCACGTTCTCCGGTGCGGACCCGGATGACCGAGTCCACGGGGATGCTCCACACCTTGCCGTCGCCGATCTTGCCGGTCTGGGCGGCGTCGACGACGATGCGCATCACGTCCTCCGCGTCGCCGTCCTCGACGAGCACCTCTATGCGGATCTTCGGCACGAGGTCCACGGTGTACTCGGCGCCCCGGTAGACCTCGGTGTGTCCGCGCTGGCGGCCGTAGCCGCTGGCCTCGGAGACGGTGAGTCCCTGGACTCCGAAGCGGTGCAGGGCTTCCTTGATCTCGTCAAGCCGGTGAGGCTTCACGATCGCGGTGATGAGCTTCATGCGTCAACCTTCTTGCTCGCGGCGGCAACGGGGGCGGGAACGGCGGTGCTCCGGGAGGAGGAGCCGCCGCCGGCTCCGCTGAAGTCGTAGGCGGTCTCGGCGTGTTCGACCTGGTCGATGCCGGAGACCTCGTCGTCCTCGGGGACCCGCATCCCGATCGTCTTGTCGAGGAGGAAGGCGAGTACCGCGGACGCCACGAGAGAGTAGAGCAGGACGGAGAAGACACCGACGGCCTGCTTGCCGAGCTGCTCCAGGCCGCCGCCGTAGAAGAGGCCGGCCGCGTCGGACTGGACCCCGCCGGTGGCGAAGAGGCCGACGAGCAGGGAGCCGATGACACCGCCGACGAGGTGGACGCCGACCACGTCGAGGGAGTCGTCGTAGCCGAACTTGTACTTCAGGCCGACGGCCATGGCGCACACGACACCGGCGATGGCGCCGATGGCGATCGCGCCGAGCGGGGAGCAGGAGCCGCCGGAGGGGGTGATGGCGACGAGTCCCGCGACCGCGCCGGAGGCGGCGCCCAGGGTGGTGAAGGAGCCGTGGCGCAGCTTCTCGTAGCCGAGCCAGGCGAGCATGGCGGCGGCGGTGGCGACCTGCGTGTTGACGAACATGACGGCGCCCACGCCGTCGTCGTTGCCGAGCCAGGAGCCCGCGTTGAAGCCGAACCAGCCGAACCACAGCAGACCGGCGCCGAGCATCACGAGCGGGAGGCTGTGCGGGCGCATCGGGTCCTTCTTGAACCCGACGCGCTTGCCGATGACCAGGATCACGCCGAGGGCCGCTGCGCCCGCGTTGATGTGGACGGCGGTGCCGCCGGCGAAGTCGATGACGCCGAGCTCGAAGAGCCAGCCGCCGGCGCCCCACACCCAGTGGGCGACGGGGAAGTAGACGATCGTGACCCACAGGGTGATGAAGAGGGCCCAGGCGCTGAACTTGACGCGGTCGGCCAGGGCACCGCTTATCAGGGCCGGGGTGATGATCGCGAACATCAGCTGGAAGACGGCGAAGACGTAGACGGGGATGGTGTAGCCGTCCCACAGCTCGGTGATGCCGATGCCGCTGAGTCCCACGTAGTCGGAGGTCCAGCCGATGAGCGAGCCGGAGTCGGCGCCGAAGGCGAGGCTGAATCCGTAGAGGACCCAGAGGATCGTGACGATCCCGAGGCTGATGAAGCTCATCATCAGCATGTTGAGGCTGCTCTTGACGCGGACCATGCCTCCGTAGAAGAAGGCGAGTCCCGGGGTCATCAGCATGACCAGGGCGGAGCAGATGAGCATGAACCCGGTGTTCGCGGAAGACAGCGTGGGCGCGTCTGCCGCGAGGGTCGTGATGGCTGATGCCATCGGCGTCTCCTCGTCGTCGGTACGTTCGCGTGCGGGCGATCGTGAAAACCTGAGCGGCGCTGGTTCGTGAATCAGGCCTGAGGGTGTTCCGGCGTGGGGGCTGGCCGGTTATTGGCCCTGAGATTCGCGCAGGCCGGTTTCCGGCGGCGCCGCTGGGTGTTTCGCGTCGATGACGAAGAGGTCGTGCGTGTTACGCCTCCATGAACGAGTGGTTCATGAGGGTGGCGGGTGGGAGCCCGGCCGCGGCGATGACCCGGGGAACCTGGCTGGGGGAGCCTGATCGGGCTTCACGGGGTGACTGCCGCGGCCGGGGGCCTTGGGGGCGGCCGGGTGGCCGTCAGACGGCCTCCGCCGCCTCGGGGAGGCGGGAGGCGAGGTGGTCGGTCAGCCGCACCACGTCGGCGACGTCGCCGTACTCACGCGCGGCGGTGTCGACGGTCTTGCGCAGCCGGGTGTTCACCCGTTCGGACCGCACCTTTCCCGCCACGTCGAGGGCGCGGCCGGCGAGGACGGTGGCCTGCTCGGGCTCGCGCTGGAGCAGGTGCACGGTGGCCATGCCGATGAGGTTGAGGGCGTAGGAGCGCTGGTGCTCCTCGTCCTTCTCGAACAGCTCCACGGCGCGCTGCATGACGGGCTCGGCGAGGGAGGCGTACATGGGGCTGCGGCCCGCCACGTAGGCCAGGTCCCGGTAGGAGTGGGAGTTCTCCCCGTTGAGCTCGGCCTCCGAGAAGAAGCGGATCCAGTCGGGCTCGGGCTCGGCGTCGAAGCCGACGTCGGAGAAGGTGTCCTCGGCCATCCGCACGGCCCGCTTGCAGCGGCTGGGCTGGCCCATGTTGGCGTAGGCGCGGGCCTCCATCGCATACAGCATCGCCTGGGTACGGGGCCCCGCGCAGTCGCGGCTGCCGTACTGGGCCAGGTGGATGAGCTCCAGGGCGTCCTCGGGGCGGCCCAGGTGGATCATCTGGCGGCTCATGCTGGAGAGGATGTACGAGCCCAGGGGCTTGTCCCCGCCCTCCTTGGCGGCGTGCAGCGCGAGGACGAAGTACTTCTGCGCGGTGGGGTGCAGGCCGATGTCGTAGCTCATCCAGCCGGCGAGTTCGGCGAGTTCGGCGGCGACCTTGAAGAGCCGTTTCATGACCGGGGCCGGGTGGTTCTCCTGGAGCAGGTCGGTGACCTCGTGGAGCTGGCCCACGACGGCCTTGCGGCGCAGTCCGCCGCCGCACTGGGCGTCCCACTGGCGGAACATCACGGTGGTGGCTTCGAGGAGGTCCACCTCGGGCTCGGAGAGCCGCGGCGGCCGGTGGCCGCTGAGGGCGCCCGTCGGCCCCGCCTCCCGGGGTCCCGGGTCGGCGGCCGGAACGGGTACGAGCCAGCGCTGCATGGGCTCGATGAGGGCGGGGCCGGCGGACAGGGCGAGCGAGGTCCCGAGGAAGCCGCGGCGGGCCAGCATCAGGTCGCTGCGGGAGAACTCGCCGAGCAGCTCGATGGTCTGCGGTCCGGCCCAGGGCAGGTCGACGCCGGAGACGGAGGGGGTCTGGTGGGCGGTGCGCAGGCCGAGGTGCTCGATGGCGACGACGGAGCCGAAGCGTTCGGAGAAGAGCTCGGACAGGATGCGCGGGACGGGCTCGCGGGGCTGTTCTCCGTCGAGCCAGCGCCGGACCCGTGAGGTGTCGGTGCTGATGTGGTGCGCGCCCATCTGGCGGGCGCGGCGGTTGACCTGGCGGGCGAGCTCGCCCTTGGACCAGCCGCTGCGGACGAACCAGGACGTCAGCTGCTCGTTGCGGTCGGTGGCGCCCTGCGACACGTCGGACTCCGACTCCGCGCTCGTTCCGCTTGCGCCGTTGCCGCTCACTGGAACGCCCCCCATCCGTCTGCTTCTTCCACACGAAACCCTGTCGGGAAACGGTCTTCACAGGTCCTTCACGCATGCCTGCGGCATACCCGCGAACCCGTTTCCTCATCGCGCTTCGTGCACCGAAAGTAATCCTACGATCACCCCTTCGGCGAGGTCGATCCCGGAAACGCCACCATTCGCCACCCCTTCGAATGAACTCGCCACCCGCCAGGCGCGATTCACTTGACACGAGGGCGAGACCGATCGGTTGGACAGGAGCGCGCCGGGGCGTGCGCGTCACGGAGTGCGCCGGGCATCCCGGCATCAGGCATCCCGCGCCGAACCGGCCGAGGTCGTAACCACCGGCACGTCCGACCCGTTGGAGGGGGCATGGGCATGGGCTTCACGATCGGCGGCAGCCGCGGCACCAAGGAGTTCCGTTCCGGCGCTCGGCGCCGCGGCCGGACGTCGGAGTGCACGGTGGTGGCGGAGTACACCGGACTGTGGGGCTGGGACGTGGTCCCCGGCGCCCGGGCCGCGGGACCCTCACGCGACTGTTCCTGCGGTCATGCGCACTGCCGTGCGCCGGGGGCGCATCCGCTGGCCCTGGCTCCGACGGTCCCGGCCGGCGCCACCCTCGACGAGGTCACCGAGACCTGGACCGGGTACCCGGGAGCCGCGGTGCTGCTCCCCGCCGGGCGCTCCTTCGACGTCATCGAGGTCTCCGAGGAGGCCGGGCGGCGGGCGCTGGTCCGGCTGGAGCGGATGGGCCTGCCGCTCGGCCCGGTGACCGCGACCCCGGACGGCCGGGCCCAGTTCTTCGTCGCCACGGGGGCGGCGGCCGGGCTGCCGCAGCTGCTGTACCGGATGGGCTGGGACGACGCCGGTCTCGATCTGCGCGCACTGGGCCAGGGCTCCTACGTCACCGCCCCGCCCTCGGACTTCGCGGGCCTCGGCCCGGTGAGCTGGCTGCGCCCGCCGGCGCTGGACTCGGCCGGGGATCCCCCGCAGGCCCGCCTCCTGCTGGGCACCCTCGCCTACCTGTGCCACCGGCTGCGCCGCGCGTAGCCGCGCCGCCCGCGACCGTACGCACGGCAGTGCCCCCGGGTCCTGGGGACCCGGGGGCACTGGCCGGCGTAGGAGCGTCGGGTGCGTTCAGTCGCCGATCAGGGCGTCGACGAAGGCCTCCGGCTCGAAGGGCGCCAGGTCGTCCGCGCCCTCTCCGAGGCCGATGAGCTTGACCGGGACGCCGAGCTCGCGCTGGACCGCGATGACGATGCCGCCCTTGGCGGTGCCGTCGAGCTTGGTCAGGACGATGCCGGTGATGTCCACGACCTCGGCGAAGACACGGGCCTGGGTGAGGCCGTTCTGGCCGGTGGTGGCGTCCAGGACCAGCAGGATCTCGTCGAGCGGGCCGTGCTTCTCCACAACGCGCTTGACCTTGCCGAGCTCGTCCATCAGGCCGGTCTTGGTGTGCAGCCGGCCCGCCGTGTCGATGAGCACCACGTCGGCGCCCTCGGCGATGCCCTCCTTGACCGCGTCGTAGGCGATCGAGGCCGGGTCGCCGCCCTCGGGGCCGCGCACGGTGCGCGCCCCGACCCGCTCGCCCCAGGTCTGGAGCTGGTCGGCGGCGGCCGCGCGGAAGGTGTCCGCCGCGCCGAGCACGACGCTGCGGCCGTCGGCGACGAGCACACGGGCGAGCTTGCCGGTGGTGGTGGTCTTGCCGGTGCCGTTCACGCCGACGACCATGATCACGGCGGGGGTGTCCACGCCGCTCTCGGTCTTCACGGCGCGGTCGAAGTCGGTGCCGAGGAGCGCGACCAGCTCCTCCTTGAGCAGGGCGCGCAGATCGGCGGGGGTGCGGGTGCCGAGCACCTTGACCCGCTCGCGGAGCCGGTCCACCAGCTCCTGGGTCGGTGCGACACCCACGTCGGCGATGAGGAGGGTCTCCTCGATCTCCTCCCAGGTGTCCTCGTCGAGGTGCTCGCGGGAGAGCAGCGTGAGCAGCCCCTTGCCGAGCGTGTTCTGCGACCGGGCGAGGCGGGCGCGCAGCCGGACCAGGCGGCCGGCGGTGGGCTCGGGCACCTCGATCTCGGGGGCGGGCGGAGCCTCGACGACCGGGTCCTCGACCGCGACGGGCGAGGCGAGGGCGGCCTCCGCGTCGGGGAGGGCGACCTCCTCGATCGTGCGGCGCGGTTCTTCCGCCGTCGGTGCGGCGTCCTCCCCCACCTGCGGTTCGGCGGGCGGGGCAGTGATGGTCGGCGTGCTCGGCGGGGCGGTGGGGGGCAGCTGCTTCTTCTTGCGGCTGCTGACCACGAGCCCGCTGATCGCACCGACCGCGACCAGGGCGATGACTACGGCAAGGATCAGGATTTCCATAACGCTCCCCAGTATCGGCCACGCCCGCCCCGAGCCGGGGACCCTGGAGGTTCATACCAGGACGTAAGCCTCTGTTTGTACTTTTTGCGGCAAATCTACGATGATGAACAGTCCCCCACGCCCCGCCCCTCCCCCCACGGAGTACACCTATGCCTGCCGAGACCGCCGTCGAGTCGCGCGGCCTGGAGCCCGTCCCGGACGCCGAGCGCCGCGGCCGGGTCCGCGAGCTCGTCCCGACCTGGGTCGCCGCCAACATCAGTGTGCTGCTGCTGACCATGGGCGCCGGTCTCGTCATCTTCAACAAGCTGAACATCTGGCAGGTGCTCGTCGTCGCGATCGCCGCGCCGGTCGTCTCCTACGGGATCGTCGGACTCATATCCATCGCGGGCAAGCGCGGCGGCGCCCCCGGCATGGCGCTCTCCCGGGCCGTCTTCGGCCAGCGCGGGAACCTCTTCCCCGGCGCCCTGATCTGGGTCGCCCGCTGGGGCTGGGAGACCATCAACGCGGTCAGCGGCGCCTACGCCGTCCTGACCGTCCTGGACCTGCTCTTCGGCATCAAGAAGAACACCGCGCTCATCGTCGTCACCCTGCTCTTCTTCGTCGGCTGCACCTTCCTGGTCTCCGGGCTCGGCATCAACGCGCTGCGCGTCTGCTCCAAGTGGTCCACGTACCTCTTCGGCGCCTTCAGCGTGCTCGTCCTGGGCTATCTGATCGCCGAGACCGACTGGTCGGCCGTCTTCGACAAGCCCGCCGGCTCCACCGCGATGATGATCGCGGGCATCGGCACCATCGCGGCCGGCGGCATCAGCTGGGTCCCCTCCGGCCCGGACTTCACCCGCTACCTGCCCCGCACCGCCTCCGCCCGGGGCATGGTCGGCGCGACCATCGGCGGCGCGGCCGTCGTGGTGATCCCGATGGTGCTCATGGGCGCGGTGATGGCCGTGGCCACCCCCGACCTGGCCACCGCGCAGGACCCGGTGTCCTTCATCGGCGAACTGCTGCCGATCTGGATCGCGGTCCCGTACCTGCTGATCGCGCTCGTCGGCATGCTGCTCATCAACTCGATGTCCATGTACTCGGCGGGCTTCACCGCCCAGACCCTCGGCATCAAGGTCCCGCGCGCCGCGGCGGTCAGCGTCAACGCCGTGATCAGCCTGGTCTTCGGCTTCCTGCTCATGGTGGTCGCGACCAGCTTCTTCGGTTCGTTCATCTCCTTCCTGACCCTGCTGGCCGTGGCCTTCTCCGCGTGGATCGGCGTCTTCGGCGTGGACATGCTGCGCCGCACCTCCTACGACGGGCCCGCCCTGCTGGACACCACGCGCACCAGCGCCTACTGGTACCGGGGCGGTTTCGCCTGGCAGGCCATGACCGCCTGGGGCCTGGCCCTGGTGGTGGGCACGCTGTTCACGAAGGTCGACTGGTTCAGCGGCCCGCTGGCCACCACCTGGATCGGGCAGAACGGCCTGGGCTGGGCGGCGGGCATCATCACCTCGGCCCTGCTGTACGCCGTCCTGCCGCGCACGCCAGTGACGCAGGAGGCCCCGGCCCCGCAGGCCCCGGCGCAGGAGCCGGCGCAGGAGCCGGTCCCCGCCGGATCCCTGTCCAACTGACGCTGCGTCAGCTAACGTCCCCCTTCGCCCGCCCACCCACCTCCGGCGAAGGGGGACCTCTCCATGCCCATCACCGTGGCCCGGTTCAACCTCATCGATCCGAACGGCACCCCGGAAACCCTCTCCGCCCGCTACAAGGCCGCGCTGGAGATGGCGAAGTATGCGGACGACCGCGGGATCGACACCATCCAGACCGAGGAGCACCACGGCACCGACAACAACTGGCTGCCCTCCCCCTTCGCCTTCGCGGGCGCGGTCTTCGGCGCCACCCGCCGGATCGCGGTCACCGTCTCGGCGATCATCGGCCCGCTGTACGACCCGCTGAAGGTCGCCGAGGACATCGCGGTGCTCGACCTGCTCAGCGGCGGCCGCCTCGTCACGGTGGCCGGCATCGGCTACCGCCCCGAGGAGTACGAGCAGCACGGCGTGGAGTGGGGCCGGCGCGGCAAGCTCCAGGACGAGTTGCTGGAGACCCTGCTGAAGGCGTGGACCGGCGAGCCGTTCGCATTCCGCGGCCGGACCGTACGGGTCACCCCGCGGCCCTTCACCCAGCCGCACCCGCTGCTCCTGGTCGGCGGCAGCTCCGAGGCGGCGGCCCGCCGGGCGGCCCGCCTGGGCCTGCCGTTCTTCCCGAGCGCGCACCTGCCCGAGCTGGAGGCGTACTACAACGCGAAGCTCGCGGAGTACGGCACGGAGGGCTTCTGCATGATGCCGGCGGCCGAGACCCCGCTGCTGCACATCGCCGAGGACCCGGACCGGGCGTGGGACCAGTACGGCGAGCGGTTCCTGCACGAGGCCGGGATGTACGCCTCCTGGCAGTCCAAGGACATCCGCAGCGCCGTACGGTCGGGCGCGCACACGGTGGCCGAGCTGCGCGCCGAGGGCGTGTACCGCATCCTCACCCCGGACGAGGCGGTCGCGTACGCCCGCGGCGCCGGCGAGGCGGGGAACCTGGTGCTGCACCCGCTGTGCGGCGGGATGCCCGTGGACGAGGGCTGGCGGAGCCTGCAGCTCCTGTGCGAACAGGTGCTGCCCCGCCTCAAGGACTGAGACGGGGCAGTACGCGTCGCGGGACGAGGGTGGAGCGGGGCTGGCGGCCGGGCCGGTCAGCCCATCTCCTCCAGCGACTTGCCCTTGGTCTCCGGCACCCACTTGAGGATGAACGGGATCGAGAGCACGGCGAAGACCGCGTAGATGACGTACGCCCCGGACAGGTTCCAGTCCGACAGGGTCGGGAACGAGACGGTGATGACCCAGTTGGCGATCCACTGGGCGGCGGCCGCCACACCGAGGGCCGCGGCGCGGATGCGGCCCGGGAACATCTCGCCGAGCAGGACCCAGACCACCACGCCCCAGGACAGGGCGAAGAAGAGCACGAAGAAGTTGGCCGCGATGAGGGCCACGAGCCCCTGGGTGTGCGGGAGGGCGATGTCGCCGCCGCTGTTGTCCTTGTAGGAGAAGGCCCACGCGGCGAGCGCGAGGGAGATCGCCATGCCCGTGGACCCGATGAGCGCGAGGGGCTTGCGGCCGATGCGGTCCACGAAGACCATCGCGATCACCGTACCGATGATGTTCACGACGGAGGTCTCGAAGGAGTACAGGAACGAGGAGCTCGGGTCGATGCCGACCGACTGCCACAGCGAGGAGCTGTAGTAGAAGATCACGTTGATGCCGACGAGCTGCTGGAAGACGGAGAGGCCGATACCGATCCAGACGATCGGCAGGAAGCCGAAGCGGCCGCCGAGGAGGTCCTTGAAGGAGGACTTCTGCTCCGAATGGATGGCGCGGTCGATCTCCTGGACGCGGGCGTCGGCGTCGATGCCCTCGCCCTCGACCTCGCGCAGGACCGTCTTGGCCTTCTCCATGCGGCCGACCGAGACGAGGAAGCGCGGCGACTCGGGGATGGCGAAGGAGAGCAGCCCGTAGAGGACGGCCGGGACGACCATGACGCCGAGCATCCACTGCCAGGCTTCCAGCCCGCCGATCTCCCCGCGCTGGTCGCCGTCGGCGAGGTTCAGGATCCCCCAGTTGACGAGCTGGGAGATGGCGATGCCGATGACGATGGCGGCCTGCTGGAAGGAGGCGAGCCGGCCGCGGTAGGCGGGCGGGGAGACCTCGGCGATGTAGGCCGGGCCGATGACCGAGGCCATGCCGATGCCGAAGCCGCCGATGACCCGCCAGAGCGCCAGGTCCCAGAGGGCGAAGGGGAGGGCGGAGCCGATGGCGCTGGCCGTGAAGAGGACGGCGGCGATCTGCATGCACCGGATGCGGCCGATCCGGTCGGCGATCCGGCCGGCGGTGGCGGCGCCGAGGGCGCAGCCGATCAGCGCGGCGGCGATCACCTGGGCGAGGGTGCCCGAGCCGACGTCGAAGCGGTCGCGGATGGCCTCGACGGCGCCGTTGATGACGGAGCTGTCGTAGCCGAAGAGGAATCCGCCCATGGCGGCGGCCGCGGTGATGAAGATGACGTGCCCGAGGTGGTCGGGCTGCGATACGTGGCCGCCGCCTGAGGCCTGGGGCGGCGTCGTGCTGCTGCTCAAGGTGCGCTCCTGCGTGCCGGCTGCGGTGACGGGGTGAGGGTGTGATCCCTCCCAGTGGCACACAGGTCAAGATCGGGCACCACCCGGAAGGGCCATCGGAGCGCACGTGCCCCGCATCGGCGCGGTCACACCCGGCCGTTTCCGCCCCGCCCCTTCCGTCAGCGCAGCCGCTGGCTGATGACCTTCGACACCCCGTCGCCCTGCATCGAGACCCCGTAGAGCGCGTCGGCGACCTCCATGGTCCGCTTCTGGTGCGTGATCACGATCAGCTGCGAGCTCTCCTGCAGCTCCTCCATGATCCGGATCAGCCGCTGCAGGTTGGTGTCGTCGAGGGCCGCCTCGACCTCGTCCATCACGTAGAACGGGCTGGGCCGCGCCTTGAAGATGGAGACCAGCAGGGCCACGGCGGTCAGCGAGCGCTCGCCGCCCGAGAGCAGCGACAGCCGCTTGACCTTCTTGCCCGGGGGCCGGGCCTCGACGTCGACGCCCGTGGTGAGCATGTTGTCCGGATCCGTCAGGATCAGCCGGCCCTCGCCGCCGGGGAACAGCCGCGAGAACACCCCCTCGAACTGGCGGGCCGTGTCCCGGTAGGCCTCCGTGAAGACCTGCTCGACCCGCTCGTCGACCTCCTTCACGACCTGGAGGAGGTCGGCCCTGGTCTTGCGCAGGTCCTCCAGCTGCTCACTGAGGAACTTGTGCCGCTCCTCCAGCGCCGCGAACTCCTCCAGCGCCAGCGGGTTGACCTTGCCGAGCTGCTGGTAGGCCCGCTCGGCCGCCTTCAGCCGCTTCTCCTGCCGGGCGCGGACGAAGGGCTCCGGCGCGGCGTCCGGATCCGGGTCCTCCCCGTCCGCGGCCGGGGAGGCCGGCACCGGCTGGTCGGGCCCGTACTCCGCCACGAGCCCCTGCGCCGCCATCCCGAACTCCTCCAGCGCACGGCTCTCGACCTGCTCGATCCGCATGCGCTTCTCGGCGCCGAGCACCTCGCCCCGGTGCACGGAGTCCGTGAGCTTGTCGAGCTCGCCCTTCAGGCCGCGGCCCAGACCCCGGGCCTCGTCGAGCTCGCGCTCCCGCACGCCCTTCGCGTACTCGGCGGACGTGCGCTCCTCCACGGCCCGGCTCAGCGACACCTCAATGTGCGCCAGCAGCTGGCGGGCTCCGTCGGCGACGGCGGCGGCCACCTGCGCCTCGTACCGCAGCCGTTCCCGGCGGCGTTCGGCCCTGGCCCGGGCCTCCCGCTCGGCCCTGGCCCCGCGGTCGAGCGAATCGGCCCGTCCCGCGAGCCCCTTCACCCGCTCCTCGTGGGTCCTGAGCTGCAGCCGGGCCTCCATCTCGGTCTGCCGCGCGTTCGCCCCGTCGGCCGCGAGCCGGTCCCGGCGCGAGGTGTCCGACTCCTCCGCCGCGTCCTCGACGAGGTCGTTCTCCTCGGCAACGGCAAGCCGTTCCGCACACTCCTCCACGTCGGCCAGCGCCTGCTCCAGCGCGTCCTGCGCCGTGGCTGCGGCCGCGGCGGCGCGCTCGGCTTCGCCCAGCGCCCCCTTCGCCTGCCCGGCGAGCCGCCCGAGCTGCTGCGCGACCCCGGCCCGGGCCCGCTCGGCGGCCGCCCGGAGCTCCCCGAGCTCCTCGACCCGGACCCCGGCCGCCACCCGGCGTGCGGCCGCGGCCTCCTTCTCCTGCGCCAGCACCAGGCACCGCCCGTCCAGCCGGGCCAGCTCCGCCGCGGCCTCGTCGACGGCGGCCTGCACCTCGATCAGGCTGGGCACCCCGGCGGAGCCACCGTGCGCGAGGTGCGCTCCGAGCACGTCCCCCTCGGCGGTGACGGCGACCACCTCGGGCCGAGCGGCGACGAGCGCCTCGGCGTCATCGAGCCCCCCAACGACAACGAAGTCCCGCAGCACCCAGGCCACGGCCCGCACCACCTCGACGTCCCCCCGCACGAGCTCGGCAGCGGCGACCGCCCGCTCCACCCCCACCTGCCCGACGGCGCCCGGCACCCGGGCCCCCGCCGGCGGTGCCCCGACGGCACCCGGCACGTTCAGCCCCGCCGACGCCTGCGCCACGGGGCCCGGCACGTTCGGCCCCGCCGGCGTGTGAGGCGCGGGGGCCGGGGCGGAGCCCGGGTTGGGGGAAGGGGCGGGGTGGGGCAAAGCGGCTCCCGGCCCGGCCCCGGTCCCCGGATCCGAGCCCGGCGTCGCGGCGACGGCCCGGGCCTCATCCTGGTGGCCTCGAACCGAGCCCGCCTCGGGCGCCTGCCCCGGAACTCCGGCCCCGGCAGAGGCGGGGGCGGACGCAGAGGCGGAGGCAGAGGCAGGGGCGGAGGCGGAGGCCACCGCCTGGCCGGGGACCGCGGCCCCGCTCACCGGACCGCCGGAGGCCGCCCCCGGCGCGATCAGGAACGCGGCCCTGCCCGCATCACCCTCCCGCAGATACCGGATCGCCCCGGCCGCCGCCGCCGTCGACGTGACGGCCACCGCGTCCGCCGCCGCGCCCAGCGCCGCCGCCACGGCGACCTCGTACCCCGGGGTCACCGCCAGCCGCTGCGCCGCCGGCCCGAGCAGTCCCTCCAGCCGCGCCGCGAGCAGCTCCGCCGTACCGTCCTTGCGGCGCAGCCCCATCGCCAGGGCGTCCCGCCGTGCCGAGACCGCCGCCCGCGACCGCTCCGCCGCCGTCAGCGCGTCCCGGGCCTCACCGAGTCCGGCCTCCGCCGCCGCCAGCTCGGCCCGCGCGGCCTCGTACTCCTCCTGTCCGGACCCCGCGGCCACGCGCTCACCCGCCGCCTCCGGGGACTCCTCCCCGACCTCCCGTGCCAGCGCCTCGTACTCCTCGCGCGCCTCTTCCGCCCGTGCCCGCGCCCCGTCCCGCGCCAGCACCAGCCGGTCGATCTCCGCCTGGGCCGCGCCCGCCCTGGAGCGGGCCGCGCCGAGCCGGCCCGTCAGCCGGGCCAGCGCCTCGCGCCGGTCGGCGATGGCCCGCGCCACGTCCCGTAGCCGCCGTTCCTCGTCGGCCAGCGAGCGCTCCAGCTCGGCCCGGTGGGCGACGGTGTCCTCCAGCGCCCGCGCGGCCGCCTCCTGCGCGGCCGTCAGTTCCGCCTCCTGCTCGCGGATCCGCGCGGCCTCCTTCTCCATGTCCTCCGGGTCCCGGCCGCGGCGCTCCTCCTCGGCCGGCGCCGAAGCCGAGGTGACCCGGGCGTCCGCCAGGGACACCGTCCCGCGCACGCGTTCGGCGAGCTGGGACAGTTCGTACCAGTTCTGCTGCGCCCGCTGGAGCCGCGGCGCGAGTTCCCGTACGGCCTCCTCCAGTTCGGATTCCCGCCGCACGGCCGCCGCGAGCTGCGCCTCGGCCGCCTCCTTGCGTTCCTTCAGCGCCGCCTCGTCCGCGACCTCCGCGTCGAGCGCGCCCTTGAGCGTGACGAGGTCGTCGGCGAGCAGCCGCAGCCGGGCGTCCCGCAGGTCCGCCTGGATCACGGCCGCCCGCCGGGCCACGGCCGCCTGCCGCCCCAGGGGCTTCAGCTGCCGCTGGAGTTCGTTGCCCAGGTCCTGCACGCGCGCGAGGTTGGCCTGCATCGCGTCCAGCTTCCGCAGCGCCTTCTCCTTGCGCTTGCGGTGCTTGAGCACCCCGGCGGCCTCCTCGATGAAGGCACGGCGGCCCATCGGATCGGCGTGCAGGACGGAGTCCAGCTGGCCCTGTCCGACGATGACGTGCATCTCGCGGCCGATGCCGGAGTCGGAGAGCAGTTCCTGGATGTCGAGGAGGCGGCAGGTGTCACCGTTGATCTGGTACTCGCTGCTGCCGCCGCGGAACATGATCCGCGTGATGGTGACCTCGGCGTACTCGATGGGCAGCGCGCCGTCGGAGTTGTCGATGGTGAGCGAGACCTCGGCGCGGCCGAGCGGCGGGCGGCCGGTCGTGCCGGCGAAGATGACGTCTTCCATCTTCCCGCCGCGCAGGGACTTGGCCCCTTGTTCTCCCATGACCCAGGAGAGCGCGTCCACCACATTGGACTTGCCGGAGCCGTTGGGGCCCACGACACAGGTGATGCCCGGCTCGAAGCGCAGGGTGGTCGCGGAAGCGAAGGATTTGAAGCCACGCAGGGTCAGGGACTTGAGGTGCACGCCGCCGGACTCTACCTTTCGCGTGCGGTTTCGCCCATGAAGGTGCAGGGCAGATCAGACGCTAAAGGTAGGAGCCCCCCACCTGGCGCAACGCCGCTCGGCGGCCTTGTCCGAGGTGGGATCCGAGGTGGGAATGGCGGAGGAAGTCGGAGAGAGGGAAGTCCGGAAAGAAAGAAGGGACGCCGAAGCGTCCCTTGCAGATCAAGCGGTTCCGTAGATCGAGCGACGAGGGAGCGCGGATCAGGTGAGCGCAGGCTCCGCCTGGGGTACGTCGAGGTCGATGCTGTCGAGCAACGAGTCTCCGTGCTGTGCGGCGGCCGCGTTCAGAGCGTCGTTTTCGGACTGGATTCGTCCGAGCTCGGACTCGAGGTCCTGGACGCGCTGCTGAAGCCGTCGCATCTCGGCGAGGAGTCGCGGGTCGGAACCGCCGACGTAACCGAGAAGCGCCTTTGCCATGATGGATGGTCCTCCACACTGAGTGACCGACCGAAGCGGTGTGGGTCGTGAGGGAATCGCACCCGCGAGGTCCGGCAGCGACTGTCAGTCACTGCATCGATCTTTGGCTGACACTGTGTACTGCCAGCACTGCCAAACAGCTCAGGTGCGCGGGGCTTCCAGCGTCTCACCAAAAAGTTTGACGGTCAACACGATCACGCCCCGTATCGGCGGGCATCCCGGCCCCTGCAAGGGGTGTGGAGATCATCCTCGTCTCCGAGCCTTCCACGGATCCGTCACGGCGGCAACGCGTCGGCGACGAATGCGCAGTTCCGACCGCATGCGGACCATCCGGCGATGTGTTCAGTACATGATCAGTCGATCGCTCACCGGATCGCGAAACCGTCGTAACCGCCGCGCGGTGTGCTCCAGATCTCCGTCACCCCGTCCACATTCCCGGGCGTGTCGGCGCCGTGCAGCCATTCCAGGAGCCGGTGGCAATTCTCACGTTGACCTTCGGCCACCACCTGTACTCGCCCGTCGTCCAGGTTGAGCGCGAAGCCGATCAGTCCGCCGATCTCCATGGCGTTGGCCCTGGTGAACCAGCGGAAGCCCACTCCCTGTACACGGCCGCGCACCCAGGCGGTCATCCGCACCTCTTCATTCATGCCTGAACGCTAACCGGGCAAACACATTCGGGTCACCTCGCCCCCTCCCGCCATGGCGTACAGTCGCGCAGCAATGAGCTCACCCATTTGGGTGAGTAAAGGTTGATCTTGAACCGCCGATCCGATCCCCAGGAAGGTGAGCCGCC
Organism: Streptomyces sp. NPDC002104; assembly: GCF_053593795.1. Lineage (NCBI taxonomy): Bacteria > Bacillati > Actinomycetota > Actinomycetes > Kitasatosporales > Streptomycetaceae > Streptomyces > Streptomyces sp. NPDC002104. The sequence goes on along the minus strand of NZ_JBSFDF010000011.1, from coordinate 11,808 downwards.
ATGGGACGCCACCGACTCCACGCCGCACCGCGCCCCGGCGCCAAGCGCCGCGCCGCCCTGCGAGGCGGTCTGCTCGGCGTATCCGTGGCCGCGGTCCTCGGTACGGCGGCCGTCACCACGGGCTTCGTCCCGGTCGGCTCCTCCTTCCCCTACGTAGGGGTCACGGCCGCGGGCTCCGACGCGAAGACCACGAACGCCGGGGCGCGGACCCCGGCCTCGCCGAGCCCCCGGAGCGCGCTGGAGCAGCAGGGCGGCCTTGCCAACCTCTCCGGCCGGGCCCCCTCGGGAGCGGGCACCCCGCCCGTCTCCCCCACCCCCTCGGCCTCGCCCACCCCGTCGGCCTCCCCTTCCCCTTCCCCGTCCCCCTCCACGGCGCCGGCGAAGACCCCGAAGGCGAGCCCGACCCCGGTCCCGCTGAAGGCGAAGCCCGCCGCACCGAAGCCCGCCGCACCGAAGACCTCCGCGCCCAAGCCCGCCGTCCCCCCGGCCCCGCCCGCCTCGGCCGGTCATTCCGCCGAGGAGAGCGCCGTACTCGCCCTGGTGAACCAGGAGCGCGCACAGGTCGACTGCGTCGCCGTCCGGGCGAACCCGCCGCTGGCGGCGCTGGCCGGGGCCTTCAGCAAGGACATGGCGGTCCGGGGCTTCTTCGACCACACCGACCCCGACGGCAACACCCCGTGGGACCGCGCCACCAAGGCCGGCATATCGGGGATGGGCGGCGAGAACATCGCCCGCGGCCAGGGTGACGCCCAGGCCGTGATGAAGGCCTGGATGAACAGCCCGGGCCACAAGGCCAACATCCTCAACTGCGAGTTCCGCACCCTGGGCGTCGGCATGTACGACGCCGCCGGCGGGCCCTGGTGGACCCAGGACTTCGGCTTCTAGCAGCAGAAAGCAATCGGGCGGGGGCCCGGTCACGCGCGGCGGATGTCGCCGCGCCCGACCGGGCCCCCGCCCGTTTTCACGTCGGACGGTCAACCCGCCGGGTGTCAGACCCCGGCCAGCGCGGCGCGGCCCGCGAGCAGGACACGGGTCTGCTCGGTGACGCGGGCACCGAGGTGCTCGGCGGTGGCGATGTCGGCCTTGTGGACGAACTCCGGACCCTGGTCACCGTTGGACTGGGCGGCGGCGCCGTCGAAGAAGCCGAGGCGGTTGATGTCGTTCTCGGAACCGGTGCTGGAGTTCCAGCCCGGCTTCAGACCCAGGTTGACCCAGCTCATCCCGTGCTGCGAGGCCAGCGTCTGGAAGTAGTCCAGGGTGTTGCCCTTGTCGCCGGACTTGGAGCCGGAGTTGGTGAAGCCCGCGGCGACCTTGTCCTGCCAGCCGGCCTGGAACCAGATCTTCGAGGTGGCCTCGGCGAAGACGTGGAAGGCGCCGGAAGCGGTGCCCATGTAGGTCGGAGCGCCGAAGACGATCGCGTCGGACGCGGTCAGGAGCTCCCACTGCGCGTCGTCGATCTCGTCGACCTTGATCAGGTGCACGGTGGCACCGGCGTCGATGGCGCCGGCCTTGACGGCCTCGGCGATCACGGCGGTGTGGCCGTAGCCGGAGTGGTAGGCGATCGAGACGACGGGGGTGTACGTGGTTCCGGACAAGACGGTCTCCCTCGGAAAACACCGTGGGGTACACGGCGTTGTGCGGCTGAGCGGCGTGTTGTAACGAGACAGAGGTAACCACTAACTTTTCGAAAGCGCAACCTGGATGGCTGGCGCTGCGCAGTAGTAGGCTGAAACCATGCAGACTCCAGGGTGTGGCGAGACCGAGGGTGACGGCGTGCCCGAACAGGCCTCCGAAGCTTTCGACGTGTTCGCTCGCGCGTGCCCGTCCCGGGAAACGCTGGAACACGTCACGGGTCGCTGGGGCAGCCTCACGGTCGGTGCCCTGTCCAAGGGGCCGTGCCGGTTCAACGAGCTGCGCCGCCGCGTGGACGGCATAAGCGAGAAGATGCTCTCCCAGACCCTGCACGCGCTGGAGCGCGACGGCATCGTCAACCGGGAGGCGCAGCCGACCAACCCGCCCCGGGTCGACTACGAGCTGACCCCGTTCGGCGTATCGGTCGCGGAGCGCGTGGACGCGCTCATCGGGCTGCTGGAGGGCAGCATGCCCGTGGTGCTCTCCGCCAGGTCCGCCTACGACGCCACGCGCGAGGGCCGCTGGCAGCGCGGGCAGAAGTAGCTCGACCGGTTCATCCACGGCCGGCGCCGCATCGGAGTGCCGCAGCGCCGGCAGGGCTCGTCCTCGCGCCCGTAGGCGTCGAGCGAACGGTCGAAGTAGCCGGACTCGCCGTTGACGTTGACGTAGAGGCTGTCGAAGCTGGTGCCGCCGACGGCGAGCGCCTCGTTCATGACGTCCCGGACGTGGCCGAGGAGCTCGGTGCTCCGGGGGCGCGTGAGCGTGGCCGTGGGGCGCTCGTAGTGCAGCTTGGCGCGCCAGAGCGATTCGTCGGCGTAGATGTTGCCGACCCCGCTGATCAGCGACTGGTCGAGCAGTGCCCGCTTCACGGTGGTCCGCTTGGCGCGCAGCGCGAGGTGGTAGGCCGCCTCGTCGAAGAGCGGGTCGAGGGGGTCGCGCGCGATGTGCGCGATGACGTCGGGGAGCCCCTCCGCGCTGTCGGGAACGACGGGGTGCAGTGACAGTCCGCCGAAGGTCCGCTGGTCGACGAAGCGCAGCTCCGTCCCGGCGTCGTCGCCGAACCGCACCCGGATGCGCAGGTGCTTCTCGTCCGGGGCGCCTTCGGGCTGCACGAGGAGCTGCCCGCTCATCCCGAGGTGCCCGAGCACGGAGTGCTCCCGGTCCTCCAGCGGCAGCCACAGGTACTTGCCGCGCCGCCTGGGGACCCCGATGGTCTCCCCCGTGAGCCGCGCCGCGAAATCGGCGCCGCCGCCCGCGTGCCGGCGTACGGCGCGCGGGTGCAGGACCTCGACGGCCGTGACGGTCCGCCCGGCCACCCAGCGTTCCAGCCCGCGCCGCACCACTTCGACTTCGGGCAGCTCGGGCACGGGGGTCCTCCGGAGGGAGTGCGGATCGGGACGCTGCGGCCGAGCCTACCGGGCTCGCCGGGCCCGCCCCCGCGGGGGCCTTTCCCGCGAACGGGTCCGCCCCGCCGCCTGCCGGAGCAGGTGACGGGGCGGGGGAAATCCCGGAAGAACGGGTCAGGCGTCCGGCGCCGGGTCGGCGGGAGTCGGCGTCCCGTCGCCCTCGGCCGGAGCGGCCGTGGTCCCGGCGGCCGACGCGCTCCGCTCGCCTGCCGCGGTACTGATACCGCGCCACGCGGACTCGGCCGCCTGCTGTTCCGCTTCCTTCTTGCTGCGCCCGACACCGGTGCCGTAGGAGACGCCACCGACGCGCGCGGCGGCGGTGAAGGTCTTCTCGTGGTCCGGGCCGGTCTCGGTGACCAGGTATTCGGGCACCCCGAGACCTTCGGCGGCCGTGAGCTCCTGGAGACTGGTCTTCCAGTCCAGGCCGGCACCGAGGTTCGAGGACCTGTCGATGAGCGGGTCGAAGAGCCGGTGAACCAGCTCCGAGGCCGCGTCGAGACCCTGGTCGAGGTAGACCGCGCCGATCACCGCTTCAAGGGTGTCGGCGAGGATGGAGGCCTTGTCCCGGCCACCCGTGCCCTCTTCGCCCCGGCCGAGCCGGATGAAGGAGCCGAGTTCGAGCCCGCGGCTGACTTCGGCAAGTGCACGCGAGTTGACTACCGCGGCCCGCAGTTTGGCCAGTTGGCCTTCCGGCAGGTCGGGGTGGGTCGTGTACAGCGTGTCCGTGACCACCAGGCCCAGCACGGAGTCCCCGAGGAACTCCAGGCGTTCGTTGGTGGGCAGACCGCCGTTCTCGTACGCGTACGAGCGGTGGGTCAGCGCACGCACCAGAAGGGCGGACTCGAGTCGATACCCGAGCCGCCCTTCCAGAAGCACGTGGGACGAGGCCGCGTTCTTACTGTCTGCCTGCTTCTCAGCGTTGGACAGCTCAGACATTGCGCCTCTCACCAGCCGCTCAGACCTCGAGGACCTGGCGCTTGTTGTAGGTGCCGCAGCTCGGGCACGCAATGTGCTGGAGCTTCGGCTCCTGGCAACGCTCACACGAAACCAGGGTGGGGACCGCAGCCTTCCACTGCGACCGGCGGTGGCGCGTGTTGCTGCGCGACATCTTCCGCTTCGGAACAGCCACGGCTACTTCTCCTGCTTCTCGGCGGCGCCCTGAACTCCGTCGGAGGCAGTGCCGCTCATATTGTCCTTCTCGACGCCCTGATCGGTGACGAGTCCCTGCAGTGCCGCCCAACGGATGTCGACGGCGTCATGATGGTGGTCCGGGTCGTCGTTCAGGCTGAGCCCGCAATCGGGGCACAGTCCGAGACAATCCTCCCGGCACACCGGCTGCAGCGGCAGTGCGAGCACCACCACATCGCGCAGCACGGATTCGAGGTCGAACAAGCCGTCCTCGAGAAAGAGTGTGTCCTCGTCGTCCTCGGCGTCGTCGGCCGGCTCCGCCTTGGAGCGGATCCGGTCGTCGGCGTCAGGGTACGAGAACATCTCCTGGAACTCCGCCTTGAGCTCACGCTCGACGGCCTCCAGACACCTTACGCATTCCCCGGTCGCCCAGCCACGGACGGTGCCTGTGACAAGCACCCCTTCCATGACCGACTCCAGGCGGAGCTTGAGGTTCAGCTTGTTGCCCTGGGGCACTCCGATGACACCGGCGAGACCGAGGTCCGCCGGCGCCGCGATCTCACGGGACAGCCGCAGCATCGCACCAGGACGCCGACCCAGCTCGTGCGTGTCGAACACGAGAGGGTTGCGGTGGTCGAGGTGGGTGTTCAGGGCTGTTCCGCCTTCACAAGATCAATGGGCACAAAATCACTGGAGACTGCTGAAGATCAAGATTTCCGCCCCTCGGGGGCAGCATGGATCGCGGTGCATACGCGCGACCGAAGAGCCAGGATACCCGCCGCTTCGCTCTGAGCCCAATCCAGGTTCGGGGCGGGCTCAGCGGCCCTGTTCGTACTGGCGCAGCTGGTCCAGATTGATCATGCTCGTGTCGAAGAAGCTGGTCTCGTCGAGCGCCGCCTGCTGGTCCTGTACGGGCTGCGGCTGCTGCTGGTAGCCGCCGTAGGGGTCGGGCTGCTGCTGCTCGTAGGGGACCGCGTAGGGGTCGGGCTGCTGCTGGGCCTGCTGGTAGCCGCCGTACGGGTCCTGGTAGGAGTACGCGTCCTGCTGCTGGACGGGCTGCTGGTAGGCGTACGCGTCGTACGCGGGCTGCGGCTCCGGCTGCGTCTGCGCGGGGATCAGCGGCGCCTGCGGCTCGGCCAGCCCCGCCAGGAAGTCCGCGTCGCTGGAGGAGCGCGCGTTCTGGTGCCCGGCCGCGTCCTGGGCGGCCATGTGCGCGCCGAGGTCGTCGGTGGCCACGCGGCCCAGGAGCTTCTGCCGGCCCCGGCCGACGGCCTCCAGGGTCTTGGAGAGCACCGCTTCGAAGGTGGCCAGCTTGGTGTCCACGTACGCGTCCGCCTGCTGCCGCTGCGTCTCCGGGTCGTGGCTGCGCTCGGGCGCCTCGGCGTCGGGGTAGCCCTGCTCGTCGAGCCCGGCCCCGCGGCCCAGCAGCTTCTCGCGTCCCCGGTCCACCGAGCCGATGGTCTTGGTGAGCACGACCTCGAAGTTCGCGAGCTTGCTGTCGACGTAGTCGTCGGCCTCGGCCTTGACCTCCTCGGCCTCCCGGCGGGCCTCCGCCAGGATCCGGTCCGCCTCGTCCTGGGAGCGCCGCGCGACCTCGGTGTCGGAGATCAGCGAACCGCGCTGGGCGTGCGCCGACTCGATGATCCGGTCGGCCTCGCGGCGGGCCTCCTCGACCAGCTGCTCCCGGCCGCCGATGAGCTCCTGGGCCTGGGCGAGCGAGTTCGGCAGGGCGCCGCGTACCTCTTCGAGGAGGGCGAGCAGCTCGGCGCGGTTGATCACGCACGAGGCCGACATGGGCATGGACCGGGCGCTGCCGACGGCCGCGACGATCTCGTCGAGCTTCTTCTGCACGTCCATGGGTGCTCGCACTCTCTCGGCCCCGGGCGGTTCCCGAGACGGACGGGACGACTGTAAGGCCACCGGCCCGGGAGCCGACACCGGCCGACTCCCGGTCAGGGGGCGCAGGCCGCCGGGGTCAGCGCCGGGGCAGGCGCTCCAGCAGCGCGGCGTGCACGTGCGCGGGGAGCAGGTGGGCGACGTCGCCGCCCCAGGCCGCCACTTCCTTGACCAGGGAGGAGGACAGGAAGCTGTAGGTGGGGTTGGTCGGGACGAAGAGCGTCTCGACGCCCGACAGGCCCATGTTCATCTGGGCCATCTGCAGCTCGTAGTCGAAGTCGCTGACGGCGCGCAGGCCCTTGACGATGGCCGGGATCTCCCGCTGCTTGCAGAAGTCGACGAGGAGTCCGTGGAAGGACTCGACCACGATGTTGCCGTAGCCGGCGGTCGCCTCGCGGATCAGCTCGATCCGCTCCTCGACGGTGAAGAGCCCCTGCTTGGACTGGTTGATCATCACGGCCACGTGGACCACGTCGTAGAGCCGCGAGGCCCTGCCGATGATGTCGAGGTGTCCGTTGGTGATGGGGTCGAACGACCCCGGACAGACGGCGCGGCGCAACTGCATTCCCTCGTTCCCGGGTGCGGGCTTCATGACTCTTCGCTGGTGGAGGCGGCGCGACCGTACCAAAGGGTGCCCTCGCCGTACTTCCTGGAGCGCAGCGGCTCGAAGCCGTCCGGCCACGGGAAGGCCCCGCTGCGGGTCCTGCGCTCCACGGTGACGAGCGCGTCGCCGGTGAGCCAGCCATTGGACCGGAGTGTGAGGAGGATCTCGCAGAGGTGGGCGTGCTCCACCTCGTACGGCGGGTCCAGGAAGACGATGTCGTACGGGTCCCCGTGCGCGGCGCCGGCCACGATCTGCTCGGCCCTGCCGGACCGGAATTCGGCGCCGGGCAGGCCCACCGAGGTGATGTTGTCCTTGATCGCCTTGGCGGCCTTGGCGTCGGGCTCGACGAGCAGTGCGTGGTCCGCGCCGCGGGAGAGCGCCTCCAGGCCGACGGCGCCGGAACCGGCGTAGAGGTCGAGGACGCGGGCCCCCTCCACTCCGTGCAGCGACTCCCAGGTGGAGAAGAGTCCTTCGCGCATCCGGTCCGAGGTCGGGCGGGTGCCGGTGCCGGGCGGTACGGCGAGGCGTCGCCCGCCGGCGCTTCCGGCGATCACGCGGGTCATCTGGGGTCCTTCGGTGAGCGGGCGGAGGATGGTGCGGGCCTCCAACGATAGGTCGTGCCCGTCACCGTGCCCGTCACCCCTTCTCCAGGTACTGCTCCCGCTCGGTGTCCAGCAGGGCGTCCAGGGCGGTCCGCAGGCCGGGCAGCCGCGTGAGCTCGGGGTCGGCGGCGACGACGCGGGTGGCCTCCTCCCGGGCCTGGGTGATGACCTCCTCGTCCTCGATGACGGCGAGCATGCGCAGGCTGGAGCGGACACCGGACTGGGCCTGGCCGAGCACGTCGCCCTCGCGGCGCTGTTCGAGGTCGATGCGGGAGAGCTCGAAGCCGTCCAGGGTGGCGGCGACGGCCGCGAGCCGGGCGCGGGCGGGGCTGGCCTCGTGCATCTCGCTGACCAGCAGGCAGAGCCCGGGGGCGGAGCCGCGGCCGACGCGGCCGCGGAGCTGGTGGAGCTGGGAGACGCCGAAGCGGTCGGCGTCCATGATGACCATGACGGTGGAGTTCGGGACGTTCACGCCGACCTCGATGACGGTGGTGGCGACCAGGACCTTGACCTCGCCCGCGGTGAAGCGGCGCATGACGTCGTCCTTGTCGGCGGGGTCCATCCGCCCGTGCAGCACCTCCACGGACAGCCCGGCGAGGGGGCCCCGGGTGAGCTGCTCGGCGATCTCCAGCACCGCGAGCGGGGGCCGCCTGTCGCCGTCCTCGGCCGCCGCCTTCTTCTTGGCGGCGGCGCCCTTGGCTCCCTTGGCGCCCTTGCCGTTCTCGTCCTCCCCGTCGCCGATGCGCGGGCAGACCACGTACGCCTGGTGGCCGTTCTCCACTTCCTCGCGGACCCGCTCCCAGGCCCGGGCCAGGAAGTGCGGCTTGTCCTTGGCGGGCACCACGTGGGTGGCGATCGGGGAGCGGCCGGCGGGCAGCTGGTCCAGTACGGAGGTCTCCAGATCGCCGAAGACGGTCATGGCGACCGTGCGCGGGATCGGGGTGGCGGTCATGACGAGCAGGTGCGGGGGCTGCTTGCCCTTGGAGCGCAGAGCGTCGCGCTGTTCCACGCCGAAGCGGTGCTGCTCGTCGACGACGACCAGGCCGAGGTCGTGGAACTGGACCTTGTCCTCGATGAGCGCGTGCGTGCCGATCACGAGCCCGGCCTCGCCAGTGATCAGGTCGAGCAGCGCCTGGCGGCGGGCGGGCACCCCCATCGAGCCGGTGAGCAGGACCACTTTGGTCCCGCGGTCGGAGCCGCCGAGCATGCCCCCCTCGGCGAGCTCGCCCATCATCTCGGTGATGGACCGGTGGTGCTGCTGCGCGAGCACCTCGGTGGGGGCGAGCATGGCGGCCTGCCCGCCGGAGTCGACGACGGCGAGCATGGCCCGCAGCGCGACCATCGTCTTCCCCGAGCCGACCTCGCCCTGGAGGAGGCGGTGCATGGGGTGGTCGGTGGCGAGGTCGTCGAAGATCTCCTTCGAGACGGTCCGCTGGCCTTCGGTGAGGGTGAAGGGGAGCTTGGCGTCGAAGGATTCGAGGAGGCCGCCGGGGGTGGGGCGGCGGGGTACGGCCGGGAGCTGGGAGTCGGCGTGCCGGCGGCGGGCCAGGGCGACCTGGAGGACGAAGGCCTCGTCCCACTTCAGGCGCCCGCGGGCGTCCTCGACGTCGGCCTTGGTGGCGGGACGGTGGATCTTCAGCAGGGCCTCGGTGAGCGGGACCAGTCCGCGGTCCTCGCGCAGGGCGGGCGGCAGCGGGTCGACGACCTCCTGGGCGCTGGGGAGCACCGCGTCCACGCACTTGGCGATCTTCCAGGACTCCAGCTTCGCGCAGGCCGGGTAGATCGGGATGAGTTGGCTCGCGAAGGCGGCGGCCGCGTCCCGGTCGGAGGCGTCCGCGCCGAGGGGTTCGTAGGCCGGGTGGGCGAGCTGGAGCTTGTGGTTGAACATGCCGACCTTGCCCGCGAACATGGCGCGGCTGCCGGGCAGGAGTTCCTTGTGCGGCTTGTGGACCCCGGACCCGAAGAAGACGAGCTGGAGCCGCCCGCTGCCGTCGGTGATGGTGACTTCGAGGCGTTTGCCGCCGCCCCGGCTGCCCTGGTACGTGAGCAGCCGCGCGTCGGCCACCTGCGCGACCACTGTGACGTGTTCGTCGATCTGGTCGGCGAGTTCGGCCAGCGAGGTCAGCTCGCCGCGCTCCGCGTACCGCCGGGGGTAGTGGTGGAGCAGGTCCAGGGCCGTGTGCAGGCCGAGCTGCTCGGCCAGCACCTTCGCGGTGGCGGGGCCGAGGGTCTTCTTGAGGTCTTCGTCGAGCGCGGGCACGTGTTCCATTGCACACCATGGCGCCGACAACCCGGCTATTCCACCCCGATGAGCAGCGGCGAGGACCAGCGCCCGCCCTGATAGGTGACGGTGTCGACGGCGAGGTGACCGTGCTGGACGTACGCCTCCAGCCGGCCGGCGAGCTCCTCGGGGGCCTCGGGGCCCAGGACCAGGGTGACCAGTTCGCCGCCCGATCCGAGCATGCGGGCCAGGACGGCCTCGGCGGTCTCGGCCAGGGCGGTGCCGATGACGGCGACGTCGCCGTCGATGAGCCCGAGCACGTCGCCGGCCTGGCAGATGCCGGCCGAGGTGAAGGACTGCCGTTCGGCGACGGCGAGTTCGCCGTAGCGGGTGGCTCCGGCGGCCGCCGTCATGGCGACCACGTCCTCGTCGAAGCTGCCGTCCGGGTCGTGCACGGCGAGGGCGGCCAGGCCCTGGACCTCGGAGCGGGTGGGGATCACCGCGACCCGTACGCCTTCGGCCCGTGCCTGCTGGGCGGCGGCCGCCGCGACCGCGCGCAGTTCGGCGCCGTTGGGGAGGAGGACGACCTCGCGGGCGTGGGCCTCGCGGATGGCGTCGGCGAGTTCGGCGACGGCCGGCGGTTCCCCGGCCCGGGCGAGCACGGTGGTGGCGCCCGCCTCTCCGCACAGTCCGGCCAGTCCCTCGCCCTGGACCACGGCGACGACCGCGCGCTGGGAGCGTTCGCCGCGGGCGCGGCGGCGTTCGTCGCCGAAGTGCGTGATGCGGATGCGGTAGGGCCGCCCGGCGACCACCGCGGCTTCCACGGCCGCGCCGGGGTCGTCGACGTGGACGTGGACGTTCCACAGCCCGTCGCCGCCGACCACCACGAGGGAGTCCCCGAGGGCGTCGAGCCGGGTGCGCAGCCGGTCGACCTCCGGTTCGGGGGCCTCCAGCAGGTAGATCACCTCGTAGGCGGGTCCGCCGTGCTCCTCGGCGCAGGGCTCGGTCGGCCTCGATACGGGCACGGCCCGGCCGCGCACGGGTTCGGGGGCCGGTTCGCGCCCGGACAGCGCCTGCCACAGGGCCCCGAGCACGGCGACCAGCCCGCAGCCCCCTGCGTCGACGACCCCGGCCCGCCCGAGCGCGGCCAGCTGGCCCGGGGTGTCGGCGAGGGCCGTGCGGGCTCCGTCGTAGGCGGCCCTGGCCACCTCGGCGGCGGTCCCGGCGGCCTTGGCGGCGGCTTCCCCGGCCCGGGCGGCGGCGGTGGCGACGGTGAGCATGGTGCCCTCCACCGGGTGCGCGACGGCCCGGTAGGCCTCCTCGGCGGCCCGGGTCAGCGCCTGCGCGAGCAGCCGCGCGGGTTCGCGCCCGGCGGGCTCGTCGCCGAGTACGTCGGCCACTCCGCGCAGCAGCTGCGCGAGGATCGTCCCGGAGTTGCCCCGGGCGCCTATCAGGGCGCCGTGCGCGAAGGCCCGTACGGCCTCGGGGAGGGAGGCCGGGGCTGTGCCGTCCGTCACTGTGGCGAGCAGGTCCGCGAGCTCGCGGTCGGCCGATTCGGCGGTCAGGTAGAGGTTGGTGCCGGTGTCCGCGTCGGCGACGGGATAGACGTTGATCGCGTCGATGTCCTCGCGGGCCCGGCCCAGTGCGGCCAGGGCCAGCGAGCTCCAGGTGCGTACCGCTTCGGCGTTCAGGGGGTACGGCTGAGGCTGGTGCGCCACCGGGCGTTCCTCCTTGTGCGGGCCAGGGTTCACCGCAGGGTAACGAAGGACCGCCGGACCGGCGGGACCCCGGGGCGGGGGCGGCCGGGGACATGGTAGTTTTCTTGGACCGAGGCAGGCGTTGTATGCTGCTCCGGTTGCCCGATGAGAGTCGGGCCATTCCCCCCGGCAAACCAATTCAGATCCCTGATACCGGTGCGCCGGGATTCACTGTAAGTGCATCTGAAGTCTTTGGAGTGACCTGTGGCTGCCAACTGCGACGTTTGCGCCAAGGGGCCGAGCTTCGGCAACAGCATTTCCCACTCGCACCGCCGCACCTCGCGTCGCTGGAACCCGAACATCCAGCGTGTCCGTGCCGTGGTCAATGGGACGCCGAAGCGCCTCAACGCCTGCACCTCGTGCATCAAGGCCGGCAAGGTCTCGCGCTGACGCCTTCCGTCGTAGCGCAGCCCTTTCCGGTTGCTGAGAAGGCCGGTCCACCTGGTGGACCGGCCTCTTGCTTTGCCTGATCAGGAGGATGGTGACGCCGAGCTCGCGGTTGACCCGGCGCAGCAGGGCCAGTACCTCGCCGGTGGTCCGCGGATCGAGGGCGGAGGTCGCC